>JALNYF010000007.1 GCA_023229985.1 Bacteroidales bacterium | reverse complement strand
TCAATTTTTTGTATATTTGACGCGTCTTTGTGAACAGAAATGAGAGCACTGTTTTATTGATAATTAGCCATTTTGCTCTCTTTTTTTAACTTTATTCTATGAGAAAATTTTTCACTTTTTTCTTTTTGGTTGTGATTTGTTTAACAACGTGGTCGCAAACGCATGTTGCAAAAACTCTTTCGTATGGGGGTACTGTCCGACAATATTTGGAGTATGTGCCGGATAGCTATGATAATACACACCCGGCACCGGTTCTGTTTTGTTTGCACGGATTGGGCGATACAATGACCAATTTTGCTCAAAGTTGCGGATTTACCGAAATTGCCGAGGAGCATGGATGGATAATGATCACCCCGCAGGCGTTGCCTGCTAATCTTTCCGTACTTGGCATGAATATTCCGATGGGCGCAGCTTGGGGTGCCGGCGTAAAAGCTACCACACTCATTAGTACTATTGAGCTGAACCCGAATGTAGATGATGTCGGTTTTTTGATGGCGATTTTGGACAATCTGGTTGCTACTTATAATATTGATCAACACAATGTGTTTGCTACCGGTTTTTCAATTGGCGGGTTCATGGCAAATCGGTTGGCGATAGCCGCCGGCAATCGTCTTCGCGCCATTGCCTCCGTCAGCGGAACCATCGGCAATGCTGTCAATACCAATATGCCCGTTGCCCACATCAGTGCCATGCATATTCACGGAACCGCAGATTCTACCATCGCTTATACCGACGGCTCCTACACCATGAGCCTGATTCCTATTCCTATCGGAAGTGTGGGACTGGGCGCAGAAGCTACCGTGGATTATTGGAAAAATTATAACAGCTGCGACGCAACGCCCATCGTGACTAATTTTCCCAATTCTGCTAATGATGGTCTGACTTTTTCTAAATATTTATATGAAAACGGTTACTTCGAAACCAAAACAGCTTTCATTAAAGTAGTGAACGGTGCACACGAATGGTATTCAACCCCTGCCAACGATATCGACTATGCTACAGAAATCTATAATTTCTTCGCTTCTTGTTTGTACGATGATACGAAAATAGAAGAGAATGAAAGCGCGGATTGGACGATTTATCCTAACCCGGCGACGGATGTAATACGGATTGAAGGTGACAAAATGGCGCAAGTGCAATTACTAAATAGTATCGGTCAGATTATGACGACTGTACCATGTGCAGACACTCATTGTACCATTCATTTAGATGATTATGCTGCCGGCTTATACCTGATTCGGACCACCTCCGTTAACGGTCAATCAGATTGTAAAAGATTGATTATTAATAAATAGTATTTTGTTTTTTACTGAAGAAACTTCGCCCTGGGGAATATTCTTATCATTTTTTGATTTTCAAAAAATATACAATCGAAAGAATTACAGGATGTAAATAATAGATTTTTCGCACCTTTGTTGGCTAAAAATTTTTAGCCGACAAAAATTTTTGAGCATATTTTTAAATATTGCTCTCTGGTAAATAATAATAATTTTTGATTAATCATTAGTATTGGCTAAATGACAGCGGTTCATATTTTGTCAGGTTTACATTTTCGAAGAATGTATGATGCATAAGAAATCAGAAGTATTATTTCGGGTAAAACAGGCCCCCTAAAAGGGGCGTTGACATGATGTCTTTATTGTGGTATTACAAGCTGTTTGTAAATTGCAGTTTTTGTCCGAAAAATTCCGAAATTTGTAGGATATTCAATATGTTTTTCATCGCCGTAGTTGTATTTATTTGACAAAAATAAGCCGAAATTATTGAAATTTGTTGTATTTATGAACCGTAGAATGTTGATTTAATTTTTGTTTTTTGCATGATAAAAAGCATAC
The DNA here is from genome assembly GCA_023229985.1 of Bacteroidales bacterium. Taxonomy (GTDB): domain Bacteria; phylum Bacteroidota; class Bacteroidia; order Bacteroidales; family WCHB1-69; genus UBA1756. Next base: position 56,125 of record JALNYF010000007.1, on the reverse strand, counting down.
ATTCAGTGATATATAAAAATATTTATGCTACATTATTTATATATTACGTTTATTTTTAATGCATTTACTGAAATTATGAAATAAAAATGATTAAAAAACGAATTTATTTCATTTTTTAATGTAATTTTGCAGCCCAAAAAAAACAGCAATCAATGCGCAAAAATCGACGTCTTTTTATGGCTTATATTCAAATATTTTATGAAATATTTGAACTATAATAAATAGATCTAATATGAAAAAACACTTTCTTTTTATTTTAATGACAGTATGTTGTATGATACTGGGTGCAAGACATCTTTCAGCACAAAATCTCTGCAATTCTCCCCTTGATTATCAGGGCTACAAGTATCACTTATACTATGTGGGTGGCAAGTGTTGGATGCGTGAAAATTTGCGTGCAACACAATATGCTGATGGTAGTGAAATTCCGGACACACGTTATTATAATGATGAACCGGACAATTTGAATAGGTATGGACTATTGTACACCTATTACGCCGCTACCCAAACCGATCCGAAAATACCTATTACGCAGTTGGCGGAGCCGTTGCAGGGTGTTTGTCCCAACGGTTGGCACCTGCCTTCTCAAAGCGAATGGGAAGCCTTGGAATCTTCTACCGGAGCTGCCGGCTTTAAAAGCTTACTTTCATCTTCCCAATGGTTGCATTCTATCGGGACTTCCCCTGCCGAGGGCTTTAATATTCCGCCGGGTGGTTACTATAACAGTTCTACTCGCCGCTATGAACGATCGATGTCTTCCGCCTTCTATTGTACTTCAACCGTTTTTTTAACTGATCCGCTTGTTGTCAGTTTTCATTGTCATTGTCCGCAAATCACAACAGAGAATATGTTACCGTCATCGAGTTTCAGCGTAAGATGTGTCAGCGACATCAGATCGACCGTTACGACAACTGCCGTTTTAGATATTGGAGTTGATAATGCAAAATGTAGTGCCAATGTTACTTCCGAGGGCAGTTTCCCCGATATAGCGCGCGGCTTTTGCTGGAACACTTCCCCCAATCCCACTATTGAGAATCTTCACTCTACCGATATTTCAGGATCGGGTACAATTACAAGCAACATAACAGGCTTAACTCCTAATACTACTTATTATGTAAGGGCGTATGCGACGAATAGCATGGGGACAAGCTATGGAAATCAAGAGATTTTTACAACATTACAATTAATACCCTCCACAGTAACCACTGCCACAGTATCCACTTCCGCCGTAACCAACATTACCGGCACCACCGCCACTTGCGGTGGAAATGTAACTTTTGACGGCAATACTTCGGTTACTGCTCGCGGCGTTTGCTGGAGTACCTCCCAAAATCCTACAAACTCCAATAACTACACCACCGATGGGAGCGGAACGGGTGCTTTTACAAGTAATTTGACCAATTTAACAGCCGGCACTATTTATTACGTGCGGGCGTATGTGACGAATAGTGAAGGAACGAGCTATGGTGAACAGAAAATTTTTGTTACAGGTTTGAATTGTCCATCAACTCTTACCGACCGCGACGGCAATACCTACAACACCGTCCAAATCGGCAATCAATGTTGGATGAAAGAAAACCTCCGCACTACAAAATACGCGGACGGTACTTTTATTGACTTGGGTAGCAGCATCAGCACTACAATTGCTTATCGCTATAATCCTAATAATGATGCCAACAATGTAAATACGTACGGCTATTTGTATAATTGGAAAGCGGTGATGCGCAACAGTCCTAGTTCCTCTTCTAATCCGAGCGGTGTGCAAGGTATTTGTCCCACCGGATGGCACGTGCCAAGCAATGCGGAGTGGTCGCAACTTATCAATTATGTTCGCAGCAAAAGTGACTACACTTGTAGCAATAGTGTAGATAAGGCATTAGCTTCGACCACCGGTTGGGCCAGTCATCCAAGTGCTTGCAGTGTTGGGAATAATCCCTCTGCCAATAATGCAACGGGCTTTAGTGCGCTACCTGCGGGACACTATTACGGTTATTATGACGATTTTGGTCTCTTCGCCAGTTATTGGAGTGCTACCGAGTTCAATAATCAAGACAGAGCCTACTACTACTACATCGCCACTTACTCTACAAATAACGATATTCGCAAAAAAGACGAAAAGAGCTACGGCTGGTCAGTCCGTTGTTTGAGTGATTAAAAAATATCACAATGCTCCTGCGCAGCAGGATCATTGGTAAAGCACTTGGCGATAATCATTGCGTAGCGTATGCATGCATATTTGCCCAAGTGAACCCAAATTTCTGCAGAAGTGGTTGAAATTTTTAGAAAAATGAAATGGGAGCTAAATTTTTGCTCCCATTTCATTTTTGATTGCTGCCGTGCATATTTACCGTGAGTTTAAACAAAAAAGAGCAACTATTTTGTTGCTCTTTGTGTTCCCGGCGGGACTCAAACCCGCGATCTTCAGAACCGGAATCTGACATTCTATTCGCTGAACTACGGGAACTTTTTCCGTTTATTATTTATCTATCTGCTTAATATTAAATGAATTATTAAACCGGATGAGAAGGTGCAATATTAATGAAATTATGAATATGCCGCACCTATCCTGAAATAAAAATAAAGAATAATTTATTTTTAAAAATCATCTATAAAGACGATTTCGTCAGAATAAAGTTCAAGTATTTGATAATCAATATCATTAAAATCTTCCTCATTCAATTCGATGTCGCTTTCTTCAAGCAAAGGTTCGGAGTATTTTTGGGGTGATGTTGCGTTTTGCGTTTTGCTTAACTTTGGTTCCGTGTCCGCAACCTTGATTTCCACACTCTTTGGCATAGTGTCTGAAATAATCTTTTTTTCCACTTTCTGTGCTTTATTAACTACAGAATAGGCAAGTTGATCGTGCGTTTCTGAAGAGGTAAAATCATTCAAAAAGATGAAACCAATCCCCATAATTATTATGAAAGAAGCAGCAATTGCCGAAATTGTGAAGATTCTCTTTCGAATGATAATTTTCTGCTTTTCTTGTTCTGCAATTCGTTGTAAAACAGAATTTTGCATAGTATTAAAATACTGTTCCGGCACATCGAACTCTATTTTTGGCTTGGGAATATCTGATAATTTCATGTCTAAAATTTCGTAACAACATTTCTTTGACTATGAATGAACCAAAGAGTTTAATGATCTTATTTATTTTTCTGAATAAAAGAATGAAAGGTTTTCTTCAAAAAAAGTGTAATTTTGCATCTTAAAAGTTCGCTATTTATATTGTTGTAAATCAATATGTTAGATAAATCTTATAGTAATAAAAGTATCATCCGGGTTGCGGTTCCCATTATGTTGGGAAACTTGGCGCAGACAATCATTATTTTTGTTGATACCGTTTTTATGGGACATGTTGGGACGGTTGAGCTGGGGGCGGTGATGATGGCAGGAATGTATTATTTTGTTTTTTCCAATTTGGCTTTGGGATTTGCAGTGGGCATACAAATTGTCATTGCCAGACGATTGGGAGAAAACGATTTGTCGCGCATCGGGCACGTTTTTAATCACGGGCTGATAGTGGTTTTGGCACTCTCCATCTTACTATTTACTTTGCTACATTTTAGCATAGATACGTTGCTATACTCCGTTATCGAATCACCTGACATTCGTATGGCTGCCGTGAAATTCATGGAATACCGTCATTATGGCATTATCTTTGTTTGCTTTAACTTCTTGTTTCGCGCGTTGTATATCGGTTTGTCAAATACTAAAGTCATAACTTACACCACTTTACTGATGGCAGTTGTCACGATAGTGTTAGATTACCTGCTGATTTTTGGCAGATTCGGGTTCCCGGAATTGGGGATTCAAGGGGCGGCTATTGCTTCTGTGTGTGCCGAATTATCTGCCCTAATTTTCTTTATAGTTTATACATTTACCAGGCTTTCCATCAAACAATACGGCATTTTTTCCTTTCAACGATGGGATTTTCCGTTGATTGTTTCTATTATCAAAATATCGTTTCCAACTATGCTTCAGCGGCTTGTGTCGTTTGGAATTTGGTTTGTATTTTTTATTCTGATAGAACAAAATGGGGAGCTTGCCATTGCGATTTCCGGCATTGTCAGAAGTGTATATTCGCTTATTCTGATTCCTGTATTTGCGCTTGCAGCTACCGCCAATACGTTCACCAGTCGGCTGATAGGGGAAGGGAGATCGAATGATGTTATGTTGTTACTGCGCCGAATACTAAAACTTACTTTGTTGATAATGAGTATTTTAATAATTTTTTGTGCGGCTATTCCGGAGCAACTTGCTTTCCTTTACACCGATGATGTCCTCCTTGCTCGTGCCTCCGTACCGGCTTTGTATGTTATTTGTGGGAGTGCCATTACCATGTGTTTTGCTTCAATATTATTTGAAGCCCTCTCCGGTACCGGAAATACCATGACCGCATTTATTATTGAATCTTCCATATTGGTTATCTATGTTTTCTATATTTTGCTGGTAACAAAAATCATTCCCCAACCGATTGAAATTATTTGGTGCGCCGAGTTTGTATATAGCATTTGTCTTGCCATCGTCTCTTTTTTATATCTTAAATATGCTCACTGGCAAAAGAAATTGATTTAATCTTTGATATTCTTTTAAAAATTGTATCTTTGCACTCGTTAAAAGAAACTGTTTTATGCATAAATTTAAAGATAAAATAGTCTGGATTACGGGCGCTTCGTCGGGCATTGGAGAAGCTACTGCTTATCAATTGGCAGCAGAATCGGCTACGCTTATTTTGACTGCCTTAGAAGCAGATAAATTACAAGATGTTAAAAATCAATGTATTGCATTAGGATCGCCCCAAGTAGCCATTCTCCATTTCGACCTTTCCGACTTAGAAGGAGTTGATGAGTTGGCAAATCAGGCTTGGCAACAATTTGGCAGAATCGATATTATGTACAACAACGCCGGTATCAGCCAAAGAACCACAATTTTAGATACAGAAATGTCCATCATTCACAAAATAATGAATGTTGATTATTACGCGCCTGTGATCATTACGAAAAATTTGCTTCCGAAAATGCTTGAAAATGGTGGTGGTCAGTTTGTGGTAACTACCAGTATTGCTGGCAGATTCGGGTTTCCCCTTCGTTGTGCATACAGCTCCGCAAAACACGCCCTATATGGTTTTTTTGAAACACTCCATGCCGAGTATTATGCGCAAAATATTCGCGTAACGTTTGTATGTCCGGGCAGAGTAAGAACCAATATCTCTTTTTATGCATTGGATAAAGGAGGTAAGCAGCACGGGAAATTAGATGCCGGGCAAGCCGGTGGCGTTTCCCCAAAACAAGCCGCCCGCAAAATCGTTCGTGCCATTTATCGAAAAAAAAGAGAGGTTTTGGTCGGACGAAAAGAGCTGCTGATGGCATACATTAAACGCTTTTTCCCCGGTCTGGCTGCAAAATTGGCTCGCAAAATTCAATCAATGTAATTATTATAGGATGAAAGATTATTTAATATCAGGAATTCAACAAGTAGGAATCGGTACTGTCGATTTTTACGAATCTTGGAAATGGTATATCGAAATGTTTCAAGTTGATGTCAAAATCTTGGAAGATGATACCGTTGCTGCCAAAATGTTACCTTACACCGGTAATCAGCCCCAGAAACGTCACGCTTGTATTGCCATTAACTTGCAGGGTGGGGGTGGATTTGAAATTTGGCAATATTCTGACCGTCAGCCTGTTCCGATGCGGTTTCCAATTACTATCGGAGATTTGGGAATCTTCGTTGCCAAAATAAAAAGCAGAAACGTACCGGCACTTCATCAAACGATTAAAGCACGTTATCAAAATGTAGGCGAGATATCCGTCACGCCGGATGGAAAAAAATGCTTTTACCTCCAAGACCCATTTCAAAATTATTTTCAAGTTATTGAAGATGATTCCATTTATATTGATGAAAAGAAAAACGCCGGTGGCACGGTCGGGGCGATGATTGGCGTTTCAGACATTGAGCGCGCGTTGCCGGTTTATCAGGATATTTTGGGCTATGATACCGTCGTTTATGACCGCACGGACATCTTTGAGGATTGGCAGTTTTTGAATGGATCTATGCAAAAATATCGCAGAGTTTTACTTACGCACAGCGAGGAGCGTAAGGGTGCATTTGCGCCACTTTTTGGCAGAAGTAGCATTGAGTTGGTAGTGGCAATGGACCGTGTACCGCAAAAGATTTTTGAAAATCGCTTTTGGGGAGATCCCGGTTTTATCCAAGTTTGTTTTGATGTTGCCAATATGAAGGCTCTGGGAGAATATTGCGCATCTAAGGGTTTCCCGTTTACGGTGGATAGTTGCGCCGACCAGAGCGAATTCAATATGGGCGACGCGTCAGGTCATTTTACTTATATCGAAGACCCTGACGGAACACTCATTGAATTTGTGGAAACTCACGAAGTCCCGATTATCAAAAAATTGGGCTGGAGTATTCATTTACTTAAACGTGACCGTAGTAAAGCACTTCCGAAGTTTCTTTTGAAGTGTATGAAAATGAATAAAGTAAAAATCAAATAGTTATGGGTAATATTTTTAATCTGCTGACTCAAGATATCCGCTTTTCGGAAGCCCTGAAGGCGTGCATGAATTGCGGGATATGTACGGCAATTTGTCCGGCAGCGGAATTTTACGATTATGACCCTCGCAAAATCTGCGACATTGTGCAAAGAAAAAACGAGGAAGAAATAGAAGCTTTACTTCGTTCGGACATGATTTGGGCTTGTGGCCAATGTCTTTCGTGCAAAACCCGTTGTCCGCGTGGCAATGTTCCCGCCGAAATTATTCTTGTGCTCCGTAAGACCGCGCAGGAGTTGGGCTATTATAATGATGTTGCCAAAAAGCAGCAGCATCGGTTGGCAGAGACAGTAGGAAAGAATATTTTGGAAATTGGCTATTGCGTTCATCCTGACAGAGTTGTTCCGGCACTTCACCCCGAACAAGGTCCTATTTGGGAATGGTATGTGAAAAATATTGAAGAAGTTGCCCCTAAATTCGGTGCCAATTATCACGGAGTCGGTCCGGGAGCACTTCGCACTATTCGCGAAGAAACTTTAAACGAAATTAGAAAAATATATGAAATAACAGGTGGTAATCAATTGATGGACAAACTGTTAAATAATGAATAATCAATTAATTCGATAATATGGCAATTTCATTTGGTTTTACTATCTCCCAAACCCGAGTCGTCAATATGGACAATTGTGATTTTGGGAAACTCCACCAATTGGAAAGAATTACTCCTTCATTCAAAAAATGTATGAACTGTGGCGCATGTACCGCCACTTGCAGCGCTCAACAGTTCGTTTCTTTTAATATCCGAAAAGTAAAATCATTATACACTATGGGACAACTTGGTGGCTTGGATAAGGAACTCGCCAAGTGCATGCTTTGCGGAAAATGTACGCTGGTTTGCCCGCGCGGTCTTAATCTACGTCCCATTATTATGAACATGAGAAAACTTTTAACGACTAAATAATCTGCACTATGAGTCAATATTTCAGTCCTTTTGTTCTACCTTTTTGCGCCGCTGTATTAGTGCTTTTGGGTATTTGCATCTGGAAATATGTTCGTTGGTATAAACATTTTGACAGATTGCAAAAAGCGATTTTTCTTAAAAATCTAATCTCTTGGAAATTTATTCCTGCACTTTGGGAAGCTTTTCGCGAAGGAATTTTGCATGTTAGAATTTCCCGTAAGAACTTGGTTCTCGGCTACATGCATCGTAGTATAGCTTTAGGTTGGTTTCTGCTTATTGTGGTAGGTGCGATAGAATCTCACATGGCGCCAACGGAGAGTCACCCGTTTTGGATGGGGATTTTCTTTCGCTATTTTGTCCATGATACGCCGAGTCCGGGCATATCCATGTTTTTTGCCAATCTCATGGATTTTCTGTTGCTTTATGTTCTCTCCGGTATCACTTTGGCATACCTTAAAAAAGTGTATTCCCGAATTGTGGGCATGAAAAAAGTGACCAAACACGTTATCTTTGACCAATTTGCGAAATTCTCGCTTTGGGCAATTTTCCCGCTTCGGCTTCTTTCCGAATCTCTCTCTGCCAATTTATATCATAATGGGGGCTTTTTGACACAATCTGTCGGAGATTTATTTTCATCTTCTTTTGCCTCGACGTTTGAATTATTGTCGTGGACGTGTTATTCGTTTTCTTTGGCTATTTTCTTCGTGGCTCTGCCATTTTCTCGCTACATGCACATCTTTACCGAAATTGTCCTTATCTTTTTCCGTCATTTGGGTTTGAAAGAGAGAACTGCTAAAACCGGATTTACGATGTATGAATTGAGTGCCTGCTCGCGTTGCGGCATTTGCATTGATAACTGTCCGTTAAATAAACAATTAGCTATCCCTAATGTCCAGTCTGTCTATTTTTTGCGTGACTTGCGCTATAAAAGAGTAAAACCCGAAATAGCCGATAATTGTCTGCTTTGTGCGCGTTGCAGTTCCGACTGCCCTGTCAATATTGACCTGATGTCTATCCGGCAACAGGCGCGCCACAAACAAGAATTGGATACGCAACATAATTATCAGTATCTGGATAATATACAGCCATTTAACGCTATTGGCAGGGTGGGCTACTTTGCCGGTTGCATGTCACATCTTACACCGGCAATTCCCGAAGCCATGGTGGCTATTTTTGAAGCTGCCGGTCAAAAATACTGGTACATGGACGAAGATAAGACCATCTGCTGCGGCCGACCGCTGATGCAACAAGGGTATCTGAATCAAGCCGGTGAGTTGAGGAGAAAAAATATTGAGATGATTAAAAAATCCAAAATCCAGTTCCTTATTACCTCATGTCCAATTTGTTATCAGTCTTTCAAAAAGGAATACAAACTCCCTGTTCCTGTCATTCATCATACAGAATACATTGCCGGATTATTGCAGAGTGGAAAGATTAAGGTACGCAAAGATGATTTGAAAACCGTTTACCATGACCCCTGCGAATTGGGTAGAGGTTGCAATATTTATAAAGAACCCCGCCAGATTTTGAAAAAGACAACGCAATTGGTAAAGGCAAAATCTGAAAAAGAAGATAGCCTGTGTTGTGGCTATAATTTAGGTAATACATTGATAAATAATGAACAACAAAAAAAAATCCGCGATGCTGCATTCAAAAACCTGATGCATAAAAAACCGGATGTCATTGCTACTGCCTGCCCTATGTGCAAAAAGGCTTTTAAGCACTCCATGGATTTTCCGATCAGAGATATTGCCGAAATTGTTAAGGATAATTTGATAAAAAAATAGATATACAATGAATAAACGTTATTGGAATGAGTATCAAAAAGCGATAGCCGACGACCACTATTTTTATGAAAGAAGTTGTATTCGTCAGACTTTCTTTCCGGGTTCGGAGACCACATTTTTGAAAATAATGAAAGAAGAATTGCAAAAGGATATTCGCGATGAGGCAAATCAACATACGTGTACCGGAATAGGCTATCATAGTGATATTGTGCCGATTGAGACGACATTGACCATTGTGGCGAGATTATATTCACTGATGACCGAAGCAGGTTATACGCACTATGTCCCTTCTTGCGTCACCTCGTTCGGGATTTTCACAGAGATGACGGAAATGTGGCTAAATAACCCTGATTTATTAGAACAAACCCGCGAGAATTTGCGAAAAGCCACCGGGAGAGAGTTCGAACTTCCCCAAAATATTGCACATCCTTCAGACATTATTTACAAATTTCGGGAAGAACTGAAAACGAAAATGAAACACCAATTGGTGAATCGTTTTACCGGAAAACCCTTGCGGGTGGTGGAACATATTGGGTGTCACTATGCCAAAATTTTTCCTGAAAAAGGAATTGGGAAAGCCGAGTTCCCACACGTATTAGCCGGTATGATAGAGAGTTGGGGTGGGGAAGTGATAGATTATCCCGAAAGAAGACATTGCTGCGGTTTCGGTTTCCGTCACTATCTTTTACAAGAAAATCGCGGCTACTCAATCGCTAATTCCAAAAAGAAATTTGAATCCATGGAACCTTATGAACCCGACTTTATCGTGACGAATTGCCCGGGCTGTAGTATGTTTATGGATAAATGGCAATATGTGATTGCTGAAATGGATAACAAAACCTACGATAAAGAAGGATACGGAATTCCGGTGCTGACCTATGAAGAAATGGCAGGTTTGCTGTTAGGCTACGACCCGTGGCAACTCGGACTGCAACTCCATCAAGTTCAATCGGAAATATTAATGAATAAAATTGGAATCAAATTTAATCCCGACGAAAAATTTAGAGGTGCAAACGGTAAAATATTGCCTACACCCGATAAACCTCATTTTTTAAAACAATAAAAGAATCGTCAATAATGAAAAAAATAGCAATCATAGGTGCCGGACCTGCAGGTATTGAAGCTGCTTCCATCTTAGCTGCCCACAATTTTGAAGTTACACTCTTCGAGAAATCTTCAACACCCCTCTCCAATATCTTGGACAAAGCTTTTCTGTTTCCCAGTTCTGTCGCCGCCGCCGACTTGGTCGATGAACTTAATGCCAAATTATTGCACGATAATATTCAGCTTATCTGCGAAAAAGAAATTGTCAATATTAAAGAAACGAATGACGAATGTAAACTTTTTGATAAAGACGGGAAAACTTATTTCGCATCTAAAGTATTGATAACCACAGGTTATACAATTTTTGATGCCCACAGAAAAGAAGAATTGGGCTACGGAATTTATAAAGGAGTCATCTCCTCCTTGGATTTGGAAAAAATGATTCGTCATAAACAAATTAAAAATTCTATCGATGAGTTGCCGCAACGCATCACTTTCTTACAATGTGTAGGCTCCCGTGACGAAAAATCAGGAAATAACTATTGCTCTAAAATTTGTTGCGTTACTGCCGTCAAACAAGCCATTGAAGCCAGAAAATTATTGCCACAAGCCGAAATTTACATTTTTTACATGGATCTGCGAATGTGGGGACAAACATTTGAAGAATTATACCGCCAATCTCAAGAAGAGTACGATATCAGATACATTAGAGGAAGAATATCCGAAGCTTCTGCTACTTTTGACGGAAAAGTACAAATTAAAAGCGAAGATACGCTGATTGGGCAACCTCTCAAAATGACAACCGATTTGTTGGTGCTGATGTGTGGAATGGAACCTTCCCCCGGTACCAAAACCTTAGCCGAAAATTGCCAAATTGCGGGAGATTACCATTTTATACAAACCATTGACCCACATCTTCACGATAATGAAACCGCCCAAACCGGAATCTATGTCGCCGGCAGTGCCAAACGCCCGATGAGTATTCGCGATACCCTTTCTGATGCCGCCGCCGCCGCTATGCAAATTATGTCGGATTGTCAATAATCAACGCCGCTCCCCATTTCGCTTTTTACTGAAACCGCTTTTCTTGCTCTTTATTCGGCCATGTTAAATGTTTTTTTGAACTGCATTTTATTAAAATCTTCATGTAACTTTGCAGTCTTAAATTAATGATTAAACAAAGTATGGAAATTGCTACAAAATACGAACCACAACAGATTGAAAATAAGTGGTATAGCTTTTGGATGGAGCATAAATTATTTGCCTCTGTTCCTAATCAAAAACCCCCTTTTACTATCGTAATTCCCCCGCCCAATGTGACTGGAATTTTGCACATGGGACACATGTTGAATAATACCATTCAAGACATCTTGGTCAGACGTGCAAGAATGCAGGGTTTTAACGCCGTTTGGGTGCCCGGAACAGACCACGCCTCCATCGCTACAGAAGCCAAAGTGGTGGCGATGCTTAAAGAAAAAGGTATCGACAAAAAAGACCTCTCCCGTGAGGAATTTTTAAACTATGCTTGGCAATGGAAAGAAAAACACGGCGGAATTATCTTGCAACAACTCAAGAAGTTAGGCGCATCTTGCGATTGGGACAGAACTAAATTTACCATGGATGCCGATCTCTCCGAAGCCGTTATTGACGTTTTCATCGACCTATATCGCAAAGGACTTATCTACCGCGGCGTGCGTATGGTTAATTGGGACCCGCAAGCCCTGACCGCCGTATCTGATGAAGAAGTTGTCTATCAGGAAGTTCAATCTAAATTGTACTATGTGCGTTATCAAATAGAAGGCGTTGATAATGAGTTTGTTACCATTGCTACTACCCGTCCCGAAACTATCTTGGGCGATACCGCCATCTGCATGCACCCCGATGACGACCGCTATCAACACTTGAAAGGAAAACGCGCCATTGTGCCATTGGTAAATCGCTCTATTCCACTTATTTTTGATGAATATGTGGACAGAGAGTTCGGTACCGGTGCCCTAAAAATTACACCGGCTCACGACATTAATGACTATAATTTGGGCATTAAATACAGGTTGGATTCCATCAATATTTTTAATGATAACGGGACGCTGAACGAAAGTGCCCAAATCCTTGTGGGAATGGAGCGTTTCGCAGCACGCGACGCCATCATTCCGCTGTTGGAAAAATCGGGCAACCTTGTCAAAATTGAAGATTACGTCAATAAAGTTGGCTACTCCGAGAGAACGCAGGTGGCTATCGAACCCAAACTGTCAATGCAGTGGTTTTGCAAAATATCCTCATTGGCAAAGCCCGCTATGGACGTGGTGATGAATGACGAAATTAAATTCTATCCCGATAAGTTTAAAAATACATACTCCTATTGGATGGAGAACGTGAAAGATTGGTGTATCAGTCGCCAATTATGGTGGGGACATCGTATTCCTGCTTTTTATTTGCCTAATAATGAATATGTTGTGGCTAAAAACAAGGAAGAAGCCCTTGCCTTGGCGCAACAAAAATTCCCGGAACAGAAACTGACTACTCAGGATATCAAACAAGACGAAGACGTTTTGGACACCTGGTTTTCTTCGTGGCTCTGGCCCATGTCTGTTTTTGACGGAATGAGAAACCCTGATAATGACGATATTAAATACTATTATCCGACCAACGTGCTGATTACCGCACCCGACATTATCTTTTTCTGGGTGGCACGTATGATTATGGCAGGCTTGGAATGGCGCAAACAAGTACCGTTTAAACACGTCTATTTTACCGGTACAGTACGTGACAAGCAACGTCGCAAGATGTCAAAATCCTTAGGCAACTCGCCCGACCCGATTATGCTGATGGAGCAGTTCGGCGCGGACGGCGTGCGCTTGGGTATGCTGCTTAGCTCCCCCGCGGGCAACGACCTGCTCTTCGACGAATCTTTGTGCGAACAAGGACGTAATTTTAGCAACAAAATCTGGAACGCTTTCCGACTTATCCGCGGATGGGAAATTGACGAAAAAGCAAAGCAACCCATTCATACAGAGGTATGTATCAAGTGGTTTCGTCAACGTTTCAACCAAGCATTGGCAGAAATTAACGATAATTTCGACAAATTCCGAATTTCAGACGCGCTCATGTCTGCCTATAAATTGGTATGGGATGACTTTTGCGCCTGCTTCCTCGAAGTAGTCAAACCGGCATACCAAAAACCTATTGATGGAAAGTCATTCCGCGAAATTATTGATATTTTCGATGATTTAATGAAAGTTTTACACCCTTTTATGCCGTTTATTACCGAAGAATTGTGGCATAACTTGAAAGAAAGAGGTGAAAATGAATCCATTATGATTGCCGAAATGCCGAGAATCAGCGATGAAAAAGATACCGATAACATCTTGGAGAGATTTGCTACAGTAAGAAAAGTAGTGGAGAATGTGAGACGTGTTCGCGCAGAAAAAAATATCGCGCAAAAAAATCAACTGCCATTGCTCATTTTGAAATCGGCAGATTCCGCCGACCGAGAGATGGATAGTATTTTGATAAAACTCTGTAATTTATCAGATATACAATATGTTACAGAAAAATCTTCCGGAACATGTTCCTTTATTGAGCAAAATGTGGAATATATGATTCCCATTGCACAAAATATTAATGTAGAGGAAGAATTGAAGAGATTGAATGAAGAGCTTGCCTATACGCAAAGTTTTAGGGAATCGGTTTTGAAAAAGTTGAGCAATGAGCGTTTTGTAAACAATGCGCCGGAGCAGGTCGTTGCCACAGAACGAAAAAAACAGGCTGATGCGGAAGAAAAAATTAAATTATTACAAGAACAAATTGCCAATTTAAAATAATATAAATGAAAGATATTCTGCGCTTTGTAATCATCTTGGTGGCATTTGGCTGTTTGGTGTGGTTTATGGACATCGACAATAAAAGGGACATTGCCCTTGGCGGAGGTTTGGGTATTTCGTTGGCTTTTTTAGTCTTTTTTATTGTAAAAAAAATAAAACAAAAAAATGAGAAAAATCATTGAGCAAGCGTGGGACGACTTGTCGTTATTGCAAAACAATGAATCGCAACAAGCTATCAGAGAGTTGATTGCGATGTTAAATAATGGACAGGTGCGCGTTGCCGAGCCGAGAGATGACCATTGGCATGTGAACGAATGGGTAAAGAAGGGAGTGATTTTATATTTTCGCATACAGTCGATGCAAGTGCAGCAATCGGGAATTTTTGAATTTTACGACAAGATAGATTTGAAGCGCGGGTTTGATAACTTGCAAGTTCGGGTGGTGCCGCAAGCGACTGCCCGTTATGGCTCGTACTTGGCGCCGGGCGTGGTGATGATGCCGTCATACGTGAACATCGGGGCTTACGTGGATAGTGGCACGATGATAGACACGTGGGCAACAGTTGGTTCGTGTGCTCAAATAGGGAAAAACGTCCATCTGAGCGGCGGTGTCGGCATTGGCGGCGTGTTGGAACCTGTGCAGGCTGCCCCCGTCATTATTGAAGATAACTGCTTTATCGGTTCACGCGCCATCATTGTGGAAGGTGCCCATGTGAAGAAAAATGCCGTTTTGGGTGCCAATGTGGTGATTACGCAATCCACACATATTATTGATGTAACTCAAAATCAGCCAATTATAATTAAAGGGACAGTCCCTGAAAATGCTGTTGTCATACCGGGGAGTTACACCAAGAGTTTCCCCGCCGGTGATTATCAGGTGCCCTGCGCATTAATTATCGGAAAACGAAAAATTCAAACCGATCTCAAAACATCTCTCAATGATGCTTTGAGAGATTTTAATATTGTTATTTAATTTTAATTTTTTTTTGCAACATTTGCAAAATTTTTACGTCTTAAAAATTGTTCAAAGAAATTATTCATTAAAACCCCAAAAATTATGAAAAAGATCTTATTAGTGAGCGCACTAATTTGTCTATCGGCATGGTCGTTCGCTCAAACCGAAAAAGTAGCTTACGACCCTTTTATTTACGAGGTTTTGTCGTCGGATAAAATTGCTGAGTATGAGCATTATTCACCGTCAAAATTGTTAGACATCAATTATGACTTAATCGGGTTCTGTTATATCAGCAATGAAGTACCCGCCAACAGCAACGTAATAGGAGAAGTTTGTGATTTTGTTTCTCCCGACAAATATTGCGACCCCGCCGACGAATTGATTACCACCAAACGTATCAATCGCCGGAATTACTCATTTTCGCAAGATGAAAATAGCTATAACCTGTTTCGAATCGGAACTACCGGTTACTACGTCATTGTATATCCTTCTGCCGTTTTTTTGAAAAACAAGGCTGCTTACATGAAGAAATATGACAAATAATCATTCAATTTTGTAATTAATCAATAAAAATATATAACAATGAAAAAAACAGCATTTTTTATAGTTTTTTGTCTGTTGGCAAGTAGTGCGTTGTTTTCGCAAACGGTTGTGAATATGGGCAGTCAAAGAAACTTGACAAGTTGTGATGCCATTATTTATGACCATGCCGGACAAAATGGGAACTATGTGGGAGGTCGTGAAGATACGCTGACCATTTATCCGGTTGCCGGTGCGGTTCAGATTCTATTTGAAGAAATGGACATTGCGGAAACCGATACATTATTTATTTATAACGGTGTGGACCCTGCCAATGATTCTATTCCGTTGCTTATCGGAAGTTTGTCGGCAAATTGGGTGAACAATAGCAATGTTATCCAATTAGGGGACCAAATGACCGCTGCAACCATTCAGAATCCGAATGGTGCGCTGACGCTTCGTTTTGTATCAAGTGCTAACACGGTAGGTGGAACCGGTTACAAATTGGTCGTTACTTGCGGGCAGCCGTGCCAACGTGTGCACGCGACCATGGATATGGCGAATATGATTCCCACCCCACATTTCGATACTGAATTAAACGATGGCTACTATTACATGGATTTTTGCCCGGGTGATACGCTGACATTCTCTTGCTACGGCTATTACCCTGACAATGACTACAGCTATCATCAATCCGATGCAACCACGATCTTTGAATGGAGTATGGGTGGTGACATTATGCGCGGTGCCAACATGAATACGGTACAATATGCTTTTCCTCCGGGTCAAGGATTTGACGTTTCATTAACGATGATAGATCAACGCAGTTGCCAGGCGCAAACCCCCGTTGCCATCAGAATACGTGGTTCCCGCGACCCGCTTACCAATGTATCTTTGTTAGATGACGTTTGTTCCGGTACCCAAATTCCATTGGTAGTTGGCTACGATACTTCTTCAACCATTGTGGTAGAACCGATTACAAGTACTCAAACTTCCAGCCTGAGTGTCGATTCCACCGTCTTTATCCCCGATGGTCCCTATTGCAGCCCTCCATGCTATAGTTCTTCGGTAAACTTTACCACTTTCCCTGCCGGTGCCACTATTACCCGAGCCGCAGATATCCTTTCCGTTTGCATAAATATCGAGCACTCTTATATCGGTGACATCAATATTTCCTTGGTGTGCCCTAACAGTCGTTCCGTTCTACTTATGCCCGACCATAATGGAGTGAATAATTGGGCTTATTTTGGAATAATGTATGAACCGGATAACGGATGTTTGCCTGTCGACAATCCACAGGGAACCGGCTGGAATTATTGCTGGAGCGAAAACAGCGCTTACGCACAGTTGGATGGACTTTGTTATAATAATGTAGGTGGTAATTTATCTCAGGTGGTGGATTCATCTGATATGTACACGCATGTGGGCTATTATATTCCCACTCAGTCTTTTTCGAATTTGGTGGGCTGCCCGCTCAATGGTTTGTGGAGCATTCAGGTTTGTGATACGTGGGGAAGTGACAATGGCTATGTATTTAGCTGGGAACTTGCGTTAGACCCTGCATTGATGCCCCAAGATTGGACTTATGAAGTTGGTATTGATAATATTAACTGGTCAGGGAATAATATTGTGCCTACCTCCGATTCTACGGCGGTTATTGAAACCGAAACCCCGGGCGACTTTATTTATACTTTTACCATTACCGACGATTTTGGATGCGAATACTCCCGCGATATGCCCGTTAGAGTGGTGCAAACTCCCGAACCGAGCTTGGGCGACGACGTAAATCTCTGCATCGGTGAACAGACAACCTTAGATCCGCACTTTAACTACTTGGGAACCCCGGGCGGCATTGACTACTCTTGGACAACCGTTGATGACAACACGGAAATTAACGGTACCGAAACTTTTACCGTATCAGATTCCAACGAATATATCGTCACCATTACCACAAGCAACGCCAACAATACTTTGCAATGCGTGAAATCCGATACGATCAACGTATTTATCAATCCGCAACCCATTGCCAATTTTGAAGCGGACTTGTTGGACAATTGCGCTCCGTTGAATGTGAATATGACCGACATGACTACCTACACCGATGGCGAGGATCATGACGAAATTGTGCTGAATTATCAGTGGGCAATTTATAATCAAAATAATGAAGTTATTTTGAGTTCAACATTAGCGAATCCGTCATTTAGTATTGTAGACGGCGGCATTTATAGTGTGGGTTTAATTGTTACCACGCCGTCCGGTTGTATAGACACGATGATTAGATTTGATTACCTGACTGTTTATCCTCAACCTATTTCCGATTTTGTGGCAAATCCCGAGAGAACCAACTTGGCAGAGGGTGGAACCATTGTTTTCTTGAATATTACGGATACTACGGTCTTTGGTCAGGGCGATACTCCGAATTGGACGTGGGACTATGGTGCCGGCGGGGACGTAACTCACGATTTTAACGGCACTTTCACCTACGATTCGTGGGGAGAATATGTGGTTACATTGTCGGTACTGACCGACAAAGGCTGTTCCAGCACTGTTTCTCACACGATTTACATCGAAGCCGATCTGATTTTTCCGAATGTGATTACTCCTAACGGCGATGGAGTAAATGATGTGCTTGCCATTGAAAACATGAATCCGAAAATGCCAAATATTCTGTCCATTTATAACCGTTGGGGTAAAAAAGTTTATGAAAAAGAGAATTACCAAACCTATATGAAAGACGACATTCTCTATAATACCGAAGAGGGCTTCGGAGCAACCGGCTTGTCCGATGGTGTTTATTATTATACCTTCCATTATGAAGGCTACACGCGAGCTGTTGATTATCATGGTTCATTAACCATTTTGAGAGATAAATAATCAAAAAGCGGCATTTTTAAAATGCCGCTTTTTTTGTGAAATGTGAAATCGAAAAGAGATTAAATCCGCGGGCTTTTATCCTTTTTGAAATTTTTATTTACATAATGAAAATATTATGTTGCCATTTCAATTATTTTTGCAACATTTGCAAACTTTTTTCGTCTTGTAAATCGTTCAAAGAAATTATCCAATAAAAACATCCAATTATGAAAAAAATCTTATTAATGAGCGCACTAATTTGTCTATCGGCATGGTCGTTCGCTCAAACTGAAAAAGTAGCTTATGACCCTTTTATTTACGAGGTTTTGTCGTCGGATAAAATTGCTGAGTATGAGCATTATTCACCGTCAAAATTGTTAGATATCAATTATGACTTAATTGGGTTCTGTTATATCAGCAATGAAGTCCCCGCGAACAGCAACGTAATAGGAGAAGTTTGTGATTTTGTTTCTCCCGACAAATATTGCGACCCGGCCGACGAATTGATTAGCACCAAACGTATCAATCACCGGAATTACTCATTTTCGCAAGATGAAAATAGCTATAACCTGTTTCGAATCGGAACTACCGGTTACTACGTCATTGTATATCCTTCTGCCGTTTTTTTGAAAAACAAGGCTGCTTACATGAAGAAATATGACAAATAATCATTCAATTTTGTAATTAATCAATAAAAATATATAACAATGAAAAAAACAGCATTTTTTATAGTTTTTTGTCTGTTGGCAAGTAGTGCGTTGTTTTCGCAAACGGTTGTGAATATGGGCAGTCAAAGAAACTTGACAAGTTGTGATGCCATTATTTATGACCATGCCGGACAAAATGGGAACTATGTGGGAGGTCGTGAAGATACGCTGACCATTTATCCGGTTGCCGGTGCGGTTCAGATTCTATTTGAAGAAATGGACATTGCGGAAACCGATACATTATTTATTTATAACGGTGTGGACCCTGCCAATGATTCTATTCCGTTGCTTATCGGAAGTTTGTCGGCAAATTGGGTGAACAATAGCAATGTTATCCAATTAGGGGACCAAATGACCGCTGCAACCATTCAGAATCCGAATGGTGCGCTGACGCTTCGTTTTGTATCAAGTGCTAACACGGTAGGTGGAACCGGTTACAAATTGGTCGTTACTTGCGGGCAGCCGTGCCAACGTGTGCACGCGACCATGGATATGGCGAATATGATTCCCACCCCACATTTCGATACTGAATTAAACGATGGCTACTATTACATGGATTTTTGCCCGGGTGATACGCTGACATTCTCTTGCTACGGCTATTACCCTGACAATGACTACAGCTATCATCAATCCGATGCAACCACGATCTTTGAATGGAGTATGGGTGGTGACATTATGCGCGGTGCCAACATGAATACGGTACAATATGCTTTTCCTCCGGGTCAAGGATTTGACGTTTCATTAACGATGATAGATCAACGCAGTTGCCAGGCGCAAACCCCCGTTGCCATCAGAATACGTGGTTCCCGCGACCCGCTTACCAATGTATCTTTGTTAGATGACGTTTGTTCCGGTACCCAAATTCCATTGGTAGTTGGCTACGATACTTCTTCAACCATTGTGGTAGAACCGATTACAAGTACTCAAACTTCCAGCCTGAGTGTCGATTCCACCGTCTTTATCCCCGATGGTCCCTATTGCAGCCCTCCATGCTATAGTTCTTCGGTAAACTTTACCACTTTCCCTGCCGGTGCCACTATTACCCGAGCCGCAGATATCCTTTCCGTTTGCATAAATATCGAGCACTCTTATATCGGTGACATCAATATTTCCTTGGTGTGCCCTAACAGTCGTTCCGTTCTACTTATGCCCGACCATAATGGAGTGAATAATTGGGCTTATTTTGGAATAATGTATGAACCGGATAACGGATGTTTGCCTGTCGACAATCCACAGGGAACCGGCTGGAATTATTGCTGGAGCGAAAACAGCGCTTACGCACAGTTGGATGGACTTTGTTATAATAATGTAGGTGGTAATTTATCTCAGGTGGTGGATTCATCTGATATGTACACGCATGTGGGCTATTATATTCCCACTCAGTCTTTTTCGAATTTGGTGGGCTGCCCGCTCAATGGTTTGTGGAGCATTCAGGTTTGTGATACGTGGGGAAGTGACAATGGCTATGTATTTAGCTGGGAACTTGCGTTAGACCCTGCATTGATGCCCCAAGATTGGACTTATGAAGTTGGTATTGATAATATTAACTGGTCAGGGAATAATATTGTGCCTACCTCCGATTCTACGGCGGTTATTGAAACCGAAACCCCGGGCGACTTTATTTATACTTTTACCATTACCGACGATTTTGGATGCGAATACTCCCGCGATATGCCCGTTAGAGTGGTGCAAACTCCCGAACCGAGCTTGGGCGACGACGTAAATCTCTGCATCGGTGAACAGACAACCTTAGATCCGCACTTTAACTACTTGGGAACCCCGGGCGGCATTGACTACTCTTGGACAACCGTTGATGACAACACGGAAATTAACGGTACCGAAACTTTTACCGTATCAGATTCCAACGAATATATCGTCACCATTACCACAAGCAACGCCAACAATACTTTGCAATGCGTGAAATCCGATACGATCAACGTATTTATCAATCCGCAACCCATTGCCAATTTTGAAGCGGACTTGTTGGACAATTGCGCTCCGTTGAATGTGAATATGACCGACATGACTACCTACACCGATGGCGAGGATCATGACGAAATTGTGCTGAATTATCAGTGGGCAATTTATAATCAAAATAATGAAGTTATTTTGAGTTCAACATTAGCGAATCCGTCATTTAGTATTGTAGACGGCGGCATTTATAGTGTGGGTTTAATTGTTACCACGCCGTCCGGTTGTATAGACACGATGATTAGATTTGATTACCTGACTGTTTATCCTCAACCTATTTCCGATTTTGTGGCAAATCCCGAGAGAACCAACTTGGCAGAGGGTGGAACCATTGTTTTCTTGAATATTACGGATACTACGGTCTTTGGTCAGGGCGATACTCCGAATTGGACGTGGGACTATGGTGCCGGCGGGGACGTAACTCACGATTTTAACGGCACTTTCACCTACGATTCGTGGGGAGAATATGTGGTTACATTGTCGGTACTGACCGACAAAGGCTGTTCCAGCACTGTTTCTCACACGATTTACATCGAAGCCGATCTGATTTTTCCGAATGTGATTACTCCTAACGGCGATGGAGTAAATGATGTGCTTGCCATTGAAAACATGAATCCGAAAATGCCAAATATTCTGTCCATTTATAACCGTTGGGGTAAAAAAGTTTATGAAAAAGAGAATTACCAAACCTATATGAAAGACGACATTCTCTATAATACCGAAGAGGGCTTCGGAGCAACCGGCTTGTCCGATGGTGTTTATTATTATACCTTCCATTATGAAGGCTACACGCGAGCTGTTGATTATCATGGGTCATTAACCATTTTGAGAGATAAATAGATTTAGAGATAAATAATCGAAAAGCGGCATTTTTAAAACGCCGCTTTTTTTGTCTATATATTGTACTATTCCGATAATATTACAAACAGCATGAATTGAGTAGAAGTTTTGGGCTAAAAAATAAGGAAAGTAGATACAGAAAAGTAGCGTTACAGATATATTTCCAACAACTTGGCGTGATGTTGCGGGATAAGTTTCATCTCAGACAGAGCAGCCGGAATAAGAATGACATCTCCCTTTTCAATCATTGTTTCTTCGCCCTCCTCGTAACATAGATGCACTTTTCCTTCCAAACAAATATAGATAACGAAAGAATCTAATTGGGCGTATATCTTCTCTAAAGGATTCTCGAACTCCAAGAGATTAATATTAAACTCTTGGGAGCGAATGAGTGAAATAGTTTGATTGTTAATATGCTCATAATTAATTTTATACGTTATTTTTTCTTCGAAATGGATGGCGTCTGTAGCTTCTTGGGTATGTAATTCGCGGGAAAGTCCTTGGGCATCTTTTCGATTCCAATCAAAAATGCGATAGGTAATATCAGATGATTGCTGGATTTCGGCTAAAAATACACCTTTCCCAATTGCGTGAACCGTTCCGGCTGGAATCCAAAAAACATCCCCGGCGTGGACAGGATAATAATTCAAAAGCTGTTCTACCGATCCGTTGGCAACAGCATTCAGGTAGCTTTCTTTCGTTACACCTTCTTTAAAGCCTACATAAAGCCCACTTCCTTTTTCTGCTTCGATGACGTACCACAACTCTGTTTTGCCTGCTGATTGGTATCTTCGGAGTGCTAAGGCATCGTCAGGATGAACTTGAACGGAAAGAACATCATTTGCATCAATAAATTTGATGAGTAAGGGAAAATCGGTGCCAAATTGGTCATAATTCTTTTCCCCAACCAAGTCACCCATGTAAACCTCAATTAATTCATCTAATTCATTATCAGCCAAGAAACCGTAATTAACCACGGAAACGTTGTCTTTAAGACCGGAGATTTCCCAACTTTCCCCACAACGATCGGAGTTAGTATTTTTGTGAAGAATATTTTTGATTTTGTTTCCGCCCCATATTTTATCTTTCAAAATTGGGGTGAATTTTAGTGGATACAACATTGATTTATATTTAATTAATAATGAATCGTTTATTCAAACACATCTAAGGAATACCAAGCAATTCCGTTTTTTTTGTAGCGATTTTCAGCTCTTTCTATTGTTTTATCGTCGAATTTAACGGGACCGATTTTATTGGAGATGGAGGTTATTCTGGCAGCTCTTTTTTTTAAGTAGCGAGTTGGTTTTGAAGGATCTCGTTTCAGTGGGGCGGGATAGCAGGCGGTAATAAGGGCGGCTTCGTGGCGGGTTAATTTGTCGGCACTTTTATCGAAATAGTGTTGTGCGGCGGCTTCTGCGCCATATACGCCATCGCCCATTTCTATTACATTTAAATATACTTCCATGATTCGCTCTTTGCTCCAAAAAGTTTCAATTAAAAATGTGAAGTATGTTTCCATTCCTTTTCTTATCCACGAATGATGGGTAGTAAGGAAAACATTTTTAGCGGTTTGTTGTGAGATGGTGCTTGCACCGCGTTCCCGTTTCCCCTGTTTATTCTCATCAATCGCTCTCTGAATCGCTTTCCAATCAAAACCGTTGTGTCCCAAGAAGTTATTGTCTTCTGCAGCGACTGCGCAATTCACCATATAAGGGGAAATATCTTCCAACTCTTTCCATTCTTTTTCTATGGTTGCTCCATTGGATATTTTTCTGATAACCATTAATGGGGTAATGGGGGGATTTACCCAGCGGTAAAGAATGGGAATCAAAATGCTGAGCAGGAATAATACCAATAAAGTGATTCCTATTATTTTAAAGAACTTGCGGATTCCCGTGTTCTTTGTTTTTGATTTGTTTTTGTTAGATTTTGCCATATATTGATCGTTTTTTGTAGTATGAAGGATTGAATAAACTGGGAGTATTTGAGATTGAGGAATAGTTTTTTATAAAAAAAGGGAGCTGCGATGCTCCCTTTGTATGGAATTTTTGAAATGTTATTCAACAATAAATTTGCGGATTACTTTGCCTTTTGCGTTTTCGATGTTCAGCATATATAACCCTTTTGCCAAGTTATTGATGTCCATTTTGTAATGCATATTATCTCCGAAATAATCCACGTTTTCGCTGGCAACAACTCTGCCGGTCATATCCATCACTTTTAAAGATAAATTGCCTTGAACTTCGCTGGTTAAATCAACGTATAAGTAATCGCTGGCGGGGTTCGGGTAAACCATCACGTCGTGTAATCCGTTGTTTTCGTCAATGCCTGTGCAGGTTTGGAAGGTCATTTCAAAACCATTATCTTCTGACCAGTTATCGGAAACGAAAGTAACTTTAATTCTGCGAGCGTCGCAAGTAAGTACCGGTTCCGGGAAGTTGAAGATGTCATATCTGCGAATAAGAATAGGACTAGTAGTTGTGGTAACATCATAAATTTCAACAAAATCGCCTGCGGACATTTCAAATTTTGTCATGGCAAAATAGACGCGATATTGTTCTGATTGGTAAAATCTCCAGTTACATACGGATTGTGCGCGGTAGTTAGTAGTGGCATCAAAATCTTGATAATTGGCACCTTTATCGCTAATAACGCCCATTTCTTCAGAAATTTGGCCGCTGCTGCTGGTTGCATTGCGTTCGCAATATTGAGTTTCAATGAGTGAGGTATAAGTGATGACAAAGCCGTATCCAACTTCTGCATTGGCGTTGGATGTAAATCTGATTAAAACGCTGTCTGCCGGGATGGTGCGATTTGAAGGAAGTGTATTACCTGAGTAACTTGCAATTTCTTGGTTGGTGGCTGCGTCGTAGAAAGTAACCACGTCACCGTTTTCTTCGGTATTTAATTTAGAAAAATGGAACGTATAGCGCGAGGCTTCCGGAGCAGCGATTAACCATGTGCGGTTGCTGTTGGGTTGGTATTTTTGGTTACCGGCACCGTCGCTTACAGAGCCTGATGCTGCGGTAATTCTAGTATGACTTTCGATTGGTTTTGTAATATCACCGGCAGGATAGAAGTTAAGAAATGCTGCTTCACTATCGGTGTAACCCTCTAAATGGTTGGCACCGGTAACTCTGAAATATCCGTTACTTGAGCCGCCCCAACCCCAATTGAGGTGGAACATATTATATAAGAAATTTGTATCTGAATGATCAATGATAGAATCGGTATAATTGGTGACATAAGTGCTGTCATAAATAGAGAGTATTTCAACGACTTCGGTAATGGCGGTGCTGTCAAGCGTAACTAAACCGTAAATGGCAGTTGAATCAACAATTACTTCATCTTCGTATACGTAATCCCAATACAGGAACAATTCTGTAGAATCGGAGGTTTCCAATGTATCTGCAGTAACATCGTAACCGATGGTATCAATTACATCTATATAAGTAGTGTCGATGAGAAGAGTAACAACAGAATCGGTATAAGTATAGAAATTCTGAATTTCATTAATGGTTTGGTAGCCGTCTAACATAAAGGCGTGACCCCCATCTTCACGGGAAGCCGAGTAATAAATGGGACGCATTGAATCTAATTCATTCATCAAAAGACCTTCCCATTCTGTTCCGGAGTGTCCTGTTCTGGATTCCATGACAGCGGTTTGATTATATTTCCAATTCAACTTCATCGCTTCTAAGGCTGAAGCAGATTGAGCTCCCGAACCGGTCGGACTATATCCCATGTGACAAGATATACCGCTGTGCCATAATAATTTAGCTATTTCTCCATTATAATCGTCAATTTCATCTGTCATCGCATCATAGTTGTAATTTTGTGCGAAGTTGGCAGTTTGACGGGGATAAGTATAAGTTTCTGTAATATTGCCGTCACCATCATATTCATTGCTTACGGGGATATAAGAAACGCCACCTTGTCCAATTTCAGGGTAACGATAGTAATACATCAAAACGCCCATATTGACTGCCACGCAACCTACCGGAACGCGATTATCAAATTCAAATTGCATTTGTTGTGAGGAAGAAGCTCCTGTATGATAAGGACAATATGAATTATAATACTTGGTTTGATTCCACAAAGAGGTAATTAATGGGGTAATTTCTTTGGAAACATAAGTTGAATTTTCTCTGTCACCTCTTGTGCGCGGAGTGTTGTTTAAATAATAATTCCACTCACGAGCTGCGTCTGTATTAATAGTTTGACTTTGTTTTGCATTAATGATTTGGTCTTTATAGCTTTGGACGTATGAATCTACCTCAGGATTGGATTCGAAATTTGAAGTGACGGAATAGGCTAATACGGGAGCTACCAAATCTGTGGCTGAAATGATGATAAACCCTTGATCTCCAATTGAAAAACGATAATAAACGGCTTCCCCATTTTGATCGTATTCGGTATGTTGTAATGTAAAATCCGAAATGTCAAATTGAAGATTTTGAGAAGCACAAGTGGCAGAAATAAAATTTTTGGATACCGTTTTGGCATTATCCACAGAAACAACATTTCCTGCAAATATAAACGAAAACAACGATAGCAAAATAACTGATAGAATTGTTTTTTTCATAATATTTTTTTTTAGTTACAATTTCAATTTTAGGGTACAAAAATACAAAAATATTGATATATATAAGTGATTTATATAATATTGTTGCAATTTTTATTTTATAGCGTGGGACTTTCTTATAAAATATTGAATATAAATATTTTGTATAGAATACTATCGTTAAAAAATGGTTTGAGTTGAATTAGATGGGCAGCTTTTTTTAAAAATCAAGTCCTAGTGATAGTAAAAACATTCCACGTTTGTCGATAATTTTATAGTCTTCTACTCCCCACGCGTAGTCAACCCGCACAAAATATCCGAATAATTTGGCTCGCAGTCCTAACCCAAAACCGCCGATAAAGGGTTCCACTTGTCGTTTTACTTTGACGCTGATGTCGCCGGAATTTACATATCTGGTGTACAGGCAGTTATCTTCAGCGTAGGGGGTTTTGCCGGTCCACGCCGTGCCAAAATCTCCAAAAACAATGAGTTGTAAGGAGTTGAAAAAAGACTTGGATACCTGTTTCTTAGCGATTAATTGTACAAAAGGAATTCGTAATTCTGTGCTAATCAATGCAAAAGAGGTGCCGTTTCGGATATTTTGTTTGAATCCCCGCATATTGGTTGCCAAGGTTTGATACGCATAATCTTTGCTTTGGTCAACCCAAATACTGTTATCAAATTTGGCAAAAATCCAATTGTCCATCCCACCCATATAATAAACCAAGCGACTGCTTCCAAAATTGGTGCTCGCTGCAATTCGCGTTGCCCACGTCATGTTGCGAAAAACCTTGACCGATTTGCGGGCATCGAACCCTAAAACCAATAAATTCTTGTTGTCCTTGTCAATGCGATGTTGATATTCGGCGAATATTTTCATTTTCGTTCCCCGCCACAAATTGGTGTATAACTCTTTCGATGAATCAAAAATATATTCCAATTTTACGCCCCCCCAGCCATGCTTTTCATCTTTTGCCTTTAAAGAAACGTCATTCAACGCTGCAGTTACATAGGTTTCATATCTTCCCGTTAAGGTCAGCCTCAAACTATTAAACTTATTAAACGGAAACTTCATAATGTAAAAAACGCTGTTGGAGTATTGTTTGCAATAATAATCAGATAGGGTGGATTTGATACTTTGTCGATACAAAACGAGTTGATGGTCCAATCGCTTGGATAAATCTTCATAACTGAACATAAATTCATTACTCATCAAATCGAAAGAGAGCCGGAATCCTCCGGTAATGCGGTAATCTTCAAATAAATCGTTAATACCAAACATGATGAGAGCATTCATGCCGGTATTGAGATAGATGGGGGAAATTCCTCCCGTAAATTGTTGATAAGAAGTGTTGAGGAAACTAAAGTCTGCTTGTGTAACTACTTGATTAATTGAAAATTGTGTATAATAATTGCGAGCAGCAACTCGTGAAAAGGCATTAGTATCGGCACTCGTGCTGTCTGTTGACATCAGAAATGGTCTGTTTGCAGAGATGTCGCTCTTTTTTACCTGATAGAACCCGTGTTTCCGAGTCGTTCCTTTTTTTTCCTCTCTTCTTGCGTTGGCGATGCTGTCTTCCTTCATCTGTTCCGTTTTCATCTGTTGCTGCCACGACGAGAGTTCAAGCTTGAGCGGTTTCACTTGAGGATTCCAGGGTTTCCGATACATCTTATGTGAACCTTTATGTAAAACAATTTCTGCAATTTCAGCTCTATCGGCAATAAAATCTTGTTCCAAAATGCTATATGCACAGTCGGTGATCGGTACGGATTGGGCATAATAGGCATAATGAATGATGGTGTCAATTTTGCTGATGGTACTGTCAAATTGTGCCATAAAACGATTATTCATTCCATTCTCGTCACTTAAAAAAACGATGGAATTTTCATTCACTTCTCTCACATTACTTTCATTTCCGTATGGCGTGAAAGTAATTTGCATTAATTCGTCATTTTTTGTTTCATAATCATATAAAAACAAGTCATAATGGGATTGGGGCATGGTTTGCGCAAAATGTTCTTTACGATTGATTTGATTATTCGGACGGTTGGAAGAAAAAACAATTTGTTTTTGATGATTGAAGAAGCGTGGGGCGTAGTCATCATAAAAGTCGTTGGTGAGGTTCTGGTAGGAGCGGGCGCGCAAACTAAAGACAAAGATGTCGGATTGTCCGTTTTTAAATCCTGAAAATAGCAATAATTTCCCGTCATCGGAAAAAGAGATGTCCGTAATTTTTTCGACATCAATTAAGATTCGTTTTTCAAGTTTTTGTGTTTCAATGTTATAAGGATAATAGTAGCAGCGTCCGGCATCTTCAATGGTGAAACCAAGAATTTGGTTACTGGGGTGCCAAGCGATGAGCGGGTAGCTAAGATCGGGATTGTCTTCCGTTTTTTGGTATCGGCGGAATATTTTTTTGGGTTGATGGGTGGTAGAATCGTGAAGCCAAATGGAAATTTTACCGGCTTCATTTGTGACGAAAGCAAAATTTTCCCCGTTGGGGGAGAGGCGAAATTGGTTGTAATGGCGAGTTCTTTTGGTTTTGGCAAGCACTAAGTCGCCATCGGGTTTATCGCGTTTTACATCTTTGCTGTACATGACATAATAATATCTGTACCAATTAATTAAGAGTTGTTTGAAGGGGACTCCCGTGACGTAAAGGAACCCGCGTTCGTGGCTTCGATAAGAGCGGGTGGCGTACAAAATGGCAGGAATGGAGCTCTCGCCGTATCTATCTACAATAAATCTCCAGAAAGAGTGACCGGCATAGGTTGCATCTACCGGCGACAATTCGTCAAAAACAGCATAACGCTGGGTAAGAATCCCATTTTTGACGTATGCATCGAGGGTGCTGTTCCATTTTTCGCCAACATAAGACGATAAACCGGAGTAGTACCAATTGGGGACATCTAACAAACTTTCTGAGGAAATATTGGCGCCGAGCGACATTCCATCAATTACCCAGTGCGCGTAAATGTTCATAATGCCACTTTTTATCATTCTGTCAAAATGAGCATGATTGCCATCAAAATAAAGATAAATCTTGGTGCCGTAAATATTGGTGACCCCACCCTGATTGTAAAAATTGTCGTTGTCGTATGCAAAATTGGACTCGCGAAAATCGGCTTGTGTATTATATACGATGAATTGTAATTTTTTTGATGAAGGAAAATTGAGCAATCGTTCCACTTCCTCAATCATTTGGGGAACTTTTGCTAAAGTGTATTCTGCCAATGCTTTACCTGTAGGATAAAAATAGACGTCAAATTGGTTGGTGCGATAATATTGCCAATTTTGATCTTGATATTGCACGCGGTTTTTCCCGAATGACAACTGCGAACCGTTGTAGAATTGTGCAGTGCCGTCATTCATTATGCCGCAACAAAAGAGAACAAAGCACAATATTTTGAATAACTGCGAATACTTCATCGTTTATATTTTCGGCGGCAAAGATACGTTTATTTTTGTTTCATTGGCAACGGTCTCAAACACAAAGGAGGACGATTTCTGCCCTCCTTGTGATAATAATTCCATCATGTGTGACGAATGTACGAATACTAATATTCAAATTCATCAGGCATATCTGTGGCTGCTGAATCAATTGCTATTTTTTCTAATTCCTTTTCACAATACTCATCTATATCTCTTTGATATTCTTGGGTAACATCGATGGCAGCTTGCAAAATTTCAGAAAAATCAGCTTCTTGGAAGGCTTCATTCGGTTTGAATTTCATGGTAGCGGTATATTCATCCTTTTCGCATTGAACGTGATAGTGCAGATAATTATCTTCAAATTTTAATCCCGATTCCGTCATAAAATATTTAACGTAGTTATTTTCGCTATAATTTCCTGCGATCTCGTCATTCATCAATTCAATAAAGTTCGGGTCAGCCATAAAAGAGGAAGAGATCCACACATTATAATCTTGGCACTCATCGTTAAAATCTTGAAAATCGTCATTGGTGAGAATAGAAGCCGATTTTTCCATACCCAAAACCGTTAATAATTGGGAAGGACCTTGTTCTTTGGTGCCGGCAAGATAAACAAATAAATTATCATTCCACCCGATGATACTGTGTTCGTCTAATTGGATGTATTCCAATTCGTTTTGAGTTTTAGACTCCTTCATAAAATCTCCCATCTCTTTTTGAAATGCGTTATTAAGACTAATGAGGGTGTTTTTAAAAGTTTCTCTTTTACTGATAGGAATAATGATTCCCATTTGAACATCTTCTTTTTTGGCGGGAGTGTAATCTACATAAAATGCCCATTTTCGCAAAAAGTCCAATCCGCATTTTTCCGGTTCCGTCAACATACTTTTGATGAATGCTTCTTGTAGCGAGGTAATTTCAACTTTATTTTCTTTGAAATAATTCAATAATTTGTCAATATCTGCCTCTTCCGGTGTGTCGGAAGTAATGTCGAAGTTAATTACGGCTACTCCGTCGGCAGTGGCAGGTACATGTTGTAAAGATTCATCTTTGTTGCAAGAAGTCATTACACACATAATGGCAAAAGCCATCATAAAAATAAAATTTTTCATACTTATCAATTTAATATTAAATAAAAATTCCTGCTTTAATTGCATTGCAAAAGTAGTAATTATTTTTAAAACAGCTATTAAAAATATTTTTTTTAGAAAAATGACTGTAACAAAATATATTTATTTAATTTTGCCATCTTAAAAAATTAGAAAGTAAGACCGATAATTGTCGAATAGATAATAGAATTATGAATAACTGCAATAATATAAAAGCGAAATTATCCATGATGGGGTTATTTCAAAAAATGATAGTTTTTTTCATTTTTTCGATAATGGCGGGCAAAGTGGTTTGGGCTCAAGGCACGTTGGACACTCTTTACCTTCAAAACGATGCCATATTAAGTGAGGCAGATGAGATTTTGCTACGGGGGTGTCCGGTGCTGAAGATGACGGAAGAACAGCGGAATCGTCCGTTGCCGTCGTCGGTCAATAATTCACAAACCCCCTTTATGTCGCCTATTTTTTCGCAAACGGCATTGGAGTGCGGACAAGCGAGTAGCATCTGTTATACGCTGACGTATGAGCTGAATCGGCGGAGGAATCTGGTAAATGACAATATTACAAAACGATATCCATCTCATTTTGTCTGGAATTTTTGTAATAACGGTACCAATCGTGGGGTGAGTTTTATGGATACGTGGCAAGTGGTGCGCACTGCAGGGACGCCGAATGTTGCCGAATGGGGCGGTTCTTATTCCACCGGCGGCTATGCGCGTTGGATGAGCGGCTATAGTAATTATTATGCTGCCATGCAAAATAGAATTGTCGATTTCTGCGCCATTCCTACCGATTCACCGGATGGGATTCTTACTTTAAAGCAGTGGCTGCACAATCGCTTGAACGGCGAAGAGTATGGCGGACTTGTGAACTTCTATTCCACGCACGTGCCACAAGGACACGAGATGCAGAAATTTTTGCCCGAAGGTACTCCGTGCGCCGGAATGTATGTCGTTCCTTCTTTTACTTCTAGTGTCAATCATTCACAAACCATTGTGGGCTATAACGATTCCATTTGTTGGGATTACAACGGTGACGGTCGCTATACTAATGATGTGGATATTAATGGCGATGGTAGAGTGGATGTCAAGGATTGGGAAATCGGCGGAGTCATTTTTTGCAACACCTTCGGTACGGGTTTTTCTAACGGCGGTTATTGTTTTTTGCCCTATAAAAAATTGGCAGAATTGCCCGCAACCGGCGGAATTTGGAACAGCTGCGTGTATGTTGTTAATGTGAAAGACCCTGTTTTTCCGCAAATTACCTACAAAGCAACCATTGAACATACATGTCGTGGGGAAATCAAACTGACTGCCGGCGTGGCTTCCAATCCTGCAGCCACAGAGCCGGAACATACGCTGGAATTTAATGTCTTTAATTATCAGGGCGGCGTACATTATATGCAGGGCGATTCAACCCAAGCAGGACTGAGGTTGGAATTGGGATTAGATGTCAGCTCGCTCCTTAATTACATTACCCCCAATAGTCCGGCAAAATTCTTTTTTAATGTTACTGAAAATGATGCAGAAAGTAACTCTACCGGTCAGATAGTAAATTTCTCCATTATGGATTATTGCGGCGGACTTGTAGTGGAACAGCCTTGTAATCAAACAAATGTACCTATTGCCGACAATGCCGTTACGACTTTGTCGCTGGTCCGTACCATTAATTTTACCAAACCTCATATCGATGCAACGATGCCTACCCCAATGGAGGTTTATTCCCCTTACCTTTACGATATTCCGGTTACCGGCGGAAAAGCTCCTTATCGCTGGGAAAAGACCAAAGATTATAACATTCAGGAATTTACCGCGAGTTTTCCTACTGTAGTCGGAAATTCGGTTTCATTAACCAATAATGATAATGGCTATGCGGCGATTGATATTCCTTTCGATTTTCCTTTCTATGGCGATTTTTTCAACCGCTTGTATATTATGGCAGACGGCTACGTAGCTTTTCGTTATGATACTTATAACTGGCCTTTTTTACAAAATGCTGATTTACAGGTTAAAACGACCAAAATGATCGCGCCTTTTAGAGCCAATTTGATTGTTTCAAATGTGAGAGTTGCCATGAACGATCAGGAAGTCGATATTGCAGTAACCGCTAAGGTTTCCGGTCAAAGCAGCAGCAATATTCAATATGTTATGAAGCTTTATCCCAATGGTGTCATTGAGTATTATTATGGGAATATGGCTTTTACCGGTTCTAATTTTCTATCTGTTCTTTCGCGCGGCGATAGTCGTCTTTTTCAGCAAACAGCAGTTTCCGGCACAACAGAAACCGCGATTTCGCAGCGTAAAATTCGCTTTACGCCACCGGCAGACATCGATTTTTTGCAATTATCCGAGGATGGCATCTTGACCGGAATGTCCACCACTGCCTTTACGGGAATGCCGCTTGCCGTTACCTGCTTCGACAACAACGACGTGCGCCACGATACCATTTTATTAATCAATAGTGAATATTCTAATTTATTGGTTATTACAAACATATCCATAACTGCCGGCGATGATAACATCGTTTCTGCCGGCGAAACCGTTGAGCTCGATATCACCGTTAAAAACCTCGATTCCATTCCGTACAATGATTGTAATTTATCTTTTCATATTTTGAGTGACTATGTAACCATGATTGACAGTACCGAATATTTTGGCTATATCGCGCCCGGAAATGAATATACCTTGAACCAAGCTATCCGTTTTGAAGTGGATGAATCCACTCCCCACCGCACCATTCTCGATTTTAATGTCAGAATTGATAACGACCGATTCCCCGTTACTTCGATGGAAGCGATTACCGTTTACTCTCATTTTATTGAAGTTACCGATTACCAGATTATTGATAACGGCAACGGCTTATTCGACCCCAACGAAATTGATACCATATTGGTAACCATTAAAAATGCGGGACAAGAACTGATCACCGATTTGAGTTTTCAAATTTATTTTCAAGAATCCGATATTTCTCTCATTCAACCCAATGCCACGATCGATACCTTATTTGTTAACGAGGAAGAAGACATTCGCTTTGTATGCCGCCCGACAGGAAATTTCGTGTCCGGTACCACGGTGGATGTTTTTATGGATATTTTCTTGAACAATCTTTTTTATCAAACCAATGTTTTTTCCTTTGTTGGAGAAACAAATTGCGAAGGTTTTGAAAATGGCTTTTCGGAAGACTTTAGCTTTGCCGATACACCTTGGCTCCTGTCCGACGATGCTTATACAGGGCTTCATTCTGCCATGTCGGGGGTGATAACTCATGTAGACACCTCAACCTTAATCTACACCACCACAGTTGTACGCGATGGAAACGTTTCTTTTAATTATAAGGTATCAACTGAAAATAATTACGATTTTCTCAATTTTTATATCGATGGCGCTTTGCAAGGGCGGTGGGCAGGCACCCGTGATTGGACACCCATCTCATTTCCCATCTTCGCCGGAGATCATATACTTACTTGGAAATACATTAAAGATGTTTCCGTTAACGGCGGGTCCGACAGAGTTTGGATAGATAATTTTTGCCTTCCGTTGGACAATGACGCCGTGCCGGAAATCAATGTTACACCCAGTACCATTGATATTGCAATGAATAACGAGGTAATAGATTACCCGGTTACTTTAGAATCCGTTACGCCCATTTATCTGCTCTTTGAAAATACAATATTGGACAATAATCTTAATCCTGTTGGGTGGCTCAACACCGACTATCCCAATGGCAGCATCAATGCGTTGGAATCTAAAACGATGAATCTACATATTGATAGTCGTAACTTATTGCCAGGCATTTATCGTCTTAAACTCTATACCGAAGCCATTAATGGGAATACAGTGACTACCCCGATTGTTATTACAGTGTTTAGCAACGATATAACCAGTTATCAATCAGATAATTGGAATGTAAATATTTATCCCAACCCATTCTCTTCTTTTATCAATGTTTCCATTGAAAACGAAGATCCGTTTTTGCCCGTTCAATTTGAGTTGTACGATTTGTTTGGAAAGAAACTGCAATCTTTTACCACAACTGAAAAGGATTTCACTATGAATATGGGAAATTATGCAAGTGGCGTTTATTTGCTGCGAATGATTGCGGATAACAGAGATGTTGAAGTAATAAAAATTATTAAAAAGTAAGATAGTGATTTTTAGTTCTCCACTCTTTTTATTCCTATTTTTCCCTATTTTATTACTCGTCTACTATCTGACTCCCAATAAAATAAAAAACTATATTTTATTGATATTCAGTCTGTTTTTTTATTCTTGGGGAGAGCCGCGATTTATTTTTGTGGTGGTTGTTTCTATTGCTGCCGATTATTTTATTGCCCGTCAGTTGCCCCGTTGCGAAAAGAAAATTCGCAAATGGTGGTTACTATTTTCAATTTTCATAAATGTCGGGGTATTGCTTTATGCTAAATATGCCAATTTTTTTGTTGAGAACTTGAACGAACTCTATCAGCTTTTGGGGTTGACTCCTTTTCAATGGTCGGCGGTGGCGTTGCCGGTTGGGATTTCGTTTCTTACTTTTCAAAAGATATCTTACGTTGTGGATGTTTACCGCGAAGAAGTCCCGCCACAGCGTAAACTGTCGGATTTGTTGCTCTATATTTTGATGTTTCCGCAACTGGTAGCCGGTCCCATCGTGCGCTACAAAGAAATTGCTTCTCAACTTACCGACCGCCAAGCCGGCGATACTTATTCAAACCGTGTGGCCGGTTTTTCGAGATTTATAGTTGGATTGGCAAAGAAGTTGTTGATTGCTAATGTGTTAGCCGAGCAGGTGGATATTATTTTTGCGCTGTCGCCGGAATATTTTTCTACCGGTACGGCATGGATCGCCATCATTGCTTATACCTTTCAAATCTATTTTGACTTTTCCGGCTACTCCGATATGGCTTTGGGTATGGGCAAAATGTTGGGCTTCCGATTTCCGGAGAATTTCAATTTTCCCTACATTTCTCAAAGCATTACCGAATTTTGGAGACGGTGGCATATTACGCTAAGTTCTTGGATGAAAGACTATTTATATATTCCGTTGGGAGGAAATAGGGTCCCGTTACCGCGCATTTACTTCAACTTAGCCACAGTCTTTTTTATATCCGGTTTTTGGCACGGTGCCGCATGGACTTTCATCTTTTGGGGATTGTATCACGGCTTTTTCCTCATATTGGAGAAGATGTTTTTACTCAAATTTTTAAAAAAAATCGGAAAATTCCCTGCAGTTGTAATTACTTTTTTGATTGTTATCATCGGCTGGGTGTTCTTCCGTTCCGACAGTATTGATTATGCCTTTCGCTTCATTGGCAAATTGTTCTCTTTTGATTTTTCGATGGATGAGTTCTATTTTGATGCACGTTTCCTAACTTTCTTAGGACTTGCCGTTTTATTCTCATTTATGGGCTATTTTAAGAAAATCGAAAATTTTCAATATCAGATATTTGGCGAGAATCCAAAACGGTTGTTGTTGATTGGCGGCTTCGTCGTTTCTGTTATATTATATGTAATTTGTGGGGGCGTTTTACTTTCGGGAGGACTCAATCCGTTTATCTATTTCAGATTTTGACAAGTCGCTTTAAGCGTGTCCCAAGTCTCGATAAGTTTCTGCCAAGGCATCATCATCATCAGTGATTATCAGCAATTTATCCTTTTCTTTGAGTATGGTTTTGCCGGTTGGGACGAAATAAACCTCTCCTCGTTTAACCATAATGACCAATGTCTTTTCGGGCATTCCCAGATTCATTAACATATTACCGTTTTTTAAAGTCTGCTGGGTCACTTCAATTTCGGAGGTAGCAGATTTGATCTCTTCCGGAAAGTCGATGTCGAAATTGTCAATTTTGCTTTTTTCTTTGGGATTATCAGCTACTCCCATCCATTTTGCCACCAAGGGGAGCGTGGTGCCTTGTAGCACAAGCGATACTAACGTGCAGAAGAACACGATGTTGAATATCAGTCGCGCATGTGGCACATTTTCTGCCAATGTGATGATGGCAAAAATGATGGGAACTGCCCCGCGCAACCCAACCCACGAAATGAAGGCTTTGTCGCGTCTCGATATTTTCCTAAATGGCAGCAACGAAGTATAAACCGAGAGCGGACGCGTGATAAATATCATGATGAAACTGATGATCAGTCCCGGAACTGCAATCGGAATTAACTCCCGCGGATTAACCAAAAGTCCTAAGGTTAAGAATAATAGCAACTGACTGAGCCACGATAAACCATCAAAAAAATTAAGCGTGGAACGTTTATGCACAAATTTAGAATTGCCAATGACTAACCCTCCAATATAAACTGCCAGATAGCCGTTCCCTTTTACATAATAAGTCGCGGAAAAAATAAATATGCAAAATGTTAGCACCAATATGGGGTATAATGAGCCGTTATCTATTTTTAATTTATTGACAATTAATACAATAATTTTTCCGAGCAGAAGCCCCATGACTCCTCCAATCACTAATTGCATCAAGACTTCTGCAATCGCATACCAATAGTTGGGTGCCGTTGCTTGTTGAACCAAACTGATGAGCGTGATGGTCAGCACGTATGCCATCGGGTCATTACTCCCACTTTCCAACTCTAAGGTCGGACGCAAATTATTTTTCAGGTGCAGCCCCTTGGACCGAAGAATAGAAAACACAGACGCGGAATCGGTAGAAGACATCGTCGCTGCCAAGAGAATAGCAGTAGTCAATCCCACTCCAGCAGCCGGCATCGTGAATCCCAAAATCCACCACGTAGCCAAACCTGTGGTGAGTGCCGTGAGCAGAACCCCTACGGTCGCTAAGACAACTCCCTGCGGAATAATTGGGCGAATATCCTTCAATTTTGTATCCATTCCCCCAGAAAAAAGAATGATACAGAGTGCAACCGTTCCAATGGTCTGCGCCACATAAATACTCTCAAAATGAATCCCTAAGCCGTCACTCCCAAAGAGCATGCCGACCGCCAAAAATAGAAGCAAAGCCGGAACCCCTAAACGATACCCCGCTTTGCTCGCTAATATGCTGACAAAAAATAAAACAGATACGACCAGTAGTAGTAGTTCTATATTAATACCCATTTTTTTTACTGTTTTTTAGGACACAACAACCTATCCAATTTCTTATTTTACCTAATATTATACGTAAAAAACATTATTTTGTTTAAAAAAAAAATGAGAAAAATGATGAAATAACAACTGAGCCAATCTACAAATTCAACGACGAGGTTATTATATATCGATGTTTTAGAGGAAGTTATTGATTTTTGCAGAAAATTTTTCTTTAGATAAAATTGTAAGGATTTCTCAAAAAAAACATGAGGCTGTTTGCTAAAATTATTGTTCATTTTACAAATCAACGACCAACATTTGGCACAATTCCCATCCTTTGGAGACCTGGTTGTAAGCGGGGGGGGGTACTTCAACTATAAAAAAAAGATTTTTTTGTAATAACGATCAACTGCCTCGTGAACGAAACGATGTATATGAAGAATCGAAAATTTGATGCAGGATTTGTCAAAGAAATTTCAAAGCAGTAGAATCAATCAAAAAAAAATGTATATTTGCAGCCCAAAAAAAGCAAGGTGGAAAGCAATCAAAAACAAGACGAATTTAAGCTGCGAATCTCTGGTAAGGAGATTGGAAAGTACAGTTATTCAATAGATTGCGATAAATCGTTCTTTGAAATTTCCGGGCTTTCAGATGTGGAAAGCGGGCTTCTTAAATTGCAAATTGAGATGGAAATTTTGGAGAAAATGATACTACTTGATTTCCATTTTAAAGGTGAATTAGTACTTCCTTGCGACAGATGTCTGGACCCCGTGTCTGTACCTCTCGATTTTAAGGATAATCTGGTGGTTAAACTTGTCGCGATGATGGATGAACCGTGCGAAGAAGATGATTTATGGATAATTGATGAAAATACGTATGAATTAGACCTTTTCCATTTTGTGTATGAATCTATCTTGTTAGCACTGCCTATTCAGGTTTTACACCCCGACGATGAAGCCGGAAATCCAACTTGTAATCCTTTGATATTAAGTAAATTAAAAGAACTCTCACGCACAGAAACACATTTTGAAGAAGATACGGACCCACGCTGGGACGCTTTAAAGAATATAAAAAACGATCAATAAATTTAAAACAAATAAGCTATGCCACATCCGAAAAGAAGACACTCAGCAATGAGAAGAGACAAAAGAAGAGCACATGATTTTATGACTCCTCCCCAATTGACAACTTGTAGCCATTGCGGCGCTGCTGTTTTAACCCACAGAATATGCCCTGAATGCGGTTATTATAGAGATAAACAAGCTATCGAAATTAAAGGAGCCAACGCATAATCGTTTGCGTTAGAAAGCCGTATGCTATGGAATTAATCTTTGCTACGCATAACCGGCACAAAATAGAAGAGGCAGCCGCCATTGCGGGTGCCGGGTTTTCTATTTTAGGTCTTACCGATATCGGCTGCTTCGAGGAAATTCCCGAAACAGCCGATTCTTTATTGGGAAATGCCACTCAAAAAGCCGATTTCGTTTTCCAAAAATATCACTGCGATTGCTTCTCCGACGATACCGGTCTGGAGATAGAAGCCCTGCAGAACCGTCCGGGCGTCTATTCCGCGCGCTATGCCGGCGAACATTGCTCCTTTCAGGACAACATCGATAAAGTAATGTCCGAAATGAGAGGTCAAACCAATAGAAACGCTTGCTTTAAAACAGTCATCGTGCTTTTCCTTTGTGGTAAAAAATATTCCTTCGAAGGAGAAATTAAAGGCGAAATCATAGAAATCGAAAAAGGAACGTCGGGGTTTGGCTATGACCCGATTTTCCGACCCCACCATTCCCCCCTTACCTTCGCCGAAATGGACGAAGTCACCAAAAATAGCATGAGCCACCGCGCCATCGCCATGCAAAAAATGATGGATTTTCTTTGTAAAAATCAAATTTGAGATTGATTTCTCAACTTTCTTTTAAAATGTTGCTGTTCGGTAAATGTTGATTTTCCCGATAGAATCATCTTTCCCTTCCAATTCCAAAATCTAATTTTCAAATTCTATTTCGAGTCGGCATCAAAGAAAATCCCTTAGGAACGACAGTTTGGTAGCAATCAACGATCAACAAAATTTTAAAAAACATGAGAAGCTATATGTCACTCCAAACACTCATCCAATCGCCGAATCAACTCCTCTTTGTCCAAATGTTGACCGATAAACACAATTTTTTGCATACGGTCACCGTATCGTTCATCCCAATCGTACATCAAACCGGGTTCTTGTTGCATCAATCTGATCAGCTCCTCTTCCGGCGCGGTGGCAAACCACTGTCCCACCTCTTTCAGGTTCATCTGCACACCGGCTTGCTCAAATAGATACGACATGTCGCGATTGTGCTTGAAATAGCAAACTCCTTTGGTACGAATGATATTCTCTGACCAATGGACATTTAAGAAATTTTCAAACTTATCGAAGTCGAAGGCAGGGCGACGAAAATAGACAAAGGTACTGATGCCATACTCTTCTGCTTCGCCCTCATCGTGATGATGGTGATGATGTTCGTGCTCTTCGTGGTCATCATCATCCACAATATGTTCCAACTCACGAACCCACGCGGCAGAGGTAGCAACACGTTCAAAATCAAATAGATGTGAATTGATGATTTGATCTAAATCCACCTGGGCATAGTCGCACTCAATGATTTGTGCTTTGGGTTGTAACGCACGGATTATCAGTTTGATGCGTATTAATTCCTCCGGATTAACCTCGGATACCTTGTTCAACAGAATCAGGTTGCAGAACTCAATTTGTTGAATAATCAGATTTTCGATATCGTCTTCATCAAAATCATGTTGGGT
This sequence comes from Bacteroidales bacterium, assembly GCA_023229985.1. Taxonomy (GTDB): domain Bacteria; phylum Bacteroidota; class Bacteroidia; order Bacteroidales; family WCHB1-69; genus UBA1756. The sequence continues at coordinate 15,210 of JALNYF010000007.1, read as the reverse complement.
CAGATGCTCACCGCAGCCGAACTCACTTTGCAGGCGCAGGGCATCTACCACTGTAACAATACAATCCAAGCGAGGAACTCCGTTTTGCGTATACTCCTCATTCATATTGGGAATATAGGACAACGTTTGTGCAATGGGAGCCGGTTCACAAATGCCGCTCGCCTCTATCACAATGTAATCGAATCGCGCGGTTTCCGTTATTTCATCAATCTGTTTCACCAAATCCATTTTAAGCGTACAACAGATGCAGCCATTTTGCATAGCCACCAAACTCTCATCTTCTTTTCCCACAATACCGCCTTTTTCAATCAAATCAGCATCTACATTGATTTCGCCGAGGTCGTTTACCACCACCGCAAACTTAATCCCTTTTCGGTTCGATAAAATGTGATTCACCAAGGTGGTTTTCCCGCTTCCTAAGTAGCCGGTCAGTAGCAATATCGGAATCTCTTTTTTCATGTTCTATTTTATTAGTCTCTTTTTAAGCGCGCAAAAGTACTATTTTTTTAGAGTCGCTGTTGGGAAAAAACAAAAATGCAAAAGGGGAGCAAGGGGGTTGGGAATGTTGCGGCTAAATTAAATATTATGCGTCCCATTCTTTAGACCATTTTTATCCGAAGTGAAGGTGATTAGTCTATAGTAAAATGTAGCACGGCACAATCCGAGGAGCACGCACTGCCGGCGGATACTGAGTTTCTCACTTGACGATACCTTTTCACACCCTCTTTTCAACTCATGTAAACAACTTTTTTAAGAAATCAACATCCATCGTCAATTCTCCTATGGTTTTGTATAGCTGCTCTATCAACTTATCTTTCTGATTTTTTTAAATTTTGTGCAAAGATAATCACTTTAGCCGTTGGCGTAAATTTTGGGGAGCACTATACAAAACTTCCATAATATATTTGTTTGTAATTCATCTCTTTTTTATGCTATTTATATTTGACTTGTTTACTCACAATTTATCATTCAAATCCTTTCTTTTCGAGTTTTTCCATACATTTTACGGTCAATAGGTCTGTTTCGTAATTTCTTTCCCGCTTACCGTTTAGAATATCAAAAAGAAAATCGGTATCTTCTTCCGATAATACGTTTTTGTCTTGATTAAAACTCAGCATTTTATGTATTTGCTCTAAAATCAGAGCGTTTTTGTCGTCGTCAGATATTTTTACTTTTTTCATAGGCACCCATTTACCTATGTATTTTTCAGCTTTTTGCAGTAATTCTCTATTTCGATTAGCAACAATATCAAGTATCTCAACACCTTTTTGACATTCCTCATCTGATAAAGGCCTATTTTGTCGTAGTTTAAAGGCAATATTGGAAACAATACTTTGCTTTATGATATTGAAATACCCGCAATCTTTGCCCCAAGTACCGATTTCGTTCCACAATGCAGCAGGAATAGATTTTATTGTTTCTCTGTTTTGCGCAAGTTCTTCTTCGGAAATATCAATATCTGCTCTTCGTTTTGGTGGATTGTTTTCGTCTATCAGATCTTCTTTTATATCGTCGAGATTGAATTTCCAAGAATGATTTTTGACTTGTTCCCAGCAATCCTCTTTTTTTGCCCATTCAATATAGTGCGACACAGGCGAATTTTCCAAAATAAACTGATTGACTTGTTTCATCAATAAGTAAATACAATCAGATAGAGATTGCGAAATTACTTGGGTTTCCCAGATTTTAAAGAGATTTAATTTATAATCTGTGAGTATATTTATCAATGATAAAGTGTATGGAACAACGACCTGACGAAGTTCGCCAATATTGTTACCTTTTACTTTTGTGCCGTATCGTTCTTCTGCCGTTTTGAAAAGAATACATTTTGCAATGGAATCTTCAAAAAACACATTGTTGATTTTCTTTATATCGGGCAAATTGTTGGCTATAAATTGAGCATAATTCTTTTCGTTGCCTCGAACAACAATATGTGGTCCAATTACCAACTTTCGTCCATCGTGTATTTCTTTATATGCGTTGATAAATTTTGCAAGTTCAACCTTTGTAAACATATGTTTTTTGGGATATTTCCTATCAAATGCAAGTTGTTTGGCTGGTGTTGTTCCCTCACGATTACGCAAGGTTTTGTATTGTCCTCTGGCACGTTCAAAGAACCAGCAAGTTTGTATATTGCTGCGAGTAGTAATAGGCGAAAGAATGTAGCGCGACAACTTTTCAAATTGTATCAATGCTGGGTTGTTTGCCGAAAAATCGGCATCATTAACTTTGTTCTGGGTATTAGAACAGCGGGATATTTCGGAAACAATTTCGTCGTATTGTTCTGGATTTTCAATGATTGAAAATTTGACCTGAACAAAGATTTGAGAGATATCTACTTTTTCTTTTCTTGCAGTATTAAAAATGGAAGCGGTTGTTTGTCCGCCGTTTACTATTTGTAGGTTTTTAATGCACTTAATATAGTGGTTGCTTTCGTCAAGTTCGATATGATCAGCAGTGGCGGCAATGCCATTGTTGAAAGCCAAAAACATTTGTGGCTTGTTACGAATGGTATCGCGAATACCTTTGTTTATCTTTCCTGTGAATTGCAAAAACGAGCGCACATTTTGTTCCAATAGTCGCGCACCGTAAACCTCATATAATTTTGCCAAGCAATTGCCGGGAATTATAGCAATGTACGCTTTATAATCTGTGTTTTGAGAGTTGTTTGCCGATAAACAAGGTATTTCATAACTTTTGCCCTCGAAGTCGTCAAAGTCTATCTCGATTGGAACGCGGGATTGTTCGGAAATTTTGTACAGATAATTTATATCTATTACTCGGAAATACAAGTTATAATCGCCAATTGTATCGCTTTGAGGAAAATCTCCTTTATATTCGCCGTTTGTTAAAATAAAAGCAGTTACTTTTACAAGGTTTTCTTTGAGTTCTTGAAAATTAGCCAAAGTATCAGCAAACTCAAATATTTCGGAAGATTCTTCTATTTTTTCAACGTAACTTTTATCAATGGCTTTACGGAAAAAGTTAGTGATTTGTATTGTAGCTCTTTCTATATCAGACTTTGCAACATTTTGTATTGTTGTTGCCGTCTGATTAAACACAGAAATAAACAAATCAACTTCTTCATAGTTTTCGCTTATGGCATACGCGTTTATCTTGTGCTGCCCAGCCTTGCCTAAGTTTTTTTCGTAGTAAGCAACAGAAACATTTTCAGTTTCGCCTGCTTCAGCCAACATATCAACTGCAATTTGTGTAAAAACTTGTGGTGTAGTACTACCCTCATCGCCGCTGCTTTCTTGTATTGCGGCAATATCCTGCATAAACGTTTGATAGTATTTTTCTATGTCTGTCATAAATTACTGATTTTGTCAAACACGCTATTTTCTGCTACTAAATACTCATAACATTGGGATAGTATGATTGAGTATTTTACATCGCCTACTCCGTTGCGAATTTCTTTTTCTTTTATGCGTGGGAAATTTCCCCCTATCTTGTAGAAATTTTCATCTCTAACTTGATAGCATTTACTTTCATACAAATAGGCATGTTTTTCAAAATAACCAACCTCTAATAGTTTGCTATAAAAAAGGTTTAGAGCAGGAACATTTTCTTGCAATATTTCTTTGATTGCATTTACTTTGGCATTCAAACTTTCGCCGTTCTTTTTTGCAGCCTCAACCGATAAATGAAACAGAAATAGACTTTCCAAAAGTGTTTCGTCTAATTGCCTTTCGCTACTGATACTTACTTTTTGGTGGTTGTTGCCTGCCGTAGTTTTTACCTCAACTGCCCAATCGTTATATTGAAAGTCGCGTACCTCTCTATCTGTTCCTACCCAAGTATTAAGGGTATCAACTGCATCAACTGCATCTTCTTTGGCAATAATCTTTTGCAAAAAATGAAGTTCGCCATATAACCCTTGTTGTTCTGAGGGTGTTAAGCCTTCGCCTTTCATTTTTTCAAACAAAGCCTGCCATTTTTCGAGTTGGTTGATAATTGTCCTAACAACTTGTTCTTCTGAACTTAGCGACAATACAGATTGAATCATGTTTTCGCACATTACGGAGAAAACATCGCGACTTTGAGAATACAACAATTTTATTATTAGCAAGTTGTTGTTTATGAATGAATTGTCGTTTGTAAGTGTTACTTGCAAATCGCGCAAGTTTGAGAACGAAGAAACATCAATATGAATGCTTTTGTCAAAAGAAAGTGCAATTCCGCAGTGGCGTTCTGGGTTTTGAAAAACGGCGTAAATATATAAGTCTGAATCATCAGAATATAACCGTTTTAGCAATCCTATTTCGTTGGATTGTTCAATGCTTGCCCATATTTCTTTTATGTCACTTTTCATCATCTTCTAAATTGTCGTTATTATCATCAAAATCAATCTCAGATTGATAGAACTCATTTGCCAAAGCTGTGTTGATGGCAAATTCTACGGTATGTTCTGTCTTACTTTTGGGAAATACAATGGCAAAACCTATTATTGGATCGTCATCTGCCTTGAACAATATTTTATCTTTTGGATTTGCTCCCAAAGGATCAAGAGGGTAAATAATCAACAGCGGGTTATTTACGCTTCGATACATATCGCGAACAAGTTTTGGCTTGGGATATGTTTTTTTCCAATCCTTATCTTGCTGTGAATCTTGCAGTGCTTTTTCATAATCTTCATTATCCAAATCAATAAATTCATCTGTTTGATTTCCGACAATATGATTTTTTATGATTATATAAGTGTTCGTGTCGCCTGCGGTGTTTCTGGTAAAACATCCAGAAACAATTTTATTAGATAAATGGATTTTTTTTGTAGCCCTTTCTTTGTTCATCAAGGCTACACGCCACGAGAGAAGTTCCTTTGATTGATTAAGTTTGCGAACAAAGTTACTGATTAGCGTTAAATCTACTTTTGCAAGTTCTGGAGCAATAGTAAATTCAGAAAAGAACTTTAATACATCTTCTGGCGATACATTGGACCATAAAAAATCCTTGCTGTGCTTGGGTGGTTCTGCGGGGTTTCCCAATTTTAATAGGAAATTTTGTGTTGCTATCAAATTTTTGCGGATAATATCTTTGTCGGTCAGCAATTTATATGTTTCAACCAAACGTCCAGACCAAGAAACTTGTATTCTATCTACATTACGCATTTTCGTAATTGCAGTAATTTGCAATTGTCCGGGGTGTGTGCGTACTTTCAAAGCATATTTTTCGGGTGTGGCTTTGGCACTCCACATGGCATCAAATTCTTCGCGTAAATCTTCGCTTGCCATTGTTATATGTCTAAACCACTCGTTGAGTTCGCTGCTTGTAAACAATCGACACAAATCAACATACCCGGGGCGATAGCCGAACCAACGTCCCATTTGCATAAGAGTGTCGTACATTTTTGAAGCACGCAAAAAGTAACTTACCGACAATCCTTCCAGAGTTAAGCCTCGCGAAAGTTTGTCGCCACCGATAGCAATTACCGAAATTCCTGTCCTCTCGTTTTCGTAATATTCAAGTGCGTCTGTGGATTTGCCATTGATTGCCATTATTTTTATTTTCTGAACAGCGGTGTATAGATACGGTTTTATTTCTTCCCAAGTATGCACTTTCATTTTGCTGTCAATATCTTTGAATGAAGAGTTCAAGATATTGTGCGTGGTTGTACAATACGAAATGTAATTGACCGTATCTTCTTCAAAAATGCAACGGAACTCTTCCATAATTTCAGAATCTTCTTGTTCTATACCTCGTCTATAGAATAAGAATTGATTTTCGACTACTTCTTTTAGCGAGTTTTGCCAGATTAAATAGCGCGAAATGTGTATTAGCATTGAGTTGTGCTTTTTCTCTTGCCCGCGAGCAATACGAATAGCACAAGTAACAATGAAACATTTTATTGCTGTTTGAAGCGATTCTGGGAGCGAATTAGGTATTCTGTCTTCTCTCTTGTGTTTGTCAGGAAAATATTCGGCGTAATCGTCTATTTTTCTGACTATCTGCAATAAATCATCATTAGTATCATCGGCTTCAAGCGAAGTACCGAAAATTTTCTCTGCACCTATGTAATTGTTTGGTGCAGGCAAATTTATGATAAAATCACGAGGAAATAAGTCGTCTTTATCGAGAGGAATAAAGATATTAGCAAACGGCGTAGCCGTGTAACCAACATAACCGAATCGATAAAAATGACTTGTAATTTTTCTTATCCAACCGTTTATTGCTGTTGGATTTTCATCAGACTTTTTTGTATTGATTGAAGCAATATCGGCTTCGTCATCAATGATTAAAAGCGATTTGTGTGTGATTCTATTTTCGCCGTTGATGGTTTCCGCCTGCGAAAGTAACCATGTATTCAAACGTTTTAATACCGTTGAATTTTTCTTGACAACAAGTAAAATAGGGTTTGAAACATCAAAACTAATTCCGCCAGCACTTTCGGTTAGCGTTTTTTTGAAATCAGAATCTATGGTTGTAATGGAAATTGCAGTATTGTTTCTATCTAACACTCCAACTCCAATTCTATTGCTTCCATCTTGTCGCCAAGCCCTATCGTGTTTTGTGTCAAAGCCGAGAAAATCTTCGTCTAATCGGTGCTGTGTTTGACTGCGCAAATTGTTGTGCAATCCAGCCAATACGATAATCAAATTAAAACCCGCATCAGCGGCTTTACAAATTAGCCCTGTATAATTAGCGGTTTTGCCCGATTGTACTTGACCAACAACAAGTCCTTTTTTATCAATGCCTTTTACATTGTGAATAGTAGGATCGTATAGTTTATCCAAAATGTCGTCCGTAAGACGGTCTATTTCGTCAATAACTTTCGGAGCAAAATTCTTTGTATTTTGCAGATAGGTTGTGTAACGATTCCAAAATTTCCAATCATCTTGTTTGTGGTTGGCTTTGAAATCCCTTAGCCATGGAGTATTGCGCTCGTTATCAACCAGCATTTTGTATTCTTCCAAACTAACATTGTATAATTTCAACAATCCTCTATGAAGTTCTTCTTTATCAACAGAAGAAAAAATTGGCATTGACAAACATTGCTCAATGGCATTATTTATCTCGCTATCGGTTACACTTGATTTTTCGCCGATAAGAGAACGGCATATTTGTATTGCTTTATCTATCATAAGTATCTAAAATTTCAATAAGTTCTGGGTAATTATTAAAGGGTTCCATATTCAGAAGCAACATTTTTATTTGCTCGGTGCTTTTGCCGCTTACTTTTTGAGCATCAAAAATTTGCTTAATCATTGCGTTTAATACGTCCTTGTTGGTTTCCTCAAACGGAGCAGCGGTTTCACCTTGTTCCGATTCTCTAATGAAAACGGATTTTGTCGGTATAGTTTCTTCCACAAAACGCAAAAGATATTCAATTGCTTTTTTTGGGGCTGTTTCAGCCATTTTTTTGATTTCTTCTATCATTAAATGGTCTCGATTCACAAGGTACAAATATTTGTTGCCTTGTTTTTTCTCAAGCCAAAGCGGGTGAAAATCATCCTGTTTTCTTGTTTTCAATATTTTTCCTCTATGTCTAAACACCTCTACACCACGAAGGCGGACTTTTTGACCATAGCTTCTTATTTGTTCCTTACAAATTATTGGTGGTCTGGCAGTTGATTTCTTTATATCAATCTGCCAATCAGAATCTAATGTATTAGGTAAATCAATTTGTATGCGTACTAATTTATAATGTTCTTCCTTACGGAAAAGTCCTAACCAATCGCCAGCCAACATCAGTCGTTTGCCTCGATATACATAAAAACCTTGTTGATTACCCCAACCATTTGCCCCCTCTGCATTTTTATATGTTTCTTCTGTAAGGTGGCATTTGTGAGGTAAAACATATCCTTTCATTACGGCTTCGCCAATATATTCTTCTGGAAATGCTTGTGTTGCTCTTTCATTTAGCAAAAAAGGATTCCATGATTTTATTTCATATTCCCAACAAAAAAGTTTTATGCTTTTTTCTTCAATAAATCTATGAAACGTCATTGCTAGGTGTTGTTTGACTTTGTCCATTTGAGCCAAAAATTTGTCTTTTGCGGATTCGTTGTCAATTGACGTTTCAATTGGAATAATGCGGTCTAAGTTTGTCCAAATAACAAGTGTTCCAGATTCTAAGTTATCGAGAGCGTGTAAGTAATCATCTGAAATAGGTTGGCGAATAAGTTCCCACCTATTCGTTTGATTAACATAATTCAGATCCCAAATCCAATAACTCGGTGTAAAACCTGCTTTCTTGCTGACCATAATCAATTTCTGGCATTGCGAAAAAGAGGCTGTTTTTAACCCTAACCCGAAACGTCCTAAGTCTTTTTCTGGTCGCTCGTCCATTGGATTTTTTGCGCCCGGCTTCATAGCTTGTATAAGTTCTTCTTCAGTCATTCCGCAGCCGTCATCTAATATTGTGATAACAGAATTTCCGCCTTTCCACTCAGAATTGAACCATACACTCTTGGCATTTGCAGAAATGGAGTTATCTATTACATCGGCAACGGCTGTTTCTAAATTGTATCCAATTGCCCGAAATGTAAGTATCATCGAGGCGGCACACGGTTCTGCTACTGCTGTTTTCTCTATATCAGTGTAATTCATGAGCAAATTGTTCTTTTATTTCATGGGCAATTTTGTATGCTAAGACAACAGGGACAGCGTTCCCGATTTGTTTGAATGCGGCACTTCGGCTGCCCTCAAAGAAATAGTCATCGGGGAATGATTGTAACCGCGCTGCCTCGCGAATGGTAATTGAACGCACATTGTCAGTCGTTGGCTTTGGATTAGGATAAATATAATAATGACCGTCCATTGCAATATGGGCGACAACAGTATGGCAAACGCCGTCAGGATTAACAACGGAAAAACGATTTAGGAATGTTTCTTTGTTTTTATGTTTTTGGTGGTCGGCAGGAATATCGGTATAAGACAATTGTTTTTTGTCTTTGTACCATTTTTTGTTTGCCATAACATATATTTCTCTATCGTTGAGGTTGTTGGGGCGTGCGATATGTTGAGTAGTAAAATCAAATGCACTATTGCGAATACCTGACTTATTCAAATAGAACATATCTTCTAATGGCTTTGTATATCTAATAGGTTCACACAAATCGCCTTCGCCCGCCTTGCGTTTTGGTAGGTCTGAAAACAAATCTTCAAGAACTTTATATTGACATTCTTCCGCCTTTAATTCAGGATAATGCAATTGCGTATCATTATTCCAACCTACAATAATCATTCTATGCCGTTTTTGCAGAACGCCATGCTCAGAGGCAATTTGTTCCTTGAAGTCTATTTTATAGCCAAGATTCCCCACAAGCCTTTGTAAATCTCTAAAAGGTTTGCCACCTTTGGCGGTACGAATACCCAAAACATTCTCAAACACAAACATTTTGGGTTTATAGTATTCAAGAAACTTGACATAGTATTTGTAAAGTTCATTGCGAGGGTCGTTTTCTACTTCTTTGCCCATTCTGGCACGTCCAGCAACAGAGTACGCCTGACAAGGCGGACCGCCAATAACAATATCTACTTCGTGATTGCCTTTGAGTTCATCAATCTTTTTGAAAATGGTATTAATTGTATCTTTTCCAATTTCTGATTGAATCACAGTATCAATAACTTCTGGCGGAACTTGTTCCCAAAGTTTGCTGCCATTTTCTTTCTCTTGTTTATTTTGTAAGTATTCTTTGTAAATATCTAACCTATTGTGTTCTTTCAAATAATGAAATGCGGCGCGAGTTCGTAAGGTATCGCACGCATAATTATCCATTTCGATATGAGCCAAAGGCTTAAATCCTGCCCGAATAAAACCTTCGGACAAGCCGCCTGCTCCTGCGAATAAGTCTATGAATTTTAATGCCATCATCTAACAAAGAAATATTATTATACTTATTATGCGTCCCATTCTTTAGATCATTTTTATCCAAAGTAAAGATAATTTCTCCTTACTATTTTGACATTGCAAAATTACATTTTTATTTCATACATTTAATCCTTTTGTTGCATTTTTCTGATTTTTCAGCGCGAATATTGTTCCTCAAATGTAGTCCTCCCGCCAATCATCCTTTTACCCTCAACTACCTAAAAAAACAAAACCTTCTCACTACGAGAAGGTTTTGTTTTTTAAATATTAGAAAGGAAGTAGGATAACTCCCTTCTATCATTTCATCATCAATTATCTGACCACTACTTTCTTCACAACGTTTTCTCCGTTTTGGTAGGTTGCTTTGATAAAATAGATTCCGCCGCTCCAATTATTTACGTTGATAATCAAGGCATTATTGGAAAAGTTGGATTCATAAACCTTCGTACCGATGGTTGAATAAATCGTGATGTTGGTCACATTACTACCCTCAATGACGAGTTGGTCGCTCACGGGGTTCGGATAAATCCGAAGCAGATTATCATGCTGATTCTCCTCAATTCCGCTCAGGGAGGAGCAAGCACTGTTCGACATGCCGGATTCTCCGTCGTTGCAAATCGCACTCACCGTATAGCAATATTCTATATTTCGTGAAACATCGGTATCGATATAGTTCGTTGCCGAGGTCGTTTGGATTAAATTATTGTCGCGGAATACTTTGTATGCCACTGCATTGGCAGAAGGCGTCCAAACCAAACCGATTTGCATTTGACTTGGAGTCGTCGTTAAGTTGGCGGGGGCATCGCAATTACCGCCACCTCCGCCGCCAACAGTCGCACAACTGCTATTGGATAGCAACGATTCAAAATTGGCAGGGCAGTTGGAAGTAATGGTATAACAATAGGTTCCATCAGCCAAATTGGGGTCCGTATATGTGCCGCCGATGACGTTGGAAGCAATCAATTCGCCGTTACGATATATATTATAGGTATTGCCCGTTACACTTTGCCCTGAAATAGTGATGTCATCGACGCAAAACATATATTGGTCGTCGGAAGTGCAATGAATAGCCACATACTTGGCAGCTGCGGGGACAGTGTAGGAATAGAGTTGCCAATTGGTATTGGTCGTTACAGCCGATGAGGTGAGATTGATAAAATCCGATTCGTTGGTTCCGGAGGTGGAATAGGTGGCATAGAATGTCTCATCAGGGTAACCAGTTGAATAAGAGCGTGCATAGAAAGAAAAAGTGAATGGTTCGGTGTAATTCAGCTCAGGACTAATCATCCAATCGTTGTTGGGATAGGTAATGCCATAATAGCCTTGGGCATTAACGGCACACCCAAAGAATTGGTCGCCCGAATGTGCGCTGATTGGGTTTAAGGTGGTTTCCGCCATATTCATAACGATATAAGCCATTTCACTTCCTTCGTTGGTAAAATCAATACTGCTGTAATTAACGGTGGGTCTGCCATCGCCGTCAATATAGCTCCAATTTAATGTTCCCGGCGAGTTAATTTCAAAGGCGGTATGGCTCTCGGCATCATCTTCGTAAGTGATGGTTTCAACGGAAGAGTTGTCGTCCCAAGTAAGCAAAACGTTATTGTTATTGGCAGTTGCCGATAAGCCGGTTGGCGCATCGCAGTCGCTGCCCAATGCGGTCAAAAGTATCGTATTATTCCATGTATCGTCTCCTAAAGTAATGGTTACGGAAATGGTAAATTGGTGACCGGTTTCCACGTTGTTGGCAACAGATAATTGGAAGCCGTTGGCAACGCTCGCTGTGCCGCCGTTGGCACTCATCGGCGCATAATAGTCGGTATTGTCAGTAATGGTTAATAACGGGTCGTTGCAGGAAATCACAACGGTCGCATATTCGGTAGTAGCCACGCCGCCGTCATTTCTAAGGGAAATGGTGAGGAACGGATTGCTATTGTAAGTAACGATTTCGGGGGAATAATCGGCTACGGTCAAGTAGGGAACATTGCCGGAAACGCAATTTACATCTTGATAAATGGTGGTTGTATTAAACGCAGAGGCAACCAATAGAACGTTGCCGGGGGTAAAATTGTGGGTAATGGTGATGTTTCCGTTGGCATCGCTCAATGCTTTGTAGTAAACGTCGTTTTGCGAAATGCAAACCAAGGCGTTGGCTATCGGGGTGCCGGCAGCGGAAACGGTTGCCGTAAAAGGAATTCCCGACATCACGGTCGTATTGGAGAGTGACAATTGGTCAGGCTGTTTCGTCCGAAGTTGCAAAGAAGCATCGCCGAAAGTTGTCCACGTCTGAACCGTCTCAACATCATCGGTTGTGGAACTCTCCGCCAGCATCAGGTTGGCAGAATTAACGGTAATGCAGCCCCAATGGGTACGTTGTTCGGAAGTATTGATACCGTTCTGACCCGAATGGTCATCGTAGTTGAAACCGCCAATCAAAATATCGTAGAAATAGTCTTGACCTCTTTGCGGAGGAGTCCACGGTTGATTGATGGTGGACATCCACGTAACAACTGCGCCACCGTTCTGTTTTTTGAGCCATGCTTCTGCAAAACAATCGCTACTGTTGTGGAAAGCACCGTTTACGCAAGCTACTGAAACGATGAACGGTAATTTGTCGCCATTGGATAAATTGGCGATATTGCTGTTGCTGAAACCGGTCGTAACGAAGTAAGTTTCCGCACCGTGTCCACAATAGGCAACGGTAGAGGCCCCTTGGTTGAGGTGTGAGGAAAGGTTGGACGCTGATGCGTTGGGCCCATAATTTTGTTGATGGGTGTTGTAGGTAAAGCCGTCAAGACGTTCAGTATAAATTCGTTGTATGTGAGTATAGTCAATTTCGCCGTCATCGCCCGTGCCGCTTCCTTCGTCAGAGGCTACTCCGATAAAGGTTTCACGCCAATTGGCATCCATGTTCGGATTTTTTTCATAATTGATGGCTTTGTCCACCTGAATGGTCAATTGCCCCGACGTGGAGCAAGAAAACCGACCAATGGAGATGTCGGGATAATTGTCAGAACCGACCACGCAGCCCATTTTCGGGTCGGTGGGGGAATTATCCACGGATGCATCTGATTTTATATCACTCCAATCGCCTACCAATTGGACAAACATGATGTTGTTATTATTGTTGTATTCAGTTTGAATTAAGGACTTTACGTTTGTTCCTGCCGAAACGACCTGTTTGCTGACGTTGTAGCCTTTCTCTTTTTTCCATTGAATATAAGGTGTGATGGCGGTTTCGTAAGCAGGAGTAGTAATTACGAGAATATCACCATATTCACTCAATGGTAAATCGTAACGGGAAGGTTCGAAATTCATAAAAATGCTTTCATACATTCCCACGGCTTCTTTGAGGGGGTGTCTGTTTTCGGAGGTAAGCGGGTTGTGCGCAGGTTGGTCGTTTTCTACCAATTCTACTTCAACATGCGTATAGACGCGCAAAGTGTTGGTGACTGCATTATACTGAAACGGGAAAAGGCGTACACTGGTACCCCTGACATCACGAATAATGAAAGGAGATTCCATCGTTGCCAAGTCGGTGGGATAAAACTGATTAATAACAGATTCTGCAGCAATTTGATACGGAATTGTTGTAGGGTCTTGGTCTCGGTAAATGGTACCGCGTGACGGCAGAAGGGGTGCGGTCAAGGGGATATCTATAAATTCTGTTGCCGTTATGTGTAAATCCACATCTTTGTTGGCGGGCAACTGAACAGATGCACTGATAAATGGCAATTCTGCCCAACCCTTATCTTGTGTTACTGTAGAAGATTCAAATTTAATCATCTGATAATCAATATTTTCCTTGCTAACTTGCGATAATTCCCAACGATTTATATCAAATTGTAATTGATAAATATTGGGGTTGTTTTGAGAAAAATTGATTTGATAATCTTTGGAGATAGTTGGCTCAATCACAAAACTTTGCGAAAACCCAAACTGACAGCAAATGATTAAAATGAGTACTAAATATCTTTTCATAAGAATTTTTTTTTGAGCGACAAAAATACATTTTTTTTATTGAATAATCTGTTTTTTATGAATTGTTTTTTTTACTATTTTTGTCACCGATATATAAACAAAATGATGCGCAACCAAAGAAAGAGATATTGATTAAAATATTGTAATTATTATAAACCATTTTAAATAAATATATTATGAAAAGATTATACCAAACAAATGGATTCAATCTTTTATTGATGGCAATTATTATCGGTTGTTTTCTAATGACCGCATGTGATATTAATCAACCATCAGCGAAGCAAAACGAAAAGATTAATATAGAAAAGGAAGTCTTACCGAATGCGGTTACCGACATGGACGGAAATAGTTATAGTGCCGTCAAGATAGGGGAGCAAGTATGGATGAAAGAAAATCTCCGCACCACAAAATACGCCGACGGAACTCCCATTGAATTGGGCAGCACTACCAGTACCACTACGCCCTATCGTTATTATCCCAACGATGATTCTACTAATGTCTACACTTACGGTTATTTGTACAATTGGAAAGCGGTAATGCGCAACAGTAGCAGCTCCTCTTCTAATCCGAGTGGAACACACGGTATTTGTCCCACCGGCTGGCACGTCCCGAGCGATGCGGAGTGGAAACAATTAAAGGACTATTTGGGCGGAACCGATGTCGCCGGAGGTAAGATGAAAGAAGCCGGCACCTTCCATTGGTGTTCACCGAACGAAGGAGCCGATAACTCATCAGATTTTTCTGCGCTACCTGCCGGCGGCTACTATGGCAATTACAACCATTTTGGCACTTACGCCGCCTATTGGAGTGCTACCGGGTACAATAATGACAATGCGTACTACTGCTATCTATACCATCCCCGTGCTCGCGTGGGTTTCTACAACAACGATAAGAACTATGGCTATTCCGTCCGTTGTTTGCGCGATTAAATAAATACAATCCAATGTTCTTGCGCAGCGGGGAGATAGGGTTCCCTTATATATACATGTATCCCATTTTCCACTCCACATTTTCATTTCAATTTTTCATTTTCGCGTTTCATATTTCCAATGTTCAAAAATGCGAAATATTTCAAAAAACTCCGAAAGGAGGGGTTTAAAATAATTGAAAAAGGTGTAAAAAGTGATAAAAATGGATAAAAAATCGGTTAAAATAGGGGATATATGATTATTTAAGTTATTGATAATTAGTATAGATATAAAAAAAAGAAAAAAAGTTTCATAAAAGTGTTGTAAGAAAACAAAAAGTAGTATTTTTGCAGTCCCGTTTTGCAGGTCATACGGACAAGAGGAGAAGGATGCGGCGCAGGGCAGCAGGGAAGAAGAGGGGAGATATGACAGGGGCGGGAATTAAGTTCTTTGAATGGATGGAATGATGTAGCAAATAACTCAAGTAATTTTTTTGAGATAGCTTTA
>JALNYF010000042.1 GCA_023229985.1 Bacteroidales bacterium | reverse complement strand
CACTTCTTACAATTATGCAGTAATATTCACGCCGAATATTGAAGGTTGTGTATCAGCAACAGTTGATACAATTGTTACCGTTTATGCGAATCCTTCCGTTGAAATTACCGGTGACCCGATTATTTGTGATGGTACGGATGTAACATTGACCGCTAACCTCAATGATTCTGTTATTAATACAACTTATACCTATCAATGGATGTTGGCAAATAGCGATATTGCCGGAGCAACAAACCGCACTTTAACACAATCGCAACCTGCCACTGACAATGCTTACATTTATACGGTACGCGTTACCAACAATGTAACAGGTTGTGTATCAGTTAGTGCACCGTTTAGCGTGAATGTAAATGAAGCACCGATTGTTCATATTACTGCTAACGAAACTACTGTTTGCAGTAATGGTGATGTTGTGATGACTGCTCATTTGAATGATAATAATGCAGATAACATCACTTACCAATGGTACAGAGGTGCTGTTGATGCCGCCAATTTAATTGCCGGTGCTACGAATGCTACTTATCAAACCGATGCTTTAATTGCAACTACTGAATTCTTTGTTGTTGTTTCTCAAACAACTTCAGATTGTGCAGTTACCAATAGTATTACAATTAATGTTGTTGATATTCCTGTAATTTCGGATATTGTGATGAGCGATGAAGTGGTTTGCGAAGGTGCTCAAGTTACCTATACAGCATCTGCTGCAAATGGAGTTGCGGGTGATGCTTACATTTATACTTGGTTTAGAAACGGTGAATTAGTTGAAGGTGCTACCGGAAACACAATCACTGTTCCTGCTGTTATCTTAGACAATGAAACTAATTTCGTAGTCTATAGTGCTACTGTTAGTCAAGCAAGTTCAGGTTGCAACTCTGAATTATTTATTGCTGATACTTTGTTCATCAGACCGAACCCGTCAGTTGAAATTTCAGGTGATGCTATTATTTGTCATAATGGTATGGTTAATTTAACTGCCAACTTAAATGACACAACTAACGCAGTTGGTACGTATTCATATCAATGGAGATTGTTCAATAGTGATTTGATCTCTGCTACATTGCCAACCTATAGCAATATGTACGCTTCTAATGATAATCCATATATCTTTACCGTTCTTGTTACCAATGAAAATGGCTGTAGTACGGAAAGTGATCCATTCTACGTATATGTAAATGATACTATTTTAGTTGAAGTTACTTCAACAGAAGACACCATTTGTGCCGGAGGTGAAGTTACTTTGACTGCCAACCTCGGTAACTATAATGCTAATAATTTAATTTACAGATGGTATACAACAATTGGAGGTATGGATGATACCGAAATTTCAGGTGCTACTCAGCCTACTTTGGTTGTTAATCCTTCAGTAACTACTAATTATAGTGTAAGGGTTATTCAAACCACTTCTTCATGCAAGGCTGTTGGTTTTGATACTGTTACAGTTATTACTGCTCCCGATGTTACCTTGTCCTTAACACCTGCAGATTCTATTTGCGACGGTGGACAGGTTACCTTAACTGCTGCTGTTGTGGGTGAAGGTTCTTACGCTTGGTATGAAAACGGTGCTCTGATTTCAGGTGCTACTCAAAACGTATATACCGTTTCTCCGCTTACCGTTGATCAAGATGTAACTGAATACAACTATGCTGTTATCTTTACTCCTAATATTGAAGGATGTGTATCTGCTGCTGTAGATACTATCGTTACAGTATTTGCTAATCCATCTGTTCAAATAACCGGTGACCCGATTGTTTGTGGAGTTACCCCGGGTGATAACATTCACCTGACAGCCCAAATCAATAATCTTATTCCGAATACAACTTATAAGTATCAATGGATGTTGAACAATGTCAATATTCCTGGTGGTGATTCACAACAGTTAGATCAACATCAGACTTATAGTGATATTCCTTATATTTATACCGTTAGAGTTATGAATCTCGAAACCGGTTGTATTACGATTAGTGAACCATTCTATGTATATGTAAATGATACCGCAGATGTGTTTGTAACAAGCACTGAAACAGCTATTTGCGAAAATGGTGAGGTTACTTTGACTGCTCATATCGGTGATTACAATATGCCTAACCTTACTTATCAATGGTATTATGTAGACGGAACAACGTTAAACAACGTTCTTATACCCGGTGCTACAGAATCTACTTATACTACTACAGTCGCTGCTTCTACTACTTATAATGTAGTTGTTACGCAAACTACTTCAGGTTGTGTTGGTAGAGGTTCAGTCCATGTTAATGCTTATGAAAGACCGACGGCCGATTTGAGCATAGCTGGTTATACCGATACTACTATTTGTGAAGGTGGAGAAGTTACCCTAACTGCTTCTGCTTCTTATAATGACGCTGCATTAACAGGAACTGTTACTTATGCTTGGTATGATAATGGCGCTTTGATAGAAGGAGTAACCGGTTCTACTTATACTGTTTCCCCGACTGCTCAAGACCACGATACTACCGTACATCATTATCAGGTAATTGCTACTGTTGATGCTTCCGGTTGTGTTTCTACTATCTCTAATCAAGTTGATGTAAATGTTATTACTAACCCGACTGTTGTTATTTCGGGTGACGCTATCGTTTGCGAACATAGAGAAATTGCATTGACTGCCGGATTTACCGGTTCAGCTCCGGTTGAAATTCGTGGTTATAAGAATAATATGCTTGATGTAGTTGAATGGCATTATGTTCCAACACCTTCTCGCATTACTTATTCTAATCCTTCTGGAGAAAATGCTTCTGATGAACCTTACATGTATAGCGTTGAAATCGTTACCGGCAACGGTTGTGTTGTTCGTAGCGAACCATACGCAGTATATGTAAATGCTACTCCTGTTGTTACTTTGAGTACTAATGATGCAACGGTTTGCGTTGGTGGTGAAGTTACCATTACCGCTAACTTGCAAAATCAAAATACTCCTGATTTGACTTATGCATGGAATGTAGGCGGAATTGCTGTTCCTGAAGCTACGTCTTCTACTTTCACTACTACTTTGAATACTGACGGTATCAATACGATTGGGTTAACATTAACTCAAACTACTTCACAATGTGTTACTACCAATACAGTTAATGTCAATGTTTATGATATTCCGACCGTATCAGTTGCCTTAAGCGAAGACAACGCATGCAGCGGTTATCAAATCACAGCTACAGCTACGGCTGCGGGTGGTGTTGCCAATGAAGCTTATACTTATACTTGGTACAGAAACGGTGAGTTAATGGAAGGTGTTACTGCTGCTTCCTTCGTTGATAGTCCGGTTGCAGTAGATAATGACTTGACAGCATACGTTTATAGCGCAGTTGCTACTCAATCTAGTTCTGCTTGTTCATCACTCATTGCTGCTGATACGATTTATATTTATCCGAATCCGTCAGTTGTAATTTCAGGTGATCCGCTCATTTGTGACGGAACCACTGTTGAGTTACACGCTAACGTTAATGATTATGTAATCAATACTGACCCTCTTACTTATCAATGGAGATTGTTCAACACTGATCTCGTAGAAGCCAGCGCAACAACTGCTGACTTGGCTGTTGAATTATCAGCGAATACGGATCCATATATCTTTACTGTAGAAATTACCAATGCTAATGGATGTCGTACAATCAGCGCACCGTATAATGTATATATCAATGATAATATCGTGGTTGAAGTTACTGCTACTGAAGACACCATTTGTGAAGGTGGCGAAGTAACCTTAACCGCTAACATCGGTGATTATAATGCTCCGAACTTGGTTTACAGATGGTACACCGTAGATGGTGGCATTGAAACTGAAATCTTGGGTGCAACACAAGCCACGCTGACGGTTCATCCTGTTGCCAACACATTGTATAGGGTTGCTATTGTTCAAACTACTTCTTTGTGTAGTGCTACCGGAGATAAGAGCATTAGCGTAATTGCTGCACCAGATGTTACTTTGAATTTAAATAATGCCTACATTTGCTCTGGCGGTGAAATTACCCTTGAAGCTATTGGCGGCAATGATGAAGGTATCTATACTTGGTACAGAAATGGACAAATTGTTGAAGGTGCCAATATGAGTACATTTACCGACTCTCCGATGGCGATCGACAATGATTCTACCGCTTATACTTATGGTGTTGTCTATACTCCTGCTATTGAAGGATGTCAATCACTCTTAGTTGATACCGTGGTTTATGCTTATCCTAACCCGACGGTTGTCATCAGCGGTGATCCGATTATTTGTGACGGTAATAATGTTATTTTAAATGCTAACGTTGTTGCAGCTGATACAATTCTTGAAAACTTAACTTATCAATGGAGATTGTCTAATGCTGACATTACCGGAGCTACTACCGATGTTTTGAATCAAACTTATGCTAATAGCGTTGATCCTTACATCTTTACGGTAGAAGTTGCCTTTACCAATGGTTGTACGAGTGTTAGTGAACCATATAATGTATATGTAAATGATTCTGTACGTGTTGCCGTTACTTCTAACGAAGATGTGATATGCACAAATGGTGAAGTTACTTTGACTGCTCATTTGGTAGATAATAATAGTGACCACTTGACTTATCAATGGTACTATATTACAGGAGCTAACGATACAGTTGCTTATGTTGGTGCTACCGAAAGTACTTTCACTACGAGCCTGGCTGCTACTACTAATTTCTTAGTTAGAATTGACCAAACTACTTCAAGCTGTGTTGCTTACGGTTCACACGAAGTAACAGTTGTTGACGTTCCGACGATTCAAGACATTACTTTGAACGATTATGAAGTTTGTGAAGGTTATCAAATTTCAGTTACTGCTGCTATTGATCCTGCACACGCGGGTGTAATTGGTGACGAATACATTTATACTTGGTATAGAAACGGAATTGTTATCGACGGAATTACCGGAAATACATTTACTGAAACACCGGGGACCGTGGATGGTGAATCTCAAGTTATCATTTATAGTGCTACTGTTAGTCAAGCAAGCTCAGGTTGTACTTCAGCATTGGTTGCAGCTTCCGAATTAACGGTTAATCCAAATCCGACTGTTGAAATTTCGGGAGACCAAGCATTATGCGAAGGCGACATGGTTACTTTGTATGCACACATGAATGGTACAACTTTGATTTCCCCGATGGATACCGAATTTACTTGGTTTGTTAATAACGATTCTACTTTGATGTCAGGTATTATTACACCTCCTAATACTATTTATTATACTGAAAACTTGCCACGTCCTGCTGTAGATGAACCTTATTACTTTACCATTCAAGTCAATAGAGGACATGGATGTACAGTAGAAAGCGATCCATTTGCAGTTTATATTTATAGCGCACCGGTTGTCAACATTACTGCCTCTGAAAATGTAGTATGTGAAAACGGTGATGTTACCTTAACAGCTCATTTGAATGATTACAATTCAGATAATATTGTATATCAATGGTATGAAAACGCAGTTGTTCCTGCTAATATAATTGAGGGTGCTACTGACAGAACATATCACATTGATTCTATTAATATGAATAGTCTGTATTTCGTAGTTGCTACTCAAACTACTTCAGAATGTGCTGACACTAATTTCATCTTGATTAATGTTACGGAAGCTCCTGCTATTACAAGTATTGCAATTGATGAAAATCATATTTGTCAAGGTGCTCAAGTTACCCTTACCGCTACTGCGGAAGGTGGTGTAGCCGGAGATGCCTATAACTTTACTTGGTACAGAAATGGTCAATTATTAAACGGAATTAATGACAGTACCTTTGTAGATCTTCCTACTTTGGCTGATAATAATTCTAATTACTTCATTTATCAAGCTGTTGTTAATCAAGCAAGTGCAGGTTGTCATTCAACAATGATTACCTCAGATACATTATTCATTATTCCGAATCCAACTGTTGAAATCTCAGGTGATCCTATCATTTGCGACGGAAATATTGTTGATTTGACAGCTAATGTTAATGATTATGATCCTGCTACTGGTGCTTTGACTTATGAATGGCGCTTAGCGAATGCTCCTATTGCTAATGGTACTACTTATAGTGGAGTTCATGCTACTCGTGATTATCCGTATATCTTTACTGTTGCCATTACCAATGCTAACGGTTGTGTAAGCGTAAGTAACCCGTATGCAGTTTATGTTAATGATTCTATTATTGTAGAAGTTACCCATACTGCTGATAGTATTTGTGCCGGTGGTGAAGTTACCTTGACTGCAAACTTAGGTGATTATAATGATAATAACTTGGTTTACAGATGGTCAACGACTACCGATACCGATACAACCGAAATTTGGGGTGCTACTCAACGCACTTTAACGGTTCAACCGATGGCTACTACTCATTATTTGGTAAGAGTTCTTCAATCTACTTCAGGTTGTCAAGCTTACGGTGTTGATTCACTCACAGTTATTTCTGCTCCGGTGGTTAATCTCTTTGTATCACCTAACGATACTATCTGTGACGGTGGTCAAGTTACCTTATCTGCTACTGCTAGTGGAAGCGGCAACTTCAGTTGGTTCGATAACGGAACTCTCATAGAAGGTGCTAATCAAAACGAATTAACTGTTTCTCCGAGAGCTATTGATGGTAATGTTACAACTTACAACTACGCAGTAATCTTCACTGACAATATTGAAGGTTGTATCCCAGCTACTGCAGATACTACAATTTATGTATATCCGAATAATACGGTTGAAATTAGTGGTGATCCTATCGTTTGCCATAATTCAAATATTGAATTACAAGCTAATATCAATGATTCAGTGGATGGAGCTACTTATAGTTATCAATGGATGTTGTCCAATGCTGACATCGCCGGTGCAACCGATGCTACCTTTACTTCTGCTACTTATGCAGCACAAGATTATCCATACATATTTACAGTTAGAACAACCAACAATTTATCAGGTTGTACCTCTGTAAGTGATCCATTCTATGTATATGTAAGTGATACTGCACTTGTGGTTGTAAGCAGCTCGGAAACGAATGTTTGCGAATCAGCTGTTGTTACCTTAACTGCCAATATCGGCGATTATAATATGCCAAACTTGACCTATCAATGGTTTGATGGTGCTACTCCAATCAGCGGTGCTACCCAATCTACTTATACTACTGCAGTTCCGGCTACGACGACTTATAACGTTGAAGTTGCACAAACTACTTCAGGATGCGTTGGTCGCGGAAGTTATACTGTTAATGCTTTTGCTGTTCCGACTGTTTCATTAGCTGTTGGTACTGCAGTTGATACCAATATTTGCGAAGGTGGTCAGATAACATTAACTGCTACTCCAGTTGCAGATGCTGCTTTAGGCAATATTACCTATACTTGGTATCATAACGGCGAAGTGATTAATGATGTAACCGGTGCTACCTATACGGTTTCTCCGACTACCGTTGATAATGATGCAACAATTCATACTTATTCTGTTATAGCAACTGCAGAAGCCTCTGCTTGTGTATCTGAAATGTCTAATGATGTTGCAGTTCATGTAGATGCTAATCCTGTTGTTGTATTATCAGGTGATGCTGTTATCTGCGAAAATACTCCTAATTCTATCTTTGCCAATATTACCGGTACACCTAACGAACCATTCTATTACACTTGGTACGTTAATAATGAAGAAGTTTATGGAACAACCACAGAACTTATTCCTAACAGACAATATCAATATGATGAAACCGGATTCATCGCATCCGATGAACCGCGTATTTATACGATGACATTGACAATGGGTAATGGTTGTACCGTAACCAGTAACCCGTTCGCATTGTATGTTCAAGCAGCTCCGATTGTTGTTCTGACTGCTTCAGAAGATACAATCTGCGAAGGTGGTGAAGTTACCCTTACTCCTCATTTGAATAATCAAAATATCGGTGATTTAACCTATATTTGGAAATTGAATAATACGACCATTAATGGTGCAACATCTTCTACTTATACCACTACATTAAATAATGCTGGTACTCAAGAATTTATCGTTAATATCGAACAAACAACTTCTGCTTGCTTCGCTACCGATACTTTGAACGTAGAAGTGATGGCTGTTCCAACTATTACTAATATTACTTTGAGTCAAGACAGCGTTTGCAACGGTTACCAAGTAACTGTGGCTGCTCAGGCTCAAGGTGGTGTTGACAGTGATACTTATACTTATACTTGGTACAGAAACGGCGAGTTAATGCAAGGTGTTACTGCTGCTTCGTTCGTTGATAGTCCGGTTGCAGTTGATGATAACATCACTTCTTATATTTATAGTGCTGTTGTTTCTCAACCGAGTGCAGGATGTGTTTCTGCAATGAATGCAGATACCTTGGTAGTATATCCGAATCCGAGTGTCGTTATTAGTGGTGATCCTATTATTTGCAATGGTACTACTATTATTTTGGATGCTAATGTAAATGATTATGCAATCCAAGGTGATGCCTTGACATATCAATGGAGATTATTCAACAACAACATTGCAACTACTCAAACCTTGAATATTGACACTGTTGCTAGCACAGATCCTTATATCTTTACGGTTGAAGTTTCTAACGCTAACGGTTGCAGTAGCTTGAGTGAAGAATATTATGTATATGTAAATGAAAACGTTCAAGTTGAAGTAACGGCTACCGAAGATACTATTTGTGCCGGTGGTGAAGTTACCTTCACAGCGAACTTGGGAGATTACAATTCCCCGAACTTAATTTACAGATGGTACACAGTTACAGCTACCGATACCACCGAAATTTGGGGTGCTACTCAACCTTCTTTGACGGTACGTCCTTTGCAGAATGCTCAATATCAAGTGACTATACTTCAAACGACATCAGAATGCTTAGCTATTGGTTTCGATTCAGTTCAAGTAATTGAAGCTCCTATCGTAACCCTTGATTTGTCTGACAATACTATTTGTTCCGGCGGTCAAATTACCTTAGATGCTACTATTTATGCTGACGGATATTATACTTGGTACAAAAACGGTAGTATTATACCGGGTGCCAACTTGGCTACTTATACAGATTCTCCTGTAACTATTGACAATGATTCTACTTCTTATACTTATGGCGTTGTTTATACTCCGCTTACCGAAGGCTGTCAGTCATTGTTGGTTGATACAGTGGTATATGTATTCGCAAATCCGTCTGTTGAAATTAGCGGCGATGCAATCGTTTGTACATCTACTCCTAATAATGTAACCTTAACCGCTTATTTAGCAGATAGTACATCAGCTTCTGACGGTTTGACTTACCAATGGAGAGAATCTAATAATATCATTGCAGGTGAAACGAATGCTACCTTAATTCAAACTGGTTCATTCAGAGATAACCCATACATCTACACCGCTCAAATTTCTAATACTGCCGGTTGTGTTGCTATGAGTGATCCTTACTATGTATATGTAAATGATACAATCTTAGTTGAAGTTACTCCTTCTGTTGATAGTATCTGTGCCGGTGGTGAAGTTACACTTACTGCTAATATCGGTGATTACAATTCTCCGAACTTGGTTTACAGATGGTACACTACTGAAGGTGCTGTTGAAACAGAAATCTTTGGTGCTACTTCTTCTCAAGTTGTTGTTAATCCTATCAACACTACAAATTATAGTGTTCACGTAACACAAACTACTTCTCAATGTAATGCCGTTGGTCACGATACCGTTGAAGTTGTGAATGCTCCTATCGTATTGTTGGCTGTTTCAGATGACACAATCTGTTCAGGTGGTCAAATCACATTGACAGCTACTGCTGCCGGTGATGGTGTTTATACTTGGTACAGAAATGGTGTAATCGTTGAAGGAGCTAATATGTCTACTTTCACAGATTCTCCAATGGCAATGGACGATGATTCCACTTCTTATACTTACGGTGTAATCTTTACTCCGGATGTTGAAGGTTGTGTTTCTACGCTCGTCGATACGATGATTTATGTATATGGCAACCCGACCGTTGTTATCAGCGGCGATCCTATTATCTGTAACACCGCTGCTAATGTCGAATTAGTTGCTAATGTTAATGATAACTTTGAAGATTTGAGTATTCAATGGAGATTATTCAATACCGATATTGCCGATGCAAGTGCTCAAACCGATACCTTGCGCGTACATCAAACTGCCAGCGTTGATCCATATATCTATACCGTAGTTGTTAGCAACGAACACGGTTGTACCACAATGAGTGAACCTTACGCAGTTTATGTAAATGATACAGCTGATATTCAGTTAGTGATTACTGCAGATGTTGATTCTGTATGTCGCGGAGGCGAAGTTACCATGACTGCTCATTTAGCAAACTACAATAGTGATAACTTGACCTATCAATGGTACACAATTGTAGGTGATGACACTCTTGCTATACCTGGTGCTACCTCATTGTACTATCATACAACGATGGAGGTAACTACGAATTTCATGCTTGAAATTACACAAACTACTTCAGGTTGTGTGGCTACAGGTACAAAAGAAATCTATGTTTATCCTGAAATTCCATTCTCAATTAGTTCAATCGTAGCTTTGAATACTCAAAACGGCACCGATATTGTATGTAACGGTGGTGAAGTTGAAGTATCCATCAACTTGGTTGATGCCCTAGGTAACAGAGTTGACTCAACGTTATATACTTATGTTTGGTACAGAAACGGATTTGAAATCACGGATGTTCACGGACCTTGGTTCAGAGAGTCTCCGCTTACCGTTGATGATGATACCACTCACTACTTATATAGTGCCGTGATCGTACTCGACATTCCGGGATGTGAATTCTCTAATAATGCTATTTCTAATGAAGTTACCGTAGTTCGTAACCCGATCGTTACCATTTCCGGTAATCCATACGTATGCGAATATACTCCGGTTGCCTTGAATGCTTGGGTTAATGGTGAAATTGCTCCGCTTACCACTACTTACAATTGGTACTTAGATGGTGAGTATAGAAATACTGTTAATTCATACAGATTCTATTATCAAGAAGATATGCCGGTATCTGCAGGCTATGCTTACAACTATACTGTTGAAGCAGTTGATGCCAATGGTTGTTCCGGAGTTAGCCCGATATTCCAAGTTGTTGTTGTAAGTGCTCCTGTTGCGTTCGTGACAGCTACCGAAGATACTGTTTGTACAGGTGGCGAAGTTACATTTACTGCTAACTTACAAGATTACAACATTGAACACCTTGTTTATCAATGGTACAGAAACGAACATATCTCTTCTAATATGATTGAAGGTGCTACTCAATCTACTTATACTACTACATTAGATGCCACTTCAACCTATATCGTAGAAGTTTATTCTACCTTAGTTGCTAACGACAGCTTGTGTACCTCTGTTGATGGTTTCCAAGTTGTTGTAGTTCCTGATCCTGTTGTTGATTCCGTTACTATTACCGAATCTACAATCTGCGAAGGTGGTCAAGTTACCGTTAATGCTTACGTACAAGGTGGTGTTGGCAGCGATGCTTACAATTACACTTGGTACAGAAACGGTGATTTGATGGATGGTATTCATAATGCTTCATTCATCGACAACCCAATGACTGTTGATGGTAACATTACTGAATACATCTATAGTGCATACGTAACCCAAGCATCTGCCGGTTGTCAATCCATCCTCGTTTATTCAGATACTTTGACTGTTCATCCGAATCCGACCGTTGTAATCAGTGGTGATCCGCTTATCTGTCAAGATAGTACGATCCACTTGACTGCAAACGTTACCGGTAACTACGATGATGCCAATTTATTCTATACTTGGAAATTAGTCAATGACACTGTTGGAACAGGTGTTGATTATGATACCGTTGTTGCTCCTCGCGATTATCCATACGTTTATACCGTAGTCGTTGCAAATAATAACGGTTGCTTAACCGAAAGTGCTCCGTTCTATGTATATGTAAACGATTCAATTATTGTTGAAGTAACCGCTACCGAAACTACCATTTGCGAAGGTGGTCAAACAACATTAACTGCCAACTTGGGAGATTACAATGCTTCTGATTTACAATACAGATGGTTTGCTAATACTACTAATGATGCTGACCAAATCGTAGGTGCTACTGAAGCTCAACTTACCGTTGAACCGACTGATACCACTACTTACTTTGTACGGGTATATCAAGATGGTTCAGATTGTCAGTCTATTGGTTCTTATACAATCAATGTGAATGCTATTCCGGTTGTTGATACCGTAATCTTAACTCAATATGAAATTTGTGACGGTGGTCAAATTACCATAACCGGTCAAGCAAGTGGTGGCGTTGGTACTGACTATGTATATACTTGGTACAGAAACGGCGATTTGATTGAAGGTGTAACCGCATCTACATTCAGCGAAAGCCCGATGACCGAAGATGGCAATATCACGGAATACACTTACACTGCTATTGTTAGCCAAGTAGCTTCCGGATGTACCTCCTTACCGTTCACATCAGATGCTATCATTGTTAATCCGAACCCGACTGTAGTTATCAGTGGTGACCCGCAAATCTGCGAAGCTGACAGAATTTCCTTGACAGCTAACGTTACTGACAACTACCCAACGGCTGGTTTAACCTATACTTGGAAATTAGTCAACGATACAGTTGGCACGGGAGTGGCTTATGACACATTAGTTCCTGCTCGCGACCATGCTTATACTTACACAGTAGTTGTAGCAAACGAAAACGGATGTGTAAGCGAAAGTGCTCCATTCTCAGTAACCGTTAATCCTCGTCCGGTTGTAGAAGTAACCGCATACGAAGAAACAATCTGCGAAGGTGGTCAAACCGTATTAACTGCCAATGTTGATGATAACAACTTAGAAGACTTAATGTACAGATGGTTCAATACTACGATGAACGACACAATCTATGGTGCTACTCAAGCTACCTTGACTGTTGCTCCGACAGCTACTACTCAATACTTTGTACAAGTTTACCAAGTTGGTTCAGAATGTGTATCTACAGATTCTATCACCATCAATGTGAATCCGATTCCGGTTGTTGATACCGTAATCTTAACTCAATATGAAATTTGTGACGGTGGTCAAATTACCATCACCGGTCAAGCAAGCGGTGGCGTTGGTACTGACTATGTATATACTTGGTACAGAAACGGCGATTTGATTGAAGGTGTAACCGCATCTACATTCAGCGAAAGCCCGATGACCGAAGATGGCAATATCACGGAATACACTTACACTGCTATTGTTAGCCAAGTAGCTTCCGGATGTACCTCCTTACCGTTCACATCAGATGCTATCATTGTTAATCCGAACCCGACTGTAGTTATCAGTGGTGACCCGCAAATCTGCGAAGCTGACAGAATTTCCTTGACAGCTAACGTTACTGACAACTACCCAACGGCTGGTTTAACCTATACTTGGAAATTAGTCAACGATACAGTTGGCACGGGAGTGGCTTATGACACATTAGTTCCTGCTCGCGACCATGCTTATACTTACACAGTAGTTGTAGCAAACGAAAACGGATGTGTAAGCGAAAGTGCTCCATTCTCAGTAACCGTTAATCCTCGTCCGGTTGTAGAAGTAACCGCATACGAAGAAACAATCTGCGAAGGTGGTCAAACCGTATTAACTGCCAATGTTGATGATAACAACTTAGAAGACTTAATGTACAGATGGTTCAATACTACGATGAACGACACAATCTATGGTGCTACTCAAGCTACCTTGACTGTTGCTCCGACAGCTACTACTGAATACTTTGTACAAGCATACCAAATCGGTTCAGAATGTATCTCTACAGATGCTATCACCATCAATGTGAATCCGATTCCGGTTGTTGATTCTGTAATTCTTACCGAATATCAAATTTGTGAAGGCGGCTATGTAACCGTTACGGCTTATGCTACCGGTGGTGTTGGCAATGACTACACCTACACTTGGTACAGAAACGGTGACTTGATTGAAGGCGTTACTGCTGCTACATTCACAGAAAGTCCTGTAACTGTTGATGAAGATTATACAAATTACGTATATACTGCTGTTGCAAGTCAAATTGCTTCAGGATGTACTTCATTACCGGTTAATTCTGCAGTCTTGAATGTATATCAAAACCCGGTTGTTGAAATTACCGGTGACCCGTACATTTGCGAAACTGATCCTATCTTCGTTGTAGCTAATGTTGATACCTCTTCAATCCAAGTTGGTGGCTTACACTATCAATGGTTTGAATCAGGTCAATTAAGAGATAACTTAGCTTATGGTTATGGCGACAACCGCTTCTTCAGCGAACATTTCTATGCAAGACCTAATCCGTATAGAATCACAGTTGAAGTTACCAGAGGCAACGGATGTAGAACCTTGAGCGAACCTTTCGAAGTTTATGTATTCGAAAGACCGATAGTTACCGTTACCGCTACTGAAACCGACATTTGCGAAGGTGGTAATGTAACTTTGACCGCTAATTTGGATGACTATAACATGGATAACCTGACTTATCAATGGTACACTGAAAGCGTTTCCGGTTCTAACGAAATCGCAGGTGCTACAGAAGCTACTTATACTGCTAATAACATTGATACAACCACTCGTTACTATGTAAGAGTTCTCCATACTTTGTCAGAATGTTTTGACATTGATTATGTTGATGTTACTGTTCACACTGATCCTACCGTGACGTTGGCAATCAGCGATGGTGACACCGTAATTTGTGAAGGTGGTCAATTTGAATTGACAGCATCTGCAGTTTACGATTCCATCTTAGGATTACCGACCTTCACTTGGTACAGAAACGGTTCTTCTATCAATAACTCTAACGATTCCGTATTCATTGATTCTCCTGTTACAGTTGATGGCGACAGCACCGGTTATACTTATGGTGTATTGGTAACCTTAAGTGCTTCAGGATGTCAATCTACAGTTTCAGATACTTCTACTATTCACGTTACCGTTCTTCCGAATGCTACTATCGAAATTGAAGGTGACCCAGTTGTTTGTGGTTCAGGAGATGGATTAGATACTTTGCATTTGATTGCTAACGTAAATGATACCAGTGCATTAGCCGACGGTTATACTTACGAATGGAGATTATTCAACAGAACTATTACGAATGATAATGATAGCGTTGTATATCGTGCTGATAGCAACATCTTAGACATCGTTGTGGTTCCGAGCGAAAATCCATACATCTTCACTGCTATCGTTCATAACGAAAATGGTTGTGAAAGAGTTAGCGAACAGTTCGTTGTATATGTAAATGATACTACTGCCGTATTCGTTACTGCATCTGAAACCGAAATTTGTGAAGGTGGAGAAGTTACCTTGTATGCAAACTTAGGTGACTACTTCGTATCCAACTTGGCTTACCAATGGTACAGAGATTCTGTTGCTATCGTAGGTGCTACAGGTGCTACTTATACTACAACATTAGATACAACTACTACCTTCCACGTTGAATTAACTCAAACGACATCATCCTGCATCAGCTACTCAGCTATTACAATCAATGTACACGAAGATCCTACTGTAACGTTGGCAATTAGCGACGAAGACACCGTAATCTGTGAAGGTGGTCAGTTCACATTGACAGCTACCGCTACTCATGATTCGGAATTAGGTTTACCGACCTACACTTGGTTCAGAAACGGTGTTGAAATTGAAAATGCATATACTAATACTTTGACAGAATCTCCTGTTACGGTTGATGGTGATGTAACCAACTACACTTATAGCGTACTTGTTACCTTAACCGCATCCGGTTGTCAATCCGTAGTTACCGATTCTTCTACTATTACAGTTGAAGTTCTTCCGAATGCTACCGTTGAAATCGAAGGTGATCCTATCATCTGCGGTGCCGGTGTTGGCCTTGATACTTTGCACTTGGTTGCAAATGTAAATGATACGAGTGCTTTGGTAGACGGATATACATACGAATGGAGATTGTTCAACGCAACTATCGCCGAAACGACGAATGTATTAGATACCCTGTTGCCGGTTAGTGACAATCCGTACATTTTCACTGCAATCGTTCATAACGAAAACGGTTGTACCTACGAAAGTGCTCCATTCTACGTATATGTTAATGATGCAGCGGAAGTTGTTGTAACTTCTACTGAAAATGACATCTGCGTTGGTGGTGAAATTACCGTAACTGCTAACATTGGTGACTACAACATGCCGAACTTGACCTATCAATGGTTCTCAGTTGTTGGTACCGATACAACAGAAATAGCAGGTGCTACTCAATCGACTTATACTACTATCTTAACTACGACTACTACATTCTTTGTAGAAATCGAACAACCCACATCTTCCTGCTTAGCTTATGGTAATACTACTGTAAATGTACACGCAGATCCTACTGTAACGTTGGCAATTAGCGACGAAGATACCGTAATCTGTGAAGGTGGTGAATTTACATTGACAGCTACCGCCACTTATGATCCGGAATTAGGTTTACCGACCTACACTTGGTTCAGAAACGGTGTTGAAATTGAAAATGCATATACCAATACTTTGACAGAATCTCCTGCTACGGTTGATGGTGATGTAACTAACTACACTTATAGCGTACTCGTTACCTTAACCGCATCCGGTTGTCAATCCGTAGTTACCGATTCTTCTACTATTACAGTTGAAGTTCTTCCGAATGCTACCGTTGAAATCGAAGGTGATCCTATCATCTGCGGTGCTGGTGTTGGTCTTGATATTCTGCACTTGGTTGCAAATGTAAATGATACGAGTGCTATGGTAGACGGATATACCTACGAATGGAGATTGTTCAACACAACTCTCGCCGAAACAACGAATGTATTAGATACCCTGTTGTCGGTTAGCGAAAATCCGTACATTTTCACTGCTATCGTTCATAACGAAAACGGTTGTACCAGCGAAAGTGCTCCATTCCACGTATATGTTAATGATGCAGCGGAAGTTGTTGTAACTTCTACTGAAAACGATATCTGCGTTGGTGGTGAAATTACCGTAACTGCTAACATTGGTGACTACAACATGCCGAACTTGACCTATCAATGGTTCTCAGTTGTTGGTACCGATACAACAGAAATAGCAGGTGCTACTCAATCGACTTATACTACTATCTTAAATACGACTACTACATTCTTTGTAGAAATCGAACAACCCACCTCTTCCTGCTTATCTTATAGTAATACTACTGTAAATGTACACGCAGATCCTACTGTAACGTTAGCAATTAGCGACGAAGATACCGTAGTATGTGAAGGTGGTGAATTTACATTGACAGCTACCGCCACTTATGATCCGGAATTAGGTTTACCGACCTACACTTGGTTCAGAAACGGTGTTGTAATTGAAAATGCAAATACCAATACTTTGACAGAATCTCCTGTTACAGTTGATGGTGATGTAACCAACTACACTTATAACGTACTCGTTACCTTAACCGCATCCGGTTGTCAATCCATAGTTACCGATTCTTCTACTATTACAGTTGAAGTTCTTCCGAATGCTACCGTTGAAATCGAAGGTGATCCTATCATCTGCGGTGCCGGTGTTGGTCTTGATATTCTGCACTTGGTTGCAAATGTAAATGATACGAGTGCTATGGTAGACGGATATACCTACGAATGGAGATTGTTCAACACAACTCTCGCCGAAACAACGAATGTATTAGATACCCTGTTGTCGGTTAGCGAAAATCCGTACATTTTCACAGCTATCGTTCATAACGAAAACGGTTGTACCAGCGAAAGTGCTCCATTCTACGTATATGTTAATGATGCAGCAGAAGTTGTTGTAACTTCTACTGAAAACGACATCTGCGTTGGTGGTGAAATTACCGTAACTGCTAATATTGGTGACTACAACATGCCGAACTTGACCTATCAATGGTTCTCAGTTGTTGGTACCGATACAACAGAAATAGCAGGTGCTACTCAATCGACCTATACTACTATCTTGAATACGACTACAACATTCTTTGTAGAAATCGAACAACCTACCTCTTCCTGCTTATCTTATAGTAATACTACTGTAAATGTACACGCAGATCCTACTGTAACGTTAGCAATTAGCGACGAAGATACCGTAATCTGTGAAGGTGGTCAGTTCACATTGACAGCTACCGCCACTTATGATCCGGAATTAGGTTTACCGACCTACACTTGGTTCAGAAACGGTGTTGTAATTGAAAATGCAAATACCAATACTTTGACAGAATCTCCTGTTACAGTTGAT
>JALNYF010000099.1 GCA_023229985.1 Bacteroidales bacterium | reverse complement strand
TTCCAAGATTTTTTAGGTATTTTTATCTTTGGCCGCAATAGTCGCTTGGGTACTGAACCCCATATTGACGCCAAAATCTTTGAGTTCGCGGGAGCCGACATTGGACGTCATAATGATAATTGTATTCTTGAAATCCACTTTTCTTCCCATTCCGTCAGTCAGGATTCCGTCATCAAATACTTGTAATAAAACATTATAGATGTCTGTGTGAGCTTTTTCGACTTCGTCTAACAGGACAATAGAATAGGGTTTTCGGCGTATTTTTTCGGTTAATTGTCCACCTTCTTCGTAGCCCACATATCCCGGAGGTGCTCCTATCAAGCGCGAAATAGTATGTTTTTCCATATATTCGCTCATATCCACGCGTACCATGGCATCCGGGGAATCAAACAGATACTCAGCCAATACTTTAGCCAAATAGGTTTTCCCAACACCGGTGGGTCCTAAAAAGATAAATGTTCCGATAGGTTTATTAGGGTCTTTCAAGCCGGCGCGATTTCTGCGAATGGCTTTCGCAATTTTGACAATGGCTTCATCTTGTCCGATCACTTTTCCTTCCAATTCATCTGCCATTTTGAGTAATTTTTCGCCCTCGCTCTTGGCAATTCGTTGC
Source organism: Bacteroidales bacterium (assembly GCA_023229985.1). Classification (GTDB taxonomy): domain Bacteria; phylum Bacteroidota; class Bacteroidia; order Bacteroidales; family WCHB1-69; genus UBA1756. Next base: position 3,692 of record JALNYF010000099.1, on the reverse strand, counting down.
ACGGGTACACCGGTCATCATGGCAATCACCTCAGCCACATTATCTTCGCTCACAATGGGGCGCTGCTGTTCCGCTTCTCGCTCCCAATCGTTTTTGATTTGACGAAGACGTTCCTCCGCTACTTTAATCTGATTCCGGTATTCGCCGGCAGCGTTGTATTGTTTATCTTGAACTGCTTGATTTTTAAGAGCTTGCAATCGTTCGATCTCTTTTTCTGCTTCTTCAAATTCCGGGGGGACGTGAACGTTCAGAATATGCACGCGCGAACCCGCTTCGTCTAAAGCATCAATTGCTTTATCAGGCAGACAGCGATCGGTAATATAGCGATTTGAGAGGCTCACACAACTTTTAATCGCTTCATCAGAATAAGTTACACAATGATGGTCTTCGTACTTGTCTTTAATATTATTCAGAATTTCAATCGTCTCTTCAGGAGTAGTAGGTTCGAGGATAATTTTCTGGAAGCGGCGTTCCAAAGCACCGTCTTTTTCAATATATTGACGATATTCGTCCAAAGTAGTAGCACCAATACATTGCAGTTCGCCGCGTGCCAAGGCAGGTTTGAACATATTGGAAGCGTCGAGGCTTCCAGGTGAGCTTCCGGCACCGACCATGGTGTGCAATTCATCAATGAAAAGGATCACATCGGGATTTCTTTCGATTTCGCTCAGGATATTTTGCATGCGTTCCTCAAATTGTCCGCGATATTTGGTACCGGCAACTAAAGAGGTCATATCCAAGCTGATAACTCGTTTATCGAGCAGAGTACGTGATACTTTTCCTTGTTTAATGCGAAGAGCGAGACCTTCAGCGATAGCGGATTTGCCAACCCCGGGTTCTCCGATAAGTACCGGATTATTTTTCTTTCTGCGGCTTAATATCTGGGCAATGCGTTCCAATTCTTTTTCGCGTCCCACGATCATATCCAATTTCCCTTCCTCGGCATATTGGGTCAGGTCTTTGCCAAAAGTGTCCAGCATGGGAGTAGTACTTTTACGGTTTTTTCGCGCACCGCCGGCAAATCTTCTATCTTCGTCATCATCTTCATCACCGCCGGACATTAAAAAATCTTCTTTAGAAGAATGGAAATCCAAAGTATCACTTTTTTGAATTTTAGCCATTACCGAATTATAGGTAATGCCCATATTATTCAACATTGTTTTGACAACATTGCCGGCAGACGAAGGACCATCTTTAAGGGTTGCCAATAAAAGATGGTGCGGTTCTGCCAACGGATTCAGCAATTTTTTGGCATGCAATACTGCTGAGCGCAACAGATTATTGAGTTGGGGAGTAACCTCAATTTGTTCCACTTCTTCGGGAGTCTCGGTTTTACTTTCATTTTCCATCACCATAGATTCCAAATCATAGAGGAATTTACGCAAATCGACATTATTACCGGACATCAATTGATTTACGTATTCTGATTGTTTACTTTTTAAGATAGCCACAAAAACATGTTCAATTCCAATTTGTGGGGAACGATATTGTTGGGCGACAGACTTTGCTTCTTGCATCAAAGTCCGCATTTCTTCAGAAAAACTACTATTCAAACTCATGCAGTATTATTTAAAAAACATCTCTTCAATAACTGATTATTAAAGAGATGTTCATATATTTAATGATTATTTACAGCTTTCGGCGAAATCTTTTCCGGCGCGGAGGCAAGCTAAATTCACGGCAACAATGTCGTTCCCTTTTCGGCTAAAGATTTCTTCCACAGCGTTTTCGATATCGGCAAAATCTATTTTTAAGAAAGGAGCAGCGGCACCCAAGATGACCATATTGGCGGAACGGGCACTACCTAAATCCTGGGCAATTTTGTCAGCATTCAGCACCACTTTCCGGGGTAATTTGTCCAATTCCTTTTGGAGTACGTCCAATTCGGGATAGTTGGAAATATTAATAAACGGTTGGTCATTGGTAATGAGCCAGCCATCTTTTGCCAACCATGGCAAATAGCGTAAGGATTCCATCGGTTCCACCGAAATTATTAAGTCGGCTTGTCCCATAGGAATTAAGTCGGAAGCAATTTCATAATCTGCCAAGCGAAAATGAGATTGCACATCGCCACCACGTTGGCTCATTCCGTGAACCTCAGCTTGTTTTAAGAATAATCCTTGTTTAACGGCAGCCACGCCGATAGTTGAAGCAATGGAGAGGATTCCTTGTCCACCTACACCTGCTAAAATTATATCTACTTTCATATTATATTTTTTATTTATTGACAATACTATTTTTTTTGAGCGGCTTTCATTCTTCTATTCAAAGTCTGAATGCACTCACGGGTAGGAACAATAACCGAAACTCCTTGATAATCAAGTTCTTCATTAATAATCTGAACATTCACTTCATGTTGATTTTTCAATGGTTTGATGATACGGATGTGTTCTTCGGCGACGCCTAATCCTTTGCAAATATTTCCGATACGTCCCAAGGCGTGAGAATCCTGACCGCCGGTCATGCCGGTAGTGCTGTTATCGAGGATAAAGACGGTAATGGGGGTATTTTCATAAATGGCGTCCAGGAGCGAGGTCATACCGCTGTGGGTGAAGGTAGAATCGCCGATAACGGCAACCACGGGTGACAATCCTGCATCTGCGGCACCTTTTGCCATGGTAATAGATGCGCCCATGTCAACGGTAGAATAGATTGCTTTATAAGGTGGCAATGCGCCCAGCGTATAGCAGCCGATATCAGCAAATACTTTCCCTGCTCCGCGCAATTTCATGGCTTCGTTCAGTGCCAAATAGCTGTCGATATGGGGACAGCCGTTGCAAAGGGCGGGTGGACGCGGGACGACGATGGCGGGGACGGGTGTTCCGTATGAATCCGGCAAGTTTAAAGCTTTTGCCATGATATTCGGGTTCAATTCGCCATCGCGGGGCAACGTGCCATCCAAGCGACCCTTGATATGACCGGTACGGTTCAGTAATCCGCGAAGTTGCTCTTCGATAAGAGGATAGCCTTCTTCTGCTACGAGAACACTGTCACAACTATCAACCATTTTGGCTACTAATTGCGTTGGAATAGGATATTGGCTGATTTTCAAAACTGAATAGGGACATGTTTTACCTACAAAGTTCTCCATCAGGTAGTTGTATGCGATGCCGGAGGCGATAATTCCCAAGGATTTATCGGTTCCTTCTTGGTATCTGTTAAATTTTGAGGTCTCAGCTTCGTGTTCAAAGGCGGGTTGTTTGGCTAATAGTTCGCGATAGAAAACGCGCGCGTTGGCGGGCAACAGGATAAATTGTTTTGGATTCGGACAGAGTGAGATTTCATTTTGTGGTTTCACGGCTTTCCGTTCCACACCGGCACGAGAGTGTGCTAAACGGGTAGTAACTCTCAGCATTACAGGAGTTTTATACTTTTCTGAAAAGTCGAAAGCGGCATAAGCCATGTCATAAGCTTCTTGTTGATTGGAAGGTTCGAAAGTCGGTATCATGGCAAATTTGGCATAATAACGGGAATCTTGTTCATCTTGAGAAGAGTGCATGGACGGGTCATCGGCGACCAGAACCACCAAACCGCCGTTGGCGCCGGTGATAGCGGAGTTCATAAATGGGTCGGCGGCGACATTTAAGCCCACATGCTTCATACAAACGAGTGCGCGTTTTCCGGCGTAGGACATTCCGATAGCAGATTCCATCGCCGTTTTTTCATTTCCTGCCCAAATGCTGTGAATATGA
>JALNYF010000006.1 GCA_023229985.1 Bacteroidales bacterium | reverse complement strand
GTTGCTTCGAACAGTCGCTGTTTTGACGCTTGCACATTTCTAATTTTTTTAACGCAACGAATTTGCTAAGGCGGCGGGATTTGTGGCTTCGGTCAGATATATTGCTTCTGCCGGACATTCCACCCACCATGGTAGTCGTGAAGGCAATTTTATAAGAAATTAAAATCCTTCGGATTTCTTATTCATTCTTCGTAAATGTAAGCCTGACAAAATATAATGCTTCGCAATTTGCTCAATGCTAATCAATTAATCAATAATTTCTACTATTTACCGGACACTAATAATTAATCATTTATGAATCTATTAGCATTGAGCAGATTAAAATGCGTTGTATTATTCAGGATTGATTCCAAAAGAGAGAACCGTTTTCCCTTTCGGGGTTATCTTTTCTCCCAACGGCAAAATTTCCAAACGTGTGCGTGGGACTCCCTGCGTTGCAAATTGATTGATAATCATTGATATACGTCTGTTTAGATTGTTCATGATCTGTTCTTCCAAGAAAGCCGGCTCATATAATGACAGACATTTTTCGGCGATATTTCCAGAAGTCATGCTATCTTTCAGAGAATTATCCAAGTATGAAACAAATTCTTCATCATTGTTTTTGATATTGGCAATCATATCATAGTCAGCTATTTCGAGTGTTTGTTTGTTGTAGCGTTGTTGGTAGAAGCTCTTTTTTGTATTGAAAATGGCGTATTCTTCCATGATTTCTTCTTTATTGATAGATTGTTGCATCGTCAAAACGAGTTCGGGTTTCGCTTTTAAGGCATCGGCAATTTTATTGTAGCGGTCATAAGATTCGCTTCCAAGTCCCTGTGGATGGATAGGATATTCAATATCGTCAAAAATATCGGGTTCACCGCCAATCGCTTCGGCAATCAAATCGAAAGGAGCGGCTACGACTTTAACAATCAAATTTCCAAGTGTTTTGAAAATGATTTTTCGGTAAGAAAACGCGGGGGAGTTGATGTCGCCGGAAACGGGCAGGTCGAGTGTGATTTTTCCTTTTCTGTCGGTCAGAATATATACTGCGGCGCGCAACGGAATATTGTATTCGCACGGGAGCGTTTTGATTTTTTTGTCAATTTGACAATTATAGATGTCAATTTTGTTATTGCTCTTGATAAAATCATTGTCAATGGTATTATTGCTAACAAAAGACAGCACGCCATCTTTGATGGGATATGCCAAATATTCAACGGAATAGGGTGACACATCTTGCATTTGGAAATTACGTAAGAAAACATCTATTTTTTGGTCATGGAAATTGCTTAAAGATCCGTTCCAATGCGCATTGAGTTGTCCGGTTTTCCCCACAACAGCCGCTAATTTGATCTCCATCGGTTGGTCTGTTGTAAAATTGTTGATATCCAATTTTATTTGGCTGACGGGAATGGAGATGGGTTGCCGTAATGTATGGTCATTATAGGTTATGTTTGATTCGGTAACAAGGAATTTTTCAATTTTGAAATCAAAAGGAGTGGTGGTATCCGAGGTTGTGGGGGACTGAGTGGTGGTATCGGTTTCCTCGTTTAATTGACTGTCAATCAATAAATTACTAAAAGTATTCTTGTCTTGATAAACATCGTAAGCAAAGCGAAGTCCGGTGGTGGTAATATCTTTGAAGTGGTACACATTGTTTTTTACGTTCATGCTATCAATGTCGATTTTGATTTGTTGAACCTCTGCTAATGGTTGATTTTCCAAATTGGTAGCTGCTAAATGGTCGAGTTGGATCGTTCCGTTTCCTGTAATATCCAAGATATGGTTCATATTCCCGCTGATATTCAAATTGGTGGTGAGCTTTCCTCCGAAAGTATTGATATTCAAATATTGTTTTAAGTAAGGTGTAATATCTGCCAATGAAAACTGGTTCATTTTTACGTTTAAGTTGTACATGTTGGTTTCCATGGCATAGAGTAATTTCAGGGACAAATCGCCCCCGTCGGCGAATTTTAGATTGATGCCGACATCGGTTTTTTCGTTGGTAAAATAGATACGTGGGATTTCCAGTGCCAATTCTTTCATATTGAAGCGGCTGTTTACCACGGCATCACGATAGAGAATGGACCCATTTATTAATGTAATGTTTTGTAAATCAAATGACCAAGAACTTTCTTCTCCGTCATCTTCTTCATCGGAACTGAAATGTTCAATAATATCCGTAAAGTTAAAGCGGTCGTCATTTTGAATGATGATAACATTGGGATTGTCCAGAGTAATTTCGGTGAATTTAAGTTGTTGGGATAATAATTTCCAGAGTGTAAGATTGACTTTCAGACGATTAAAGATAATGAATTGGTCTTTGTCGTTTTGTTCCAGTGCGGTGAATTTTTCAATATCGACAGTTCCTTTAAAAATGTTGATGGTCAGGTCGTCCATTTTAACGATTCTGCCGCAGAGTTCTTTGCTGTTTTTTTCGATGTACCAATGGGCAATTGGTGAGATGACAAGGGAAAAGATAATAATGAGAGCCGCGAGGCTGCCGACGATAACCAATAAAATTTTAAGCCATTTTTTCACGTTAGCATGAAATATTTTTATAAAATTTGAGACTCATGTCAATACTTTGGATATGGTGAGTAAGGGCACCGACTGATATAAAATCGACGCCGGTTTCTGCATATTCGCGCAGTGTTTTTTCGGTAATTCCGCCGGATGCTTCGGTTTCATATTGTCCCTTAATGAGTATTAACGCTTCTTTGATTTGAGCGGGGGTAAAATTATCTAACATAATGCGGTGAACGCCCCCGTGTTGAAGCACACGTTTGACATCTTCCAAATTCCGGGTTTCAATTTCGATTTTAAGGGATAATTGTTTCTCTTTCAGATAATTGGTCGTTTTGTCGATGGCTTGTTCGATGCCGCCGGCAAAGTCGATATGGTTGTCTTTCAGCATAATCATATCAAACAGTCCGAAGCGGTGGTTTTGGGCTCCGCCGATGGTAACAGCTTGTTTTTCAAACCAGCGCATGTTGGGAGTCGTTTTGCGAGTATCTAAAATAGTGACCGAGGTTCCTTCCACCATCTTCACGTAATGATGGGCGGAGGTCGCAATGCCACTCATTCGTTGCATATAATTTAAAATCGTCCTTTCAGCGGTCAGCATACTTTGTGCAGAGCCGGTGAGCGTGAAGGCAATATCGCCTTTTTTTACGAAGTCGCCATCGCGTTTGAAGGTCTGCATGCAGATATGCTTGTCCACACATTCGATTACTGTTTTGGCAACTTCTATTCCGGCAATTATACCTTCTTGTTTTACAATTAATTGCATATTGCCTTGTTGCATTTTATCGATGCATGCCAAGGAAGAGTGGTCGCCGTTGCCGATGTCTTCTGACAAACTGAGTTGGATATATTCGATTGGGGTCATACTATTCCGAAATATTGGGGGTTGCTTTAAAACGTAAAACTTCTTGTTCTTTATTTTTAATGATTAAAATCTTTTCGACAATGATGTAGTTGTTGATGTCATTTTTTAGAGCTTTACTAAACTCTTTCTCTAAGGTCATTTCAGAGCAGAGTTTCTTTGTTGAACCGCTATACTTAATTTCAATTTTTTTACTGTCGGCGAAATAGGTGCCAAAGAAGCTGTTACACCCTAAGTTTCCGCTAAATCCGCCATCGTTGTTGAAAATAATAAAAGGAACTTCCGGTGATTTGTCGATAGGAGCACAATTAATATTGGTTAATTCCCATCTTGTCCCTTGCAAGGGCGCGTCAGCGTTGGACGTATCTTGCGTGACTTTTTTCTCGGTTTGACAAGCAGTAATGCCCACCATGAATGCTAATGCAATAAAGATAATTTTCTTCATATTTATATTGTATGTTCTTGATAATAAACTTGATTGATTTGGTCAATATATTCACAAATTTCTTCTCTCCCTTTTCCGTTTATGGCAGATGAAATAAAAAGTGGGGGTAATTCTTCCCACGTTTCCAGCAATTTATTGCAAAAAAGGGTCCTGTTTTCTTCAGTTTGTTTGGCAGATATTTTGTCTGTTTTCGTAAAAATAATTGAGAAAGGAATTCCGTTACTTCCTAATTTATTGATGAAATCGATATCGATGGTTTGTGGCGAAAGACGGGAATCTATCAGCACAAAAACGAGTTGCAAGTTGGGACGATTGGTGAAGTATTCGTCTATCATGGAAATCCATTTTTCGCGGGTTGATTTGGCGATACTTGCGTATCCATAACCCGGCAAATCGACCAAATACCAATTGTTATCGACTAAGAAGTGGTTGATAGTTTGAGTTTTGCCCGGTTTCCCAGATATTTTGGCTAATGAAGAATTGTTGGCCAGCATATTGATCAGTGAGGATTTCCCCACGTTGGAGCGTCCGATAAAGGCATATTCGGGGAGTGCCCCGGTAGGGCATTTTGTCCAATCGACTACACATTGCAAAAACTTGACTTGTTTGATTTTCATTTGCGTTTGTGATAAGATTTGACGTGTCTGCTGATTTTCTTTTCATACATGTCTTGGATTTTCAGCAGAATAGCAATTTCTTCCACTTCGCCGAACTCTTCGTTGGCAGATGCTCCGAAATACTGCATTGTGGCGGACAAAGTCATATAGGCTTTGATGAGTGGTGGAATGGTAGTCTTTATATCGCGAATATTTTTATTTAATATCTTGAAATCCTCAGCAAAAGAGCCCCCCGTAAACAGTGATTTAAAGGCTTTGTTGCCGGATACTTTTTGAGTAGGGTGATAGGGGGTCATCAATTTGGGATTTCCTTTATAATATTTGTTTAAAAAGTTGAGTATCCAATTGCGAGCCACGCGGTTATAGCTGTTGTACATGGTCATTTTTCCGAAAAAATATTGCATATCGGGGTAATCTACAATCAGCGTCCCGAGTCCGTCCCACAAATTATCCAAAGAGAAAAGTCCTAATCGCATATCGTTAGTAGCTTGATATTTAGGTTGTACGAAGCTACGTCCTAATTCAATGGTGGTTTGCCATTCATTTTGTATAAATCGATTGGAAAACTTAAATAACTTGGAAGAGGGAGTATGAGGATAACCTTTTTCGTCCAAGGCAACATCTTTTCCTAAAATAAAGCGGTAAGCACTGACAATCTCTTTATCTTCGTCATTCCAAACGATCAATTGTTGAAAAGGAGTTTCTCCCAGGTCGAATTCGTCAATATCGGTAGATTTTCCGGTACCACCGCCGGCTGCGCGAAAGGTGTATTCGCGTAGTCTGCCGATTTCTTGCATAACATTGGGGGCATTGTTCGCGTCAATGATGTAAATGTCATTATTAATGGCATTGGTTTTTCTCACAAATCTTTCCTCTGTGAGTTCAGATATAAGCAAGTCTTTGGAAATAGGGTCAATAATATTTTCCATTTTTAGTTATTTTTATCGAGTTGTAAAGCGTACGTTTGTTCTTTGAGCCAAGCAGCCCATTCTTTATTTGTCTTTTCTGTGTTAAATGTTTTATAAGATATTGGTTTCCCGAATGTTATAGATAATATTTTTTCTTTTTGGCGGAACATCTCATCGGGGAGAAGCAACATTTCAATATTAAATTTAATGCCTAAAAACTTTCTGATATTCGCAATTCTGTAAAAGCGATTGCTGTTTTTTCCGTCGAAATATGCGGGGATAATGTCTCTTTCGTATTCTTTGGCTTTTGAAATAATGGTTTGTTTCCATTCCAAGTCGCAAATTTTGCCTTTTTGTTTTCGAGAACACAAGCCGGCGGGGAAGTACAATATCAAATCATCCGAGGCAAAAGTGGCGTTGAGGTCGCGAATGGCATTCGTATTTTGTTTGCCATGCTTGTTGATGGGAATGAAAACCCCATGCATGGGCGTTAAATTCATAAGTAAGTCATTGACAGGGAACTTGATGTCCGAGCGATATTTCCCCATTAAGCTGATAAAGCCCACGCCGTCCAAACCGCCTAACGGGTGGTTGGAAACGACAATATATCGTCCGGTTTTTGGAATGTTTTCCTCGTTGATAACCTGAAGTTTTGCGTCAAACAGATCCATCGTGGAATCGGCAAACGGAATGGGATCTTCGTTGCCATGTTTGGATAGAAAATCGTTTATTTCATCTTGATGTATGATGCGCGCCAACCAGCGAAATAAAAATTTCGGTATCCGTTTGTAGATTTTCGGATTTTTATTTTTTACGATTTTGGCGGTATCGATATACATCTTTTACAATTATTCTTTGATGATTTTGCCGGTTCCAATCAAGCTGCGATCTGAAACAACTTTCAATAAATAGATCCCGTTTGATAAGTTGCTGATATTGATGGTGTTTTGTCCATCATTCATCATTCCTTTCATTATCTCTTTGCCATAGATGTCAAAAAGAAGGTATTCAATGGGGCGCGAGGTTTCGTTATCAGATAGTTCTACGGTAAGTGTTGAGGTGGTGGGATTAGGGTACACTGACAATGTGATGGTTGGGTCGTTGTAGAGGTCGATATGATCGGTTTCTAAGATAGCGATATTGTCAATGTAAACGTGGTCTAAAACGTACATGTACAAGTCGCCTGCCATGCATTTGGATTCAAAAGTGATGCTGTGGATAGCTCCGATGTAATCGCAAAGGTTGACGGCGCGGGTAGTGAAGGGGTCGTCACCGGCGGTAGCGGGAGTAAAGGTATTCCCGACGGGGGTCCCATCTACGAGAACGCGCATCATGCTGGTATTTAAGAAGTCATAGCCGATAGGAGCATCACCGCCAAGCAGTTGTTCGTAGGTCTCTTTTCCGGAGGTTTGTTTGAGGTCAAATTGTACGGCAAGTTGTGCATAGTCGGTAGCGTCAGCGCAGAAAGTGGCACGCGCATTCATCTTATCATTCACGCTCCAGAGGTCGTCGTTCTGCGGGAACTCGATTTCAGAATAATATTCCATTGCATTTCCACCACTCATTTTCAATAATTTACCATTGGGATAACCACTCAGGGCCCCGACGGTAATAGTGGCATAATCTTCACTTTCCAAGTAATAATAATTGGTAGCATCGCTTTCGTTGAATGTAAACTGTGATACGGTGTTCAGGAATGTGGGGCGAATAATGACTTTGGTTGCAGTGTTGTTACTACTGTTGGGGTCGCCCGGGTTTTCGGCAATTACCCGAACCATGTTTCTCGCTCTTTGCGTAAAATCGCCAGTTTGCTGAAACGTGTAACTCAAAACATCGCCACTTCTTACGGTTGTGGGCAGGATAAAATTTTCTCTTACCGTATCGGTGCTGCCAATAAACAGATAGGCTAACGGGATGGGTGTGCCGGCTTCAATACTGTCGCAAATATCAAAAGTAAAAGAAGCAGTAATGGCAGTGTGGTCGTCTAAATGACACGATGATTCAGGGGAAGTAATGGCTATCAATTTCACGTCTTCATTTTGTTGCAGCAAGTTATTGAATTGATAATTTAATAGGCTGTCCGTATAGTCATTGGTAAGATTGGTCTTGATAAAAGCATCTAATCTGTGTGGGCCTATAGCAGAAACATCGATGGGGGTTGATAGAGTAAGTTCAACAGTTTCAGCCGGTTGTACATCATTTACCAAGGTAATGGTATCATAAATTTCGGTAGTTTGGTCTAATATTGCTTTGATGAAGATTTCTGTACCGGCGGCCAGCGGCATGTCGCAGCTGTTATACGTAAATTCCAGATGTACTTCTTCTGCGTTGGAAAGAGCGCAATCCGTAGCGGGTGACAAGATGTCGGTGACGTATATATTGGTGTCCGAAAAACGGTAGCCGATTCCTACTGCGTACCATGCTTCTGCTATGGAAATGACTTCTGGTGAACATTCACCGTATAAATCTTCTGCAACTATCAGGGAAAGTTCGTACGTATCTTGATAATCAGATGTTTCTACCAATTGGGTTGTAAGCAGCGTAAAAGCGATCGTTTCGGCTTTTTCTGTACCAATGGGTATCACGTTGTAGGAATTGCCGATGTCGTTCACTCCTTGTCCGCCTTCGCAGAGTAGATAGAACCAATAATTGGCAACGCCGCTGTTGTAATGAACACCGCCGTTGTCGTCAGGTCCGGTTATCCAATATGTTCCCAAGTAGGTATCGGGGTTTTGGTAAGCATTTGGGTTTGACATATCGCGGAAGGGCTGATTGATTTCGTCTCCAATGGTCCATTTCAATGTATCGCTGCCATAGTAGGCAATCATGGCACCGAAAATGTCGCTAAACGATTCATTGAGTGCACCCGACTCGTATTCATAGACTAAGTTGGCAGTATTTTCGGTCAGACCGTGAGTAATTTCGTGACCGCAAACGGAAAGGAAAGTGAACGGATATCCGTTGGCACCGTCTCCGTAGAACATGGCATTCTGACTCCACATCGCGTTTTCCACATTTTGTCCCAAGTGAACGTAACTTACCAATTGTTGTCCTTCGCCGTCAATGCTGTTTCGTCCAAATTTTTCGAAGAAATAGTCGTAAGTTTTTTCTGCGCCGAAGTGGGCGTTATTGGCAACACTGTCCGTGTCAAAGAAATTATCACTTTCAACAACATCAACCGCTTCGTCAATGGGCGTTTCGTATAATGAACCGGCATTATTGAGGGAGCGGGTCAGAATTCCGTTACCGGTGCCGCGCGAATTTTCTCTTAACACAAATTGAGTGGGGGATACTGAATCAACCGTAATGGTTTGTATGCCGTTGTAGCGTGTTTTGGCTTGAACTTCTACATTAGCGTTTTGGTTTTTTTTTATATTTTTTACAATTTCACCTGTAAGTGCGTCAATATAAAGTATTTGACGATTAAGAGGTTCGATGGAGAAAACTTCGATTTCGTAGGTTAAGCGGTAGTTCTTGGCATTATTGGAGTAATTTTGGTCAAAAAAGAGTAATTTTGGAGTGGGGTAGTAGGTGGCGTTGACATCTTTTGTAGTATTTTTTAAGTCTTGTTCCAATTCTGAAATCTGCCAAGCGTAAGTGGTTGCCGGTACAGTTTCAAGAGCCAGAGCAACGGCTGCTTCTGAAGTGAAAAGCGGGGTTGTAGGTAGTGATAAGTTGCTAATAAACAAACCGTTAAGATATTTTACTACTCCGTTTTTTTCGTGCAAGATGATGGTGGCGCCGGCTATGGGAACTCCATTGCATTCTTGCCCGAAACGGTAACTCTTATTGCCATTAAAATGGGTGATTTCTTCTTTTAGCACCATTTCCTCAGCAGACTTTAATCCAAAGAATGAATAGTATTTTTCAAAAAATACATTCGCAGGAATTTGGTAATTTTCCTTCAATTGGATGATTTTTCCTTTGTTTTTGAAAGTTGCTATTTTTTGTAATTCGTTGGGGATGTTTTCTTCGGAAAAGCTTGATTGCTGCGCAAATCCATTCAATCCGATGATGATGGCGATTAAAACAAGGGTGATTTTTTTCATTTTTTGGTTTTATTAAGTGGGTGTGCAAATATACATTACTTTTTGCTTATAATGTTAAAAAAAGTCAATTTTTTTTTCTTTATTTTCCACTGATTGAGATAGTTTCAATATTGGCTTCGACATTTTGCGTTCCTGAAAGTGCGACATGGCGCGATGATCGACTTTTTTGCTTTCAAATCTATTCATATCATATTGTATATGAACGAATTGTAATTATTATGATGTTTTTTCATCTTGTACGGTGGGATAGATGTTTTTTTGTTTTTTTGTAGATTTTTATAAAAAAAAAGCGCAGTAAATAACTTACTGCGCTTTAAGATAGGCTAATAATTCTTTATTGAAAAGCGTCCGGACTGATATAGGGGGCGATTTCTTTTCGATATTTTTCGAATAATTCAATTGCTTTGGTCGCAAGTTGATTATTTCCGGATAATTTAAAGATGTCGGCATCTGTCTGCATAAGCGAAATAGTTTGATAGATGTCTCGAATCTTTGTTTGAATCATATTTTCGTTTTTCATCATTTCGTTATAAACCATCTGTTCTTGACCGGGTTCAGCTTGTTGTTGCTGTATTTGTGAGCGATACATCATTAATTCCTTCAATTCGTTGGAGGATTTTTCTAATTTGCTTTCGCTGTTGGTCAGGAGGATGGTTCCGGCGGCTTTCAGTTCCAATTTGGGGAGATTCTTGTTGTAGGTGGTGAGTGCAGGCAGATATTCAAAGAAGATGTCTTCAATTTCGGCGTAATGAATTTGTCTAGTTTTCTGGTCGGTTTGTTCAAAAAATTGAAGTTCGTTTTGAATATGTTTCAGCATCTTGTCACGAAGAACTTTTGCTTTTTGCGGGTTTATTCTGTCATAAATGTTGATCATTTGTATTTTGTAATTGGTAAACCCGGGCATACTGTTCAATTTGGAAGGAATCAGTTCATCAGGAAGGATTTTTTCAAAATGTTCGATTACTTTTTGTGCGCTATCGAGTTTATTTTCTCTAAAAAGCTGTTCTGCCAACTGATAATGTATCGTATTGATAAAGAGACAGGTACGGAGATTATCTTCAGAGTTGTACACGCGAGGATCGTTAATTCCGCCCCAAGCATAAGGATAGGGTGCTTTTGGAGTGGCGTTGGGTTGATTGACTTTATCGATACGTGTGTGGTCGTCAAATACTTCCATCACATTATGATATAAGATGTCGGAATCAATTCTTCCGCGAGCTCCTTGAGTTTTGATAGGTATCAAGCGATAGGCTAATCCTTCTAATTGGAAATACTCTTCTAACCCGAAGTAGCCGTCAGGTCCCATCGTTGAAGCGAAGTAAATGGGGCGTTCCCAGTTATTGTTTGCCAAGATGTCCATCATGATTAAGAATGAGCGTGGAACGAAGAAGTCTTTGGTGTTCCATTCAATTCTGTCCACAATCTTATCGGCATCTTTTGCCCCAACGGTGTGCGTTGACAATACTTTTTGTTTATCAACGGGGAGGGAGAAACTGGAAGGAATGTCTTGTCCGACATATTGTCCGCTATAACCGGAATTGCTATTGCAATTTAGTAATGAAACTCCGTTAAATTCAGGTTTTTTAATGATTTTCATTACGGTTTTAAGGTCAACAAATTGATCGTTTCCATCGGCAAAGATGACTCCATTTCTCGTTCCGTCTTTGTATTGTTCCCATGTCATCGAAATGGGGAGTGGTTCTGATTGATAAGCTTTTCGTTTCATTTGATCTACGTACCAGCCGGCACTGAGCAGGCTCAAGTTGCAGACGCGCACGTCGGTGCGGTAGCCTTCCACTTCTTGAGCATACCACAATGGGAAGGTGTCGTTATCTCCCATTGTGAAGATAATGGCGTTCGGTGCGCAGGAATCCAAGTAATTCTTGGCGGCTGCTAAAGCAGTATAACGATTAGCTCTGTTGTGGTCGTCCCAGTTTTCGCTTGCCATAATGCCGGGTACCAAGCCAATGCAGATGAGAGTGATGAGAACCGGAGCGACAATTTGAACTGTTTTGTTTTTGATTTTTTCAAAAAGAGAATAAATTGCGTACACCCCGAATCCTATCCAAATGGAAAAAGCATAGAAAGATGCCGCAAATGCGTAGTCACGTTCGCGAGGTTGGAAAGTCGGCATATTCAGATAGAAAGCAATGGCTAAGCCGGTCATTAAGAAAAGGAGCAAAACGATAAATGAGTTTTTCCCGTCTCGACGGGCGTAAAAGAAGGCTCCAATAAGTCCTAAAATAAGCGGTAACATGTAATATTTGTTATTTCCCTTATTATGATGTGACGGAATATCAGCTTGTTCACCGAGGAAAATCTTATCTAAGGAGGAGATGCCGGTAATCCAGTTGCCATTTAATTCGCCGCCGCTTCCCTGAATATCGTTTTGTCTGCCTGAGAAATTCCACATAAAATAGCGAAAATACATGTAGTAGAATTGGTAAGTGTGCATAAATTCTATATTCTCTTCGTAGCCCGGAAGCTTGGAACTGCTCATTTTCTTATTTAATTTCGCAGGTTCGTTTTCGTAGAGCCATTTAATATAATTATCTCTTTTTTCGGAATCATACATTCTCGGCATAAATCTTGATTGGTCGCCGCCATAGATCGGTATGGTTTTTTTGCGGGCATCACAAACAATATATTTTCCTGATTTTTCATCTTGAACGTAAGTGGGATTTCCATCTTTGTAGTCGGTAGGTCTTGAATTGTAAGTCTTGCCATAAAGTACGGGGAAGTCGCCGTATTGCTCACGGTTCAAATATGACAAAAGGGAAACGGCATTTTCGGGATTATTCTCATCAATGGTCGGGTCTGCATTGGAACGAATGACCAAAATGAAAAAAGTGGAGTAGCCAATTAAGATGAAAATGAAGGAAAATATTGCAGTTAGGAAATTGGGTTTCATTTTTTTATACCCATACCACAATCCCCATGTCACTAATCCGGCAAGGAATAAAAAGAAAATCATAGTGCCGGAATTGAAGGGCAGTCCGATAGAATTAACGAAGAATATCTCAAATTTTCCCGCCCAGCTGACGATGCCCGGGATAATGAGGAAGAGAATAACTGCCAACAAGAGGAACGAGCCGATTAAGGCAATGAGGATTCCCCATTCTGCTTTTGAGGAAAAAGTCCCTTTCTTGATGCATACAATCGTCAATGGGATAGTCACTAAGAGCCAAATTGCAATCATGCCTTTTACCGGGAAAACGACGGCAGCAAATAGTGATAAGATGGCGATGGTTTGTACAACGCCCCATACGGTAGCTTTTTTCGATAGTTTGAAATAGACGATGAGTACAACGGCAGGAATGGTCAACAAGTTCAGCAAGTGAACTCCCACCGACAGACCGATCAAGTAAGCAATCAGAATGATCCAGCGATTGGGGTTGGCGTTAGCTTTGGGGTGGTCGTATTCAAAGTCCCATTTTAAGATGCACCAGAATACCAATGCTGTAAAAAATGAGGACATCGCATAAACTTCACCTTCTACTGCTGAGAACCAGAAAGTGTCTGTAAATGTGTATGTTAAAGATCCTACTAAGGCGGAACCGAATACGGCAAGCATTTTTCCGGTTGTCATTTCACCGGATTTTTCCACTAATTTTCTGCCTAACATGGTAATAGTCCAGAACAAAAACATAATCGTTAATCCACTGCAAATTGCGGACATGCAGTTGATACAGAATGCAACTTTAGTTACGTCACCGCCGGCAAACATACTTGCTACGCGTCCCAACAATTGGAAAGTGGGGGCTCCGGGCGGGTGACCCACTAATAATTTGTATGCAGTGGAAATATACTCCCCACAATCCCACCACGAAGCAGTCGGTTCTGCCGTCATTATGTATATGGCAGAGGCAAAAATGCCGATGAGCCATCCCATAATGTTGTTGATTAGTTTGTAATTTTTTCTCATTGTTCTATTCTTTATTTTTTTTTGTTATTTTAAATGAGCCTTAATTGATATAAAAGTTTGATTACCAATCAAGTATGCTTTTTTACAAAAATATACTTGAACGGCGGCAAATTTACAATAAATAATTTAATCTAAAAAAAAAATATGTACCTTTGCCACGTTTTTTATTAGAAAAATTATCAATGAAAAAAAGAACTGTTTTTTACGCTGTTTTGCTCGCCATTTGTGCTACTTTTATCGCATGTAGTAAGGATTTTGAATCGAATGCTCCCTATAAGGACGTTACCATTGTTTATGGAATTCTCAATTCTGATGACGATACCCATTATATCAAGATTTATAAGGGCTTTTTAACCACCGGTGATGCATATAATGTGGCACAGGAATATGACAGTTTATATTATTTTGATAAAATAAAAGTAGAAGTGGAGGAGTATGTGAATAATACGAAAACGAATACTTTTACGCTCGATACCACCACGTCGATTCCCCGCGAAGCCGGTGATTTCGCCTCTCCTAAACAATTATTGTATGTTTTTACTCGTCATTTGCGCGATGATGCTATGTATTTATTGCGCATTACCAATAAGGAAACTGGTCGCGAGGTGACGGCTCAAACTTTGTTGGTGAGATCTTTTAGAATCAATTCCCCCAATGGTACCCAACTCGATATTACAAAAGCCACCCCTAATCGCATTAAGTTCAGCGACGCAGGAAATGCCGCTGCTTATGATGTTTACCAATATTTTTACTATATTGAACGGGATAAAACAACCTTACAAGAAACGGAAAAATATGTCAAAAGAAAGATTAATTCATCAATACTGACTGCTACTTCAATGAATTATGTGCCCGCTTCTATCTTCACTGCAATTTCTTCCAATGTAAAGCCCAATAGCAATGTTGAACGATTTTTGAAAAGCGATTCCTGCATCAAATTTGAAGTTTGGGGAGTGAATGACGAACTCCTAAAGTATGTGCAGGTTAATACCCCAAGCAGCAGTGTGGTTTTGGACAGATTACATTATACCAATATCAAAACCGACGACAATCTTACCGCCGGTATTCTTGGTTCCCGCAAAAAGGCTGAATCGTGGTATCAGATTAATCAAATTTCGCAAGATTCTCTCGTGTATGGCTCCCAAACACGCAATTTGGGATTCCATTATTTTTATCAAAGATAATTTTATTGAGCTAACTCAAAGTTCAGTTGCCTTTTGGCTAAATCGACTTCAATCACTTTCACACGGACACTGTCGCCAAAGCGATAGAAATTCCCGTGGTGTAGTCCTACCAAAGTGTAGTTCTCTTCGTCAATATAGTAAAAATCGTCCGTGAATTTCCGCATCGAAATCATTCCTTCGCATTTGGATTCTTTTAATTCCGCAAAAATGCCCCACTTGGAAATACCGCTAATGGTGGCGTCAAACGTCTGCCCGATTTGGTCAGCCATGTATTCCGCTTGCTTGTATTTGATGGAAGTTCGTTCGGCTTCGGTGGCTTTTTGCTCCATTTGCGAAGAATGCTTGCAGTATTCTTCATAGGCTTCTTTGTTCACTGACGGCTCATTGTGCAGGTAAGCGTCTAATAAACGGTGTACTATCAAATCGGGATAACGCCGAATGGGCGAAGTGAAATGGGTGTAATAGGGGAATGCCAATCCATAGTGTCCGATGTTGTCGGTGGAATAGACAGCGCGCGCCATCACCCGAATCGACAATTTGCTTAACATGTCAAACTCCTTGGTGTCTCTCGCTTTTTCAAACATATTGTTGAAAGAAGTTGCCAAGGTCTTTTGACTGCCTACTTTGAAGTCGTAGCCTAATTTTTTGACGAAGTTTTTAAAAGTGTCCAACTTATCGTTAATCGGTTCATCATGAATACGATATACAAATGTCTTCGGCTCTTTGTTATAGGCACTTTTTTTACCGATTCTTTCAGCAACTTTTTTATTAGCCAACAGCATAAATTCTTCAATCAGAAAGTTGGCTTCGGTGGATTCTTTTAGATAAATGCCAATAGGTTTGGCGTTTTCGTCTAATTTGAAGCGCACTTCTTCGGTTTCAAAATTGATGGCGTTGTTGTCGAAGCGTTGTTGTCTTAGCACTTTAGCCAACTCATTCACTTGTAGGATTTCGGCAGACAACTCTCCTTCGTGGGAATCAATGATTTGCTGTGCTTCTTCGTAGCTGAGTCGTCTGTCGGAATTGATGACGGTTCTCCCGAACCATTCTTTTATGACTTTTGCTTTGTCGTTTAAATCAAAGATGGCACTGAAGCATAGTTTGTCTTCGCGCGGGCGCAGGGAGCAGAGGTTATTCGACAATATTTCCGGCAACATTGGAATCGTTCTGTCAACTAAATAGACGGAAGTTCCGCGGCTGTAGGCTTCTTGGTCGATGGCGGAGCCGGGTTTTACATAAAATGAAACGTCTGCAATATGTACGCCGACGCGGTGTAAACCATTAGGTAGGCGTTCGTAAGAGATGGCGTCGTCAAAATCCTTGGCATCGGCGGGGTCAATGGTAAAAGTAGTAATTTGTCGGCAGTCTTTTCTTTTTTTAATTTCTGTTTCGGGAATTTCGGGCAGAATGCGGGCGGCATCTTCTACCACATTTTCAGGGAATTGCAGCGGAAAATCAAATTCTGCCAAGATAGATTGCATCTCTACGTCGTTGTTGCCCGGTTTCCCCAGAACTTGGATTACCTCCCCGATTGGACTGCGCGTGCCGGCGGTCCAATCGACAATGCCGACAATTACTTTATCGCCGTTTTTGGCATTTTTCATCAGCCGTCCCGGAATGAGTACGTCATGACGGTTAGCGGCACTGTCGGCAACGAAGTAGGCAATGCCCTTGTTGATTTGAATCGTCCCGACTAATTGTTTTTTGCTTCGTTCGATGATTTCAACTACTTGTCCTTCAGGTTTGTGGTCTTGGCGTGGCGGGAACAGCATCACTTTTACGATGTCATTGTGCAGTGCATTGCTGATATTGCGTTCTGCGATGAAAATATCATCTTGGTCGCCTTCTTGCAAAAGGTAGGCAACACCGCTGTATTTAACATCCAATTTTCCCACCACGTAATTCTTGCCGGTGGTTTCGTTGTTTAAGAACTTTTGATTGATCTTGTAATTGCCTCTTCCAAAGGTAATGACAATTTTTGCAGCTACGAATTTTTGTAAAATTTTCTTTACTTCTTCACGTCCCTCTTTATCAAAGATTTCAATTTTAGAGGAGATTTGTTTGTAGTTTAATTTCTGAGAATGAGTGGATAGTAGTTCGATTATTTTATTTTCGAGGTTTGTTGTTTTTTTCATAAATGATTAATTAAGTTGTTGATTTATTTTGAGTTAAAAAGTTGATAAGATGAGCCATTTCGCCGATAAGTGGGGCGATGATGTGAATGGTTTGGTGGGTGGTGGGGTGTTCAAAGGTGATACTGTAAGCGTGAAGTGATATGGAACCATCTTTGTTAGAGCGTTTTGCACCATATTTTAAGTCCCCTTTGATGATAGTGCCGTTGGCTGCGAGTTGGGCGCGAATCTGATGATGGCGACCGGTCAACAATTCCACTTCTAAAACAGTGTAATTCTTCAAATGTTCGATGACTTTGTAGGCTAATTCCGCAATGACGGCACCCGTTGTCTCTTTGTTTGAAACAAAACTTTTGTTTAATTTTTCGTTTCGGGTGAGATAATTGACCAAATGTTGTTCTGCGATGGCGGGTTCTTTTTCCACCACGGCGATGTATTTTTTGCTGATTTTTCGTAATTTAATCAGTTCGTTCATCCGCGCCAAGGCTTTGGACGTTTTGGCGAAGATGACGGCGCCGCTCACGGGGCGGTCAATACGGTGTACTAATCCGCAGAATACGTTCCCCGGTTTTTGGTATTTCTCTTTCAGATAACTCTTTACCGATTCAATGAGTGGAATGTCGCCGGTTTTGTCGCCTTGAACAATTTCGCCGGCTAATTTATTGATCACAATTAAATGATTATCCTCGTAAAGAATACGATTTTCAATATTCATTTAGTATTGTTCTTTATCATTGGGGAAGTCGCATTTTTTCACGTCTTCGATATAATTTCCTACTGCTCGGATGATTTCTTCGCTCAGATTGTGGTATCTTCTCAGAAATCTGGGGGAGAATTGTTGGGTTATCCCCAGCATATCGTGAAGAACCAGTACTTGACCATTTACTTGGTTTCCGGCACCGATACCGATGGTGGGAATGGTTAGCTCGTTGGTGATTTGTGCGGCAACATGAGCCGGAATTTTTTCCAAAACGATAGAAAAGCAACCGTATTTTTGCAGTACTAATGCGTCTGACAGAATCTTTTCCGCTTCTTTGGGGTCGGTGGCGCGCACCGCATAAGTTCCGAATTTGTTGATGGATTGCGGCATCAATCCCAAGTGTCCCATTACAGGAATACCGGCACTGATAATTCTTTCAATGGATTCACGCACTTCGATGCCGCCTTCCAACTTAACGGCATCTGCGCCCGATTCCTTCATGATGCGAATGGCGGAATGGAGTGCCTCCTTGGAATTTCCCTGATAGGTGCCGAATGGCAGATCTACCACTACTAAAGCACGTTCCACCGCCCTTACCACGGAACAAGCGTGGTAAATCATGTCATCTAACGTGATGGGAAGCGTAGTCTTGTAGCCCGCCATGACGTTGGCAGCGGAATCCCCAACCAAGATAACATCAATCTTTGCCATATCCAGCAACTTGGCTAACGAGTAGTCGTATGCGGTGAGCATGGCGATTTTCTCGTCTTGATTGCGCATTAATTGCAAAATGTTGGTCGTTACTTTATTTACGTTTCGATATAAATAGTCGGACATGATGGTATTTTGGATTATAAAATTTTGCGTTCAATTTGATATTTGTTGCGTTCGCCGGAGCTGCGCGCAATGAGTTCGCCAACGTAGCCGGCAAGAAAGAACTGACTGCCGATAATCATGGCTAAAATGGCGATAAAGAAGAGCGGTTGTTCGGTTACCGGACGGAAGACTTCGCCGTAGTGTTGTTGTACCAATTTTTCAATAATTACCCATATAGCAGATATAATACCCAATAAGAAGGCAAAAGTTCCCAATAATCCGAAGAAGTGCATCGGTTTTTTCCCAAAACGGGAAGTGAAGGTCAGGGTCATTAAATCCAAGTAGCCGTTGATAAAGCGACTCCACCCGAATTTTGATGTTCCGTATTTTCTTTTTTGATGTTGCACCACTTTTTCGCCAATTTTTCCGAAACCTGCCCATTTGGCAATAACGGGAATGTAACGGTGCATTTCGCCATAGATCTCAATGTTCTTGATAACATCTTTTCGGTAGGCTTTCAGTCCGCAGTTAAAGTCGTGAAGTTGAATTTTGGAAATACGACGTGTGGTCCAATTGAATAATTTGGATGGTATGTTTTTGGCAAAAACGTTGTCGTATCTTTTCTTTTTCCAGCCGGAAACAACATCATATTTTTCGACAGTTATCATTTGATAGAATTCCGGAATCTCATCGGGACTATCTTGCAAGTCGGCATCCATGGTAATGACTACATCCCCTTCGACAGCGGCGAAAGCCATATTTAAAGCGGCTGATTTTCCATAGTTGCGGCGGAATTTTATCCCTTTGATTTGGGGATTTTGCGAGTGTAATTCTTCAATAATTTCCCAAGACCGGTCTGTGGAGCCGTCGTCCACCATTATTATTTCGTACGTTAATGAGTGTTGCTCGCACACGCGATGAATCCACGCCGACAATTCGGGAAGTGATTCTTCCTCATTCAACAAAGGTACGACTACTGAGATATTCATATTGATTAATTTTCTTTTTTTTCTTCGGGTTCAGTATCGGTTGCTTCGGTTTCGGTATCAGTTGCTTCGGGTTCGGGGCAGGTTCTTTTTTCTTTTCGATATACAAAAAGTGCCACGAAAATGTTGATTAAAATACCGTACAAAATGATGGAAAGGGAGTAGGTGGGAGCTGCGATCCAGACACTTTCCATGTGGGGAATTTTATTTTTTTCTTTTTCAAATCTCAACTGATAGGGATTAATGCTTCCGAAATCATCGATGGAATTAGAGAGGATAGGAGCGAGCAGAGCGTTGCAAGAATCATTGGCGTTATTACCGTTCAGCAGGTAATTCTCCAAAGCCAGCATTAAAATTCTGTTAGATTCTATTTGAAAAGAATCCAATCGGAACAAAGCATCTTCCGGAGTTTTTTTCTTTTGAGTAAGTTGAGTGGTAAATGATTGGAGGACGTTATCAATGCCATCGTTGACGATTTCGCAGCAGGTGGAATCACCGTCGGCTTCGATTGTTTGCATATTGTAACGGATAATGCTGTCTGATTGTTGGCAATAAACAACAATTTCGGCTTGGGTGATGGTGTCTTTTCCCATCCGTTTCATTGCCATTTCCACGTTTTTGGCATTATTTTTGGCGATGCCGTCTTTTTCGATCACGCTGTAGTGCACAAACATATAGAAAACCATGATGATGTAGGAAATCATGATGATTCCGGTGCCGACGATAAAGGATTTTGGGAAGCGGATGATGCCGTCCATGCATTTTTCGCGATACTCTTTAATTCCGAAATAGAGTGCTGCCACGAAAGTAACGACCATCAAGATATCGAAAATGGGACCGAAGTTGTAGTCGATATCTCTTCCTAAAAAGTGTAATAGTCTAATGAGAGAAAGCCCTGCTCCAAGCAAGGCTCCCCATTTGAGTATAATATGAAATTTTGTTTTTCTCATTCGAAGATTATTCTGGTTAAGGAAAATGAATTATTGATCTCCTTTATAGAAGTTTTGGCGTCTGTCGTCAATAGAGACTTTGCTTTCCAATTCGTCCATTACAATTTGTTCAATATTTCTACTTCTCCCAAGAACGGTTTCATAAAGAATATTTGTTTCCATGTTGAGGTCAGGAGCTGATTTTCCGTCTTCAATATTATAGATATTTACCAAGTAAACGGCATTTTTTCCACTCACCGTTGAAGGTGTTTGAGTGGCTAAGGTATAGATTTTGCCGATGGCACTATTTTCAATACCGCTTGCATTGGGTTGGTACAGATTAATTTTCAAGCTGTCGGCAGAACGTGCATTGTATTTGGAAGCTAACTCCGTAATAGTGGATTTTGCCAATTCGCCTTGAAGTTGTTTTTCAATGGCTTCTCTTTTTTTCTGTGCGGTCAATTCTTCTTTGATAATCTCTTTTACGTTTTCAAATTCTGCTTCTCCGCGTTCTTGCGCATTTCTTAAGCCGACTACGAGAAATACT
Organism: Bacteroidales bacterium; assembly: GCA_023229985.1. Classification (GTDB taxonomy): domain Bacteria; phylum Bacteroidota; class Bacteroidia; order Bacteroidales; family WCHB1-69; genus UBA1756. The sequence continues at coordinate 38,294 of JALNYF010000006.1, read as the reverse complement.
TCCGGTCCTAATTGTGATTCTTGACTATATTGTTGATTGCTGGTATATTTGTAGCGTCCTTTGTATGAATTTGGGGAAACTTTTCCTATTTCGGTTTCTTTGTCGAATGCCCAGCTGATAGCATTTCTGCATAATATTTTTTCAACTACGTAGCCTTGGTCGGTCGTAATTGCCCCTTGCATGTTGGTAATGTTCGTTTTCTTGATGACGGTAGCCCCTTTGCTCTTTGCCAATTCATCTAATTTATCGACATTTTCGCAAGAAATAGCCAGTGATTTAGCATTGCTTTCTAATTCTTTATATGTTTTGTCAGATGCTTGAATTGGAACAGGGAATAAGAGGTATTGTCTTTTTTCGATGGACTGGGTTTTTTGCAATACTTTGAATAATAAGAATCCGCCCGGAGTTTCGTGTAGATACAAACCATCGGTTGTCGTAGCGATCAACTTATTATATAATGTATCGGGAACATCTTTGAACCAATAGGTTGAATCTGTTTGGAATATTCTTTCGTTTTTGTAAGAAGGTAATAGGGAGAATATTGCTTTTGGATCGGGGCTGGTTTGCAGCATTTGTTGCAAGCTGTCCACCAATATTTGGGCTTGTTCTTTGGTGCGGGTCGGGGTAGAATTTTCGGGGGTTTTGTAGTCAATCGTCAAGAAAGTGGTCAAGATGGAATCCGGACGCATTTGAATATCGCGAACTTTACCAAAATACCAGAAATTGCCGTCTAAATAAGGAGCGATCATGGTTCCTGGTTGAGATTTAAAGACGATGGAATCTAATACCGGCGGCAAACTATAGGAGGTTTCCTGATTAAGTCCGTAGGTTTGTAAAGCGGAATGACCTTTTGCCAAATACATTAATGTGTCTATTTGTACGTGATTGGCGATCGCATCGTTGTATGACCAGAATGAGCCGTCGCTATTGCTGAATAAACGGTCTTTGTCGATTCTTTTTTCTGATCTGGCAAAGTCAAATAAGTTAGTTGCTGTTGAAAATCTTTGATAGATTTGATTAACGGTATCGGCAATGTCTTTTCTGTCTTGCGTAGTAGGAATAATCGGGAAAACGGCGATGTCAAGATCTCTGTTATTCTCTTTTACAAAAAAGCGGTCTTTGTGAGCATCGAAGTATTCTTTGATTTCTTCATCTGTAACTGTTACCTTGATTTTGTCAAAGGAGGGATTGGTTACATCAATGGTAGCCAATTGCATGGTAGCAATTTTGTTGTCAGCAGCTATTTGTTTTTTGATAGGTTCGGAGAAATAGAGTGAGCCGTTGATTAATCCGAAATATGCCTGATTTTTTGCTTCCAAAACAGCCATTCTTTCGATCGCTTTATAGGCATTGTACATCGTGACATCTTTGGTGCGATAATCGTCAATAGACTCAAATACTCCCACTAACGTGGCTCTGGTTACGTTAGGATTATTAGTTTGGATTCTGTTGGCCATCATCCAAAGATAGTATTGAGCATTGGTTTGTGGTTGGGGCGCTGAAAGCGATGCAATCAATTCGGTATTGATATTGTCTATCATTTCATCGGTAAAGATAATTCCCATATCTGCCAATTCTTCGCCGAGCAGGATTTCTTGTTTTACTTGCTGCCATGACAAACTGTGTATTTGTTGGTCAATTTCGTCATCTGAAGTTGAAGTGCCTTGTACCAGCATCATCAATTCTCTGTTTTGATTGTAATATACGGAATATGTATTTTCACTTCCACCCACTCTCATTTTCTCTCCATCGACTTTTGCCATCAAGTTTTGATTGGTGATGGACGGAGTAATTTTAGTAAGGTCACCTATGATAAATGCAAGAAGTGCTACACCTATTATCACCATTAATAACACGCCGTGTTTACGGATTCTTCCTATTGCTGCCATATTCTTTTATAAATTTATATAATTAATTATAGTTTTTATTTTTAGGGTGCAAAATTACTATTTTTTTTTGAGTTATGAAAATGTTTCTATTTTTTTTTGAAAGGATATCCCAAAAGCTGCTCGGCTTTTGTAAAGTTTTGATTTCTAATATGTTCTCTTATTTTTGATGAGCGTACTTTGTTTTCTTCCATGATAAATTCCGGGATTAGAATAACTTCTATTCCGTTTTTTGCACAAATTTGTTGTATGGTTTCGCAATTCCCTTCGCGATTTTTTCCGAAGTTGTGATTAGGTCCCATGACAATGGCGCGAAGTCCTATTTTTTCTTTTAATATTGTAAAAAATTGTATAAAAGATAGTTGTGAAAACTCTAAATCAAATGGAATAATGATGATATGATCGATGCCTTGTGCTTCTATTAACTTGATATTTTCGTTGAGGCTATTAATGAGAAAAAAGTCCTCTCTCTCGGGATGTAGGAATATCTGCGGATGCGGGTCGAAAGTGATGACAACGCTCTCCCCATCATATTTTTTAGCTCCTTTTTTCAGATAATCAAGTATTTGATGATGTCCTAAATGAACACCGTCAAATGAGCCGATCGTGACTACCGGATTGTTGAAACGAGGTAAATGATCTAATGATTTATATACTTTCATAATTAATTTCTAACATCCATTGCATTTCGTAAAGCATTGCCAATGAGCATAAAAGCCAAGACTAACAGCATGATGGCAATGCCCGGAATGATGGCTAAGTATGCATTATCCAATACGATATAAGCATAATTCTCTTTCATCATCATTCCCCAAGACGGGGTAGGAGGTTGTACGCCGATTCCCAAGAAACTTAAACCAGCCTCCATCAAGATGGCCGACGAGAAATTGGAAGCGGCAATAACGATAATGGTGCCTGAAATGTTGGGAAGCAAGTGTTTCAAAATGATGTGAAAACTGTTATATCCTAATGCTTTCCCTGCTTCTACAAATTCTTTCTCCCGCAAACTGATCACTTGCCCGCGCACGACCCGCGCCACATCCACCCACATCGTCAATCCCATCGCAATGAATATCTGCCAAAACCCTTTCCCTAACGCAAAACTAATAGCAATCACCAATAATAAAGTGGGAATAGACCAAACCACATTGATGAACCACATCAAAATATCGTCTATCTTTCCTCTGTAATAACCTGCTATTGAGCCAATTAAAATGCCAATCACTAAAGCAATGAAAACAGATATTCCGCCTACTGCCAAGCTGATGCGTGTTCCAATCATTAATTGGCTTAAAACATCGCGCCCGTAGCGGTCTGTCCCCAGCAGAAATTTTTTGCTTGTCACCGGCTCATCGGCTAACTCCGACTTGGCATATCCAACTGTTGTGTTGGGGTCGTCTTCAAATAATTTAACGTAAACAGAATCGCGTGTCTGTCGGAACTCATCAATTGGAATAGTCTGATATTGAGCAGGTTGTCCGTATAGCATCTTTTGTAACAGATTGAATTGGGGAACTTCTTGTTCTTGTTTCAATTGTAACAATTTTACCCTAAACCCGGGAGGTTGAAGGGCAATTTCCAATTGTTGATGATTGCAGTACGGCGTTGAATCCGGCGTGACCAAATATCCCGCAATGGCGAGTAAAATCACAAAAATGATAAAACCAAGCGATATCATTCCTTGTCCCTCTTTTCGGAATCTTTTCCACGTGAGTTCCGAAAGAGACACTGCTTTGTAGTTTTTATCTTTTTTTTTAAAGATACTCAAGGTTATTTTCAGTTTAAAGCGTATCGCCGCCTTTTAGCGTTCTTTCATTTTAGAAATAAAAGGATTGAAATAGTTTTCATCTTTGGCTACTACTCCGGCTAATCCTTTGCCACCGTTTTTGCTTCGTTTAATATTGGCAAAAAGTCCTTTTTCCAATGCGTTAAATAGCCCTTCTTCTACGATGTCTTCTAATAAAACGACCGTATCATTCAACACTTTTTCTGCTCTTTTTCGGATAATGCCGCCTTCTTTAAATTCGACTTCGTCTCCAATATTTTTCATATTTCCGAAGATATATTTCGCATTTTCGATGGCTAAATATCTGTCTGACATAAAAGGAGTATGAATGGCTTCGGTAATCATGCCGAGTAGTTGAATTCCTTGACCTGTCCAAATGGCAATTTCGTTAAACAAAGCGTCTTGAATTTCGCCGCGGAAGATGTTTCCGGTCTTGAATTTGGTGGGGGGCATGTATTTCAAAGTGGCTTTGGGGAATATTTCGCGGGTCATTTGAGCTTGTGCTAATTCGTACAAGAAACCGTTTTCTAATTGCGGGTCCATTTCAAAAGCGTGTCCCAATCCCATTAATTCTTCGGGCATACCTGCCAAAAGTGCTAATTGTTCATTAATTAAGTCCGAAGCTAAGACGGTATGGGCTTCTTCAAAAGCGTCAGCGGTAGTAAGGTAATTATCTTCGCCGGTGTTGATGATTACGCCGGCAAAACCGTTGATAATGCGGGAGAAATATTGGTCAATGATGGTACGTTGCGGGTTGATGTCGCGGAATAAAATTCCATAAAGGGCATCGTTGAGCATGACGTCCAAGCGTTCCAATGCGCCCATGGCGGCAATTTCCGGCATGCAAAGTCCTGAACAATAGTTGCATAAACGAATATATCGGCCTACTTCCTCGCCCACTTCGTCCAATGCCTTGCGCATAATGCGGAAGTTTTCCTGCGTGGCAAAAGTACCGCCAAAACCCTCTGTGGTAGCACCGAACGGTACATAATCCAGCAAACTTTGCCCCGTGGTTCGAATAACGGCGATAACGTCCGCCCCTTGGCGTGCAGCTGCCTGTGCCTGAATCACATCTTCGTAAATGTTTCCGGTGGCTACAATTACATAGACGTATGGCTTGCTCCCTTCACCCAGCGTTTTTAAATACTCATTTCTACGGGCAACGTTCTGCTTAATATGTTGAATGCTATTGTCAATGTACGGAGCAATGGCTTGTTTGATTTTATCTAAATCATTAATTTTCAGTTGGGTAATGTCTAAATTCCCTATTGCTATTTCTTCGGCAATGGATTGCGGGGTCTTGCCGGTTTCAATAACGGCATTGCCCAAGAAATACAAAATCCCTTGATGAAGCAACCCTTTTTCCTGTATCTCGTTGACCACAACATTGGGAAGTGGAATGTCATTCGCATCTACGCCGTCAATGCCGATTAATCGACACAAAGTACGTTCTACCGTAACGGTTGTATATTTATTTACAAAATTTTGAACATCTTCCGCAATGGTGCTGGCTAACTTTTTTGCATGTTTAACTTTTTGAAAATCAAGTCCTAATTTACTCTTTTCCATTCTTTTCTGTCGTTTTTATTCTTTGTTTTTATCATTTTCATTGAACGTGCAAAAATACATTTTTTTTAGGATAAAAGATATATCATTTTTCTCGCGCCGTCAGATAATATGAAATGGCTCAAGTGAATGGAATGATTTGAGATGGTATAAAGTCAACAATGAGCTACGGGTATTTATAAATCAATCATAATCAGCCTGTTCTTAAAATTCAAAGCGTTTTATTGAAAAAAAATTGTAACAAAAAATAATTATTTGCGTTTTAATCAAAATAAGATGTAAATTTGCGACTTGAAAATTGAGTAATTACTTATAGTATAATAATGATATGAAATTTCGGAAGTATTTGGTTTATTTGCTGATATTTACGTTTAGTATCCCTGCTTTAATGACGTTTAGTTCCTGCCAGCCTTCGTATCGCAATATGCGAACATTTACGAAGAACAATAAGACAAAAGCCAAGCGGAACAAAGCCTATAAAAATAAAAGAAGGTTTAAACAAAAATCCTCAAAACCCATTAATACGGAGTACGTTATGAAAACAAAAAGGAGAAATCGCTATCATTATTAATATGCTGCGAAACTTTAAATTTGTTTTTCTCTCTTTCATATTTTTATATACATTTTCCAATTCTGTTTTTTCTCAAAATCGGCATGATTTTGGTTTTGAACGAAGTCAAAATGTGAGAATTTTGCGCTCCGATTCCACGGTTTTATGCTTCCCTTGGGCAGGTGGTATTAATTCCGTTCGCGCGTCCGAAATCGACTTCAACTTAGATGGAATCAAAGATTTGGTCGTTTTCGAAAAACATGGGAATCGGCTTCTTCCTTTTATCCGTACTGCTGATTCAGTATCCCCGTACCGCTTTGCGCCGGAATATCGGCATGCCTTTCCCGATTTACATAATTGGGCTATCTTTAAAGATTATAACCTAGATGGGAAAGAGGACATTTTTTGCTACGGACTTGCCGGAATTACCGTTTATCAAAATATTTCTAGCGATTCACTCCAATTTCAATTGAAAACAGAACAACTTCAATCCTTCTATTATAATGGTTATACCAATTTATATACCTCAACCGATGATTACCTCGCTATTGACGACATCGACGGGGACGGTGATTTGGATATATTGAATTTCTGGTTGTTAGGTAAGTACGTGCATTTTCATAAAAATTATGCCATGCAAAATGCAGGTAATGCCGATGATTTTGATTTTCGTTTAGAAGATGAGTGCTGGGGACATTTTGAAGAAGGCGGCGAAGATAATTCTATCATTTTAAATAGTGACTGCGGACAAAAAGATGATGAACCGTCCCGTCATATCGGTTCTACTCTGTTTATGTATGATTTTTCCGGAAATGGAACGCCAGACTTGGTGGTGGGCGATGTGGATTACCCAAACTTGGTGTGGCTGCATAATGGCGGTACGCCGGCTGATGCTCGTATGACAATGATTGATACGCTTTTCCCGAATCCGCTCCAACCAATTTGGCTCTATTCGATGCCCGTCATTAATATGATTGATATAAATGGTGACGGTCAAAAAGAGTTGTTGGCTTCGCCATCAGATCCTTCTTTAACTAAATCACAAGATAATCATAGCTTTCTTGTGTACCAATACAACGCGGATATTGATGAATATGAAATGATTACAGATTCTTTTCTGCAAAATGAAATGATTGAAACCGGCAGCGGCGCATACCCCGTTTTTTACGATTGGGATCGCGATGGATTACAAGACTTATTTATTGCTAATTATGGAAGTTATGATTCTTCGGCATTGCATAATGGCTACCTATCTTCTTATTTTTCATCATCAATTATTTATTTAAAAAATATTGGAACGATAGAATCTCCTGTTTTTCAATATGTTACCAATGATTTTGGGAATCTGAAATCTCAGAATTGGCAGGCATTATATCCCACTTTTGGAGATTTTGACGGTAATGGAACCTGCGATATGCTTTGTGGAAATATCGACGGAACGCTTCTGCTTTTTCCGAATCTTACTTCGTCCGGTTTGCCCCAGTTTGAACCGGAAGTAAGAAACTATGCGGGGATTGATGTCGGGGATTTTAGCACGCCGCAATATTTTGATTTAGATAAGGACGGAATGAGTGATTTAATGATTGGCAATCGGCGGGGACAAATTGCATATTACCGAAATATTTCTGTTAATATTCCTGATTTTTATTTAATTACCGATACTTTGGGTGGTGTAGATATCAGAGATGAAAATACATCTTTTTTTGGATTTTCGGTGCCTTGTTTTTTTAGAAACAGTCACAATGAGACTTTTCTGTTTTGTGGGACTGAACAAGGCAGCATTGCTTATTTTAAAAATATTGATGATAATCTTGATGAATCCTTCCTTCTCTCCGAAGAGAAGATGTTCGAAGTTTTTTATGGGAACCGTTACGATATAATTGAAGGAGTTCGCGTTGGCGTGGCGGTTGCAGACATTGACAACGATTCCTATCCGGAGATGATAGTTGGTAACTATGCCGGCGGAGTTGCTTATTTTGACGGAATTATGCCACCGCCCATTGATATCTCCATCCAGCAGTTTAGCCATCCATCATCTTTGAAAGTCTATCCTAACCCCGCTTCCCGCGAATTGCATATAGATTGTCAGCAAGGAAATATTATTCAACTCTCCATTTTTGATGCCGCCGGCAAAATGGTGCTGACGCAGAATAACGTTGATCAACTAGCTCTTACTATCAATGTAAGTCACTTATCCAATGGTTTTTACATCGGGAAAATAGTTACCGATCAGGAGCAAACCTGCTTCAAAATCATGATAAGCAGGCAATAATTTCTGACATGTTTTTGGATTACAAAAAATAAATTTTTGAATCAGTAGTCGATGTGCTACACATTCTTGCAAGAGTTGAGATGAATGGTTTCAAAACGAATTGTCAGGCTTTTTCTAAAGAGAATTTTGCCGTCTATACTATATATATATTGCTGTCCAATAAATATTGTAATGCGGTGGGGTCAGACCTAGTAAGGACAAACGCTTGGTGGAAAACGAATTGCCCGCACAATAATGGAGTCCGAGGGTATGCAACAAATATTGAGATGCACGGTCGTGCGTTCGACATGAGAAATAATGGGAAACATCTGTTTAATCCGAAATATTTCTTCGGATTTCTTATGCCTTATACATTCTTCGAAAATGTAGCCTGACAAAATATGGACTGCAGTAATTTTGTCAATACTAATATGTTAATCAATAAACTTTATGATAAAGCTTGGTTAACCTTTTGAGAGCTTTTCAAGATGGCATCGTATTCTTCGGGAGTAATATCGTTGAAGAAGTAATGAATGGGATTAACATAGGTGCCGTCTTTGATTACTTCGTAATGCAGGTGCGGACCCAAGGAAAGACCGGTATTCCCTACGTAGCCGATGATTTGTCCGCGGGTCACTTTTTGTCCGGGTTTAACGGCTTTTTTCGAGAGGTGGGCGTATAGCGTTTGGTAAGAATAGCCGTGATTGATAACGATGACGTTGCCATAACCCGAGCCGGGTTTCTGATTGGAAATGGTCCCGTCGGCGGTGGCATAGACGGGTGTACCTTTTTTGGCTGCAATATCAATTCCGGTATGGGGACGCAGCGTTTTTAAAATGGGGTGATATCGTCGTCCAAAGCCCGAACTGATTTCATAAATATTGGGCATCGGACGAATGGCAGGAATACAGCGAAGCATCTCGCTTTTTTTGTTAACCAGATTGGTGATGGTATCAAAAGAGTAAGATTGTTTGGACAAGCCCAAAATTAGTCTGTCCGATTTTTCCTGAATGGACTTGAGTAAAGAAATAATCTCCGGTTCTTTGATGTCTTTATAGCTTTTGTTTTCTGCTAAAAAAGGGTATCTTTCATTGAGTGGAATGGGGTCGGTTTCAAAGATGGAACGGTATATTTGGTCGTCTCGTTCTTGTATGTCGCGAACGACAGTTTCTAAGTTTTTATATTGATTATTAAGGGTCTGTAGTTCTTCTTTTAATTCGTTGTTTTCACGGCGGAGCATTAATTCTTTGGGTGAATCAATTACGTAAAACGAAATCCAGATGATGATGGCAGAGAAGGAGAGGGCGGTTGCTAAAAACCACAGAATACGTTTGATTATATCTTTTAAAGAGAACTTGCGTTTTTCAAAAGATAGTGTGTCGGGATTAAAATGGTAAATGGTCCGATTCATCAACTATTTTTGAAGTTTGATTATGTCACCTTTTTTGACTTTTGATTTGAGTGTTAATCCGTTGTACTTGTATATCTTATTCAAATCGACGGCTGTTTTTTGTGAAATATAGTGTAGCGTTTCCGTATTTTGAACTTTGTAATACTCTTCTTTTCCGGTTTTGCTTTTACGCTCAATATAAACAACTTGGTCAATTTTCAAATTTCCCGATGTGGTGATATTATTATATTTTTTCAGCTTCTTAACGCTTGTCTGTAAGTCTTTTGCTATTTTTGAGTAAGAATCTCCTTTTTGTGCAATGACAAAATAGGTGTTGTTGTTTACATAAACGGATCTTTCGGTGAAGGGATATTCGACAGCGGGGAACTCGTCTTTGAAGGCGGTGAAGACGGTAATACTTGTTGGCTTATTTTCTCCATCGTCATTAGCAAACTCTTGAGGTTCTGTCTGTTCTGCAAGGGAAGGAGGTGTCACATTCGGATAATCTTTAAAATAGCCGGCCATCAGTCTTTCGTTATAGAGGGTATCAAGTTTAGCAATGTTGAATTTTTCAATAAGATTGATGATTCGGTTGGCATATTCGGGGTTGGTGGCGTAGCCGGCTTCTTTTAATCCTTTTGCCCAGCCGACATAGTCCAAAATATCTAACGTAAAGAGAGAACTATAACGCGGACGTCCTTTTAAAAATAGTGAATGGTCATTATACGACTCTTCTGCTGTATTGTATTTACGGAAACATTCTTGCAATTCATCATCATCAATGAGCAGCGTGTCGCCGGTCCATTCTTTGTGACATTTAATACCAAAATGGTTGTTCCCTTCACTGGCTAAACGGCTGGTTCCACAGCCACTTTCAAAAATTCCCTGCGCTAAGGTGATGCTTGCCGGAATTTTATATTCATACATCTTATTGATTGCCAACTCTTTATACGTATCTATGTATTCGTAGATTTCCTTTTCCGAATATTGCGCACTGCCAAGCTCCCACGAAAAAATCAGTATAAAAATCGTAATAATATGTTTAATATTTTTCATTTGATGGTATAATTAATGGTTTCAGTTATTGATATTTTTTGCCGCGCAAAGATATTGCTTTCTTTTGAAATTTAGCTTATTCAATGAATAAGTACTCAACAATAAAACGTTGATATTTTCTCGTTGGCTATTTTTGGCCGATCAGCAAGGTCTCAAAATCGACTTCATTAAATTTCTCTTTTCCGCTTTCCGTAAGGAGTGGCTCTAAAATATAGTGAATGGTTTCAATGAACATTTCCCGTTTGGAGAGATAAAAAAGTAGGTTGGTGAAAAAATATTTTACGAAGGTTTCTATGTTTATTCTTTTGTCGAAACTCTGATATTTGTCATCGTTGATGATACTGATGAAGCAATTTTCCCATTCCGAATTGCCGTATTGGTCGTCCCCGAGCAGGTCGTCCTTTTTGAGGTGGAAAAAAAAGGTTTCTGTTTGCCTACTTTGCTCAATTTCGCAGATTAATATAATCAGTGCTTCGATGCTGTTATTACAATAGATTGCTTTTTCGTTAATCCTTTGAACGACCAATTTTTGCCAATACGTAAGGGTTTCGAATATCATATTGGTTTTATTCTGGTAGCGATTGTAAAGTGTTTTGGGAGTTATTTTTAAACTAACCGAGATTTCTTCTACGGTATGGTCGAATCCGTTGTTTACGAAAAATTGAAATAATTGATTGATTTTTTTTTCTTCTAATTCAGTCATTATCCATGGATTAATCTGTAAATACTTGGGTCGCGCGTTTAAAAATGCCGGTAAGAGAGGCAAGTGTCATTCCATAATTGGAAATAGGAACTCCTGATTTAATAATTTGATTGACACGATTTTGTAGTTGTTTTTTTGTCACCATGCAGCCGCCGCACTGAATTGCCATGGCATATTGTTGCAAGTGTTCGGGCAGAGGTTGCAGGGCAGGGACAAAGTCAAATATCAACTTTTTTCCGGTTACTTTTTGCATTAATTGGGGAATTTTGTGCCGCCCGATGTCTTCGCACGCGGTAACGTGGGTACAAGATTCCAACATCAGAATTTTATCGTTATCTTTCAACTCGTTGATATGTGGCGTCCCTTCTATGAAGGCTTCAAAATTTCCTTTTGCGCGCGACAGGATAATACTAAAACTGGTGAGCGGAATATGCTCCGGTACGAAGGGGGCAATTGTAGCAAAAGCCTGACTGTCTGTAATAACCATTTTAGGAGTGAAATTCTTCAAAAATTCGGATAATTCCTCCGGTTGTAAGGCAATGGCGACGGCATGGTGGTCTAAAATATCTCGGATAACCTGCACTTGCGGAAGAATTAAACGTCCTTCCGGCGCTTCTGCATCTTGCGGCATAACCAAAACAACGCTCTCGCCTTCTGCTACCAAATCCCCGACCAAAGTGTCCTGAATATACGCAGAAGCAGGTGTAATCGCAACAAGGGCATCAAGGATTGCCGTCACTCCTTGCTGGTTGGTCGCACTACATTCCAAAACGGGAACGCGGTAGGCGGATAATCTTGTTCTTAATTCGGAATTGAGGGCAATGATGTCTGATTTATTGTGTACAATCAGGTAAGGAATATTGTATTCTGAAAACCGTTCAATCAGATCCTCTTCATCTGTACCAAATTGATTATCAGCAATTAATAAAATAGCAACGTCAATTATTTTGAGGGTTTCATTCGTTTTTTGGATTCGTTTTTCGCCGATGCTGCCCGAATCGTCTATGCCGGCGGTGTCGATTAAAACAGTGGGACCAATGCCGAAAATTTCAATCGTTTTTTTGACGGGATCGGTTGTAGTACCTGCCATTTCTGAAACAATAGCAATCTCTTGCCCCGCTAATGCGTTGATTAATGAACTTTTACCCTTATTTCTTCGTCCAAAAATACCAATAAATACGCGCTTTGTTTTCATTCTTTTGCGAGTTTGTAATAGAACTTGCAAAAATAATAAAAAAATCTAATTATAACGGTGGCTTCAAATCTGTGAAAATGTCATTTTTCTTTAAAAAAAATTCAATTTATATTGTTGATTAATAATATCTTATATTTTTTTTTAAAAGAAATCGAATGAATCAGCAGAGTTTTTATTTTTTATTTGAAAAAAAAATGTATTTTTGCAGCCCGAAAATCAGCCTAAGTATAATATAAAAAAAATACAATAAAATGAAAAGAACATACCAACCGTCGAACAGAAGACGCACCAACAAACATGGTTTCAGAGAAAGAATGTCAACCGCCAATGGGCGCAGAGTTTTGGCTGCCCGTCGCGCTAAAGGTAGAAAAAAATTGACTGTTTCAGACGAAAGTTTAGGCAGAAAATAATACGTAAAATATTTTACCTGTTTTTAAAAAGAAGACAATTTATGTCTTCTTTTTTTGTATTTTCGCAGCCGCAAAATATATAACATTATGAAGAAGTTTTTTCTTGTTACTGTACTCTTTTTCTGCTTCGCAACTGGATGGGCTCAACCTAAATCTCCTTCAACCATTGATGAGATTATTGCCATCGTGGGTAAAGAAATTATTATGAAATCCGAATTGGAAACCGAATATGCCAACTATGCTGCGCAATATTCCGTTATGGATAATGACAATGTGGAAGAAACCAAATGCACTATTTTCGAACATTTGGTAAAACAAAAACTGTTTATGCACCAAGCCGAATTGGATAGTATTGTTTTTACTGACCAGGAGGTAGATTCTCGTGTCAATTACCAAATTAATTATTGGTTGTCGCAGGTGGGAGGAAATACGAAAATGATTGAGCAAGCATACAATAAGAGTATGGACGAAATAAAAAAAGATATGCGTGAGGTGGTTCGGGCGCAGATGATTGCTGACCGCATTCAACAAGACATCACCGTCAATGTTACCATTACTCCCTCTGAAGTGAAACGTTTTTTTGACAGAATCCCGTATGATAGTTTGCCCACCGTTGAACCCTCATACGAATATGGACATATCGTCAAAATGCCACCGGTCAGCGAAGAGGAAATTGCTGCTATTAAAACTCGTTTGAATGATTATCGCGAGCGGGTGCTCCGCGGCGAGAAATTCTCTATGTTGGCACGCCTCTATTCCGATGACCCGGGCTCCGCAGGAAAAGGCGGCGAACTTGGTTTTGTGGAACGCGGTACCCTTTACCCCGAATTTGAAGCAGTTGCTTTTAACCTTAAATCCGGCGAAATTTCTCAAATCGTTAAAACCAAAGCAGGATACCATATTATTCAAATGATTGAACGCCGCGGCGAAAGTATTAATGTTGCCCATATCCTATTGCAACCTAAACCTTCTGTAGAAGAACAAGTTAAGGCTATCGAATCGCTCGATAGCATCCGCAATGTCATCATTACGGAAAAAATGGATTTTAGCAAAGCCGCCTTGCAATTTTCTGATGACTTAAGCAAAAATAGCGGTGGCTGGGTTGTCAATAGCTATAATAACTCCTATAAATTTGAAAAAGAATCTATCGATGCTTCAACGTTCACCACTATCAGCAAACTGATCCCCGGAGAGTATTCACAACCCGTGGCATACGTCAACGAAGACGGCAAAATGGCATATCGAATTCTTTACCTGAAAACAAAAGTCGCTGCCCACAAACCGAACCTGACAGAAGATTATGACTTAATCAAAAATGCTGCCCTCGAAGAGAAAAAAGTGAAAACAACGAACACTTGGATCCTGAATAAAGTGAAAATTACTAATATTAAAATAAACGAAAACTATCGAAATTGCCCGTTCATTAGTCAATGGCAAATTCCTGAATAAAAAAGAACTATATGGCAGATTTGAATTTTAAAAATGATGTGGAAGCTATCGAAGCATTTGTAAGTAAATATGCTGAGATAAAAAGAGAAATTGCAAAAGTTATCGTCGGACAAGACGAGATTATAAAGAATATTCTGATGGTGATGTTCAGTCGAAGCCACGCCCTGCTAATTGGGGTCCCGGGCTTGGCAAAAACGTTGATGATTACTACTATCGCTAAAACTATCAACTTGTCTTATAACAGAATACAGTTTACCCCCGACTTAATGCCCTCCGACATTATGGGAACGGAAATATTAGACGAAAATAGAAAATTCAAATTCGTAAAAGGCCCTATTTTCGCCAATATTGTCTTGGCAGATGAGATCAACCGTACTCCGCCCAAAACCCAATCTGCATTACTGGAAGCCATGCAGGAACGCTCCGTGAGTATGAACGGTATTACCTATCAATTACCCGACCCGTTTTTTGTATTGGCAACGCAAAACCCCATTGAACAGGAAGGTACCTATCCGCTTCCCGAAGCTCAGCAAGACCGTTTTATGTTCAATATTTTATTGGATTATCCGAGTTTCAACGAAGAAGTGGATATTGTGAAATCAACCATTCACGGTGATATGATGGAACCGAATCAGGTACTCTCGATGGAAGAAATCATCTTCTACCAAAAGCTGTTACAAAAAGTGCCCATTTCCGATAACGTCTATCAATACGCCGTTAATTTGGCAACCATGACGCGTCCTGATACGCCGAAGGCACATGCTTGGGCCAATAACTATCTGTCGTGGGGGGCAGGTCCGCGCGCATCCCAATTCTTAATCATCGGCGCACGTACTCACGCTATTGTCAATGGGAAATTCTCCCCCGATATTGAAGACGTGAGAGCCGTGGCACACAATATTTTGCGTCATAGAATTATTAAGAACTATAAGGCTGAAGCAGAGGGTATTACTGTTGAAAATATTATTGACGAATTAATGAAAGCCTAATTCAAAAACCCTATTATGTTTTTTAAAGATGTATTGGTTGAGGATTCTTTGAAACAACAACTCGTTGCCCTTGCAGATGAGAATCGAATCAGTCATGCACAATTATTCTTAGGCAAATCGGGAACTCACAGTTTTGCACTCGCCATTGCTTTTGCTCAATACATCAGTTGCGAAAACCGACATGATGGTGATTCTTGCGGGGTATGTCCCTCTTGCTTGATGTTCAATAGGCTACAGCACCCTGACTTACATATTCTTTTTCCCAATTGTAATACCAAAAAAATAAAAAAAGATTCCGATTCCGAGCAGTTGGCGCAGGAGTTTCGCGACTATGTGTTTTCCAAAAATTATCACTTAGACCTTAACGAATGGCTCTCCGAATTGGGAAGCGAAAACAAACAAGCTTCCATCAATATTCGCGATTGCGCGAACATTATTCACCAAAACAGCATTCGGGCTTATGCCAACGGCTACAAATTCTATATCTTGTGGATGACGGAAAAGCTATATCACGCCGCCGCTCCCAAGCTTCTGAAAACATTGGAAGAACCGGAAAATAAAACGCTCTTTATCCTTATCGCCGAAAATGCGGATGCTATCTTACCCACGATTCTGTCAAGAACTCAATTAGTAAAAATCCCGCCCCTCAGTGAAGAAATTATTAAAAATCAATTAATTAGGGAAGAAAATGCCTCTGAAACTGTCGCCACCGATATTGCCGCCATTGCCGATGGAAGCTATGTCAAAGCCCTGAATCTTTACCAAGATACCGGCGAACTGCATACCTTACTGAAAAATTTTAACCTCGTTTTGAAAAGTATCGCGGCTTATGCTGGAAATGAAGTCCCTTCTGCCATCAACTATCTGACTGTTCAAGATACTTTCGCCGAAATTATTAAAAACGGAAAAGAAGAACAAAAACGTTTTATTCAATACATGATTCGCATGTTTCGCAATGCACTCCTTATGCAAACCCAAAACCACGACTTGGTGAAAGCTACTGCCGACGAAACAAAATGTTTGGAAACTTACAAGAGTTTTTTCACTGTCAAAAATGCTGCCCCTATCTTCAATGATTGCAATAAAGCAATTTATCACATAGAACGCAACGCTAATTCCGGTTTGGTGTTTACCGATCTTTATTTTAAAATCGCACAAAACTTGATAAAAAAATAGCAAATGACCATTTTCCCTATTACTGTCTTTGATGAAATCGGCAGTCAAATCATTGAAAATGAGGAGATTTTCAAAGCATTTCTGCAAAATTACGAGTATATGTGCGCTGCCGGCGGATTGGTAGTAAATGACAACGACGAAATCTTGATGATTTTTAGAAGAAACAGATGGGACTTTCCCAAGGGAAAAGTCGAAAAAGGGGAGCCCATTTCCGTGACCGCCCAACGTGAAGTGAAAGAAGAAACCGGCGTCAATGCCACAATCATAGATGATATCCCTTTATCGACCTTTCATCTTTATCAGTTCGGAACTAATATCATCTTGAAAGAGACTTTTTGGTTCAGAATGAAAATCGCCGAAAACTCTGAACTTATTCCTCAACGCGAAGAAGATATTACGCAAGTTGCTTGGGTCCCACGTTCTCAAGTCTGTTCTTACTTACAAAATTCTTATAGCTCGCTGAGAGAATTGTGGAGCAGATTCTAACTTTACTTTATTATGTTTCAGGACGAATTATTAAGCCGCTTTCAGCCCCCCAAAAAAGAATTATTTACAGATTTTTTTAATCAAAAAACAAGTTCTTCCCGCCTTTTTATTTCAGGTTTGAACGGTTCATCTTTGGCATTATTAGCTGCCCCTATTTTTGATGAACTATCTCATAATCAATTGTTTATTTTCCCTGACAGAGAATCATCTGCATTTTTCTATCACGATTTAGAGAAAATAATGGGAGATACACAAAAAACGTTGGAACAAAAACGGGTGCATTATTTTCCATCTTCCTATCGAAGACCTTACGATTTTGACGAAATTGATAACGCCAATATCAAGTTGAGGTCGGAAATTATCAATAAGTTGGTTTATGAGCAGGGAAAATATGTGATTGTTACCTATCCTGAAGCGCTTTCTGAAAAGTTGGTTTCTACTCAATATTTGCGCAAAAACTCTTTTACAGTTCAAAAGGGCGACAATCTGCCTATTGATGTGTTGATCAGTTTTCTCTATGAATATCAATATTCGCAAGAGGATTTTGTGTTTGAACCCGGGCAATTTGCGTGGCGCGGGGCAATTTTTGACATCTTTTCCTATTCCGAAGAATATCCCTATCGAATTGAACTGTCGGGGGACATCGTAGAATCGGTCAGACTTTTTGATACAAATACGCAATTATCTGTTAAAGAAGTAGATAAATTACACATTATGCCGCTTTCATCCTCTGTGGATGTACAGGAAAAAAGAGTCAGCTTCTTTGATTTCTTGTCATCCGAAGATCACTTTTGGATTAAAAAGCCGGCTGACGTGAAGCAAGGTATCGTTACCAATTTTAAAAAAGTGGTTCAGGAGTACGATAAACTGGATTCGCCACTTCAACATTTGTTACCGGAAGAGCTTTATATTGACGGAGATGAATACCTACAAGCCCTTGAGAATCACAAATTAATAGAAATTGATGCTTCAGCCTTGCACGAAACGCTGCAAGCAGTTGATTTCGACATGAAGCCACAGAATGCGTTCAGTAAGAATATGGATTTATTGCTCGCTGAATGGATCGATAATTTTGAAAGAGGCTATTTTTCGGTATTTCTATCTGAAAACGAGCAACAACTCAAGCGAATGTATCACATAATTTCCGATTTGTTGGTAACTTATAATCAGAAAAATAAGACCAATTATGCGCCGGAGGATTTGTACACCGCTTATCCGTTTGTACTGCACGAGGGATTTCGTGACGATGCCGGAAAACTGTCTGTTTATACCGACCATCAGATTTTTGAAAAATATCATCGTTTTGTCATTCGCGACCGTTATAAACGAAGTGAAGCTTTTACGCTCAAGGAAATCTATGATTTGCAACCCGGCGATTATGTGGTTCACATTGACCACGGTATTGGTATATATGACGGATTAGCCAAAATGGAAGTGAACGGAGTCGAGCAAGAAGTTATCAAACTGACTTATAAAGAGGGAGATACACTTTATATCAGCATACATTCTTTGCATAAGATTTCAAAATATGTCGGCAAAGACGGAACGGCTCCTACTTTGCATCGGATTGGTTCGGGAACGTGGGAAAAAATGAAAGAGCGAACCAAAAAACGAGTGAAAGAGTTGGCAATAGACCTCATTAATCTCTATGCCAAGCGAAAAGCACAAAAAGGTTTTGCTTATTCCGGCGATAATTATTTGCAAAATGAGCTGGAAGCATCGTTTATGTATGAAGATACTCCCGACCAAGTGATTGCCATGCAAGACGTAAAAGCGGATATGGAATCGGAATCGCCGATGGACAGACTGCTTTGCGGCGATGTAGGATTCGGGAAAACAGAAATCGCCATTCGCGCCGCTTTTAAAGCTGTTTGCGACAACAAGCAAGTCGCCATTTTAGTTCCGACAACCGTCTTGGCTTTGCAACATTTTACCACTTTTACCGACCGGTTGCAGAATATGCCCTGCAAAGTGGATTATATTAACCGTTTTAGGTCGAATAAACAGATTAAGGAAACACTGGAAAATCTTAAAAACGGAAAAGTCGATATTTTGATAGGAACTCACCGAATCTTAGGTAAAGATGTTATTTTCAAGGATTTGGGTTTATTAGTCATTGACGAAGAACAAAAATTCGGTGTCGGTGCGAAGGAAAAACTCCGTGAATTGAAGGTGAGTGTGGATACCTTGACGATGTCTGCTACGCCCATTCCGCGTACCCTCCAATTTTCGATGATGGGTGCGCGTGATATTTCCGTCATTGCTACGCCACCAGCAAACCGCTATCCCATTCAAACAGAGGTACATCCTTTTGACGAAGAGATTATTCGTGATGCCGTTTCTTATGAAATACAACGGGGCGGGCAAGTGTTTGTTGTGCATAATAAAATACAAAATATTTTGGAAGTCGCCGGATTGGTAAAACGGCTGGTCCCCGATGCCCGTATTGCCATCGGTCACGGACAAATGGAAGGCAAAGAGCTTGAAAAAGTTATGCTCGATTTTATTGACGGACGTTATGATGTTTTAGTGGCTACCACCATTGTGGAATCAGGTTTGGATATTTCGAATGCTAACACAATGATTATCAATGATGCACAAAATTTTGCATTGAATGTATTACACCAATTGCGCGGCAGGGTAGGGCGTAATAACAAAAAGGCTTTCTGTTATATGCTGACCAAACCCTTTGACACTTTGAATGATCAGGCAAGGAAGCGATTGAAGGCCATAGAGGATTTTTCCGAAATTGGAAGCGGCTTTCAAATTGCCATGCGCGATATGGATATTCGCGGTGCGGGCGATGTGTTAGGCGCAGACCAAAGCGGCTTCATCTCCGAAATTGGATTTGAAGTCTATCAAAAAATATTGAACGAAGCTATTCTGGAATTAAAAGATTCTGATTTTCAATCTGATGATGAAGGTAAACCTTTGGTACAACGCGAATGTATGCTCGAAACAGACTTGGGACTCCTCTTCCCCAGCGATTATGTCGCAAGTTTGAGCGAAAGAATGAGCCTTTATAAAGAGCTCGAAGCGGTCAAAAATGACTTCGAATTAGAAAAGTACAGAAATAAACTGCAAGATATGTTTGGCGATTTGCCAAAAGTGACGGAAGAATTACTCCAAACGATTCCACTCAGAAGAAAAGCCGCAACTCTCTTTTTTGAAAAAATTGTGCTAAAAAAACAATCTTTTGTGGGCTATTTTATAGATAATAGTGATGCTGCTTTTTACCAATCTGCTCTGTTTGAAAGCATACTTGCCTTTATGCAGAAGAATTATCCGGTTGTGCAAATTAAAGAGGTAAACAAGAAATTGACGCTATCTATCAAAAATGTCCAAACTATCCATCAGGCACTCAATTGGTTAAATAAGATTGGCGGATAGATACACTATTTCGCCATCAACGCTTCAATTTCATCTATTTCAACAGGCATATCCGGCATCAGATTGATGGGATTTTCGGCCACCACCACGTCGGTTTCGATACGAACACCAATGCCTTCTTCCGCAACATAGATACCCGGTTCACAGCTCAGCACCATCCCGGGCTGGAAAGTCCAATCTCGTTGTCCGACATCATGAACATCCAATCCGATAAAATGAGCCGTATTGTGCATATAGTATTTTTTAAATAAAGGCTTATCAGGATTCTGATTTTCAATATCTTCCTTACGAAGCAGCCCCAATTTAACCAATTCTTCTTCCATCCTTTTAAACACATAATCATTGATTTTGTGAATCGTCATTCCGGGTTGATAAAGTGGAATGGTTTCTTTAAAAATGTCAAGACAGCTTTGATAAATGGCTTTTTGACGCGGTGAGAATTTGCCGTTTACGGGAATGGTACGGGTGGCATCTCCGGCATAATTGGCGTATTCGGCTCCAAAATCCATCAACAGTAAGTCGCCGTCATTCATTATTTTGTCATTTTTAATATAATGCAAAATGCAAGTGTCCTCTCCGGCAGCCACAATTGGGGCAAAAGAGTGGCCCGAAGCCCCGTTTCTCAACATTTCATACGTCAATTCGGCTTCAATTTCATACTCAAATTTTCCGGGTTGGACAGCTTTTGCAGCACGCATGAAGGCTTTGGTGGTGATGTCACAAGCTGTTTTTAAGGCACTTAATTCTTCTGTTTCTTTTACGGCACGTAGCGGATAAAGAATGGGTGCCAAGCGACGGAAGGTGTGGAGTGGGTACTCCTTACGCAATTTTTTCACAAAACAATGTTCGCGGGTAATTGGTTCCAATCTGTTGCGTGGACTTTCGGGCAGATGAAGGTAAACATCTTGCGAATTGACCATCAAATCTTGCAAAATATCCTCCAATTCATCGGTAAATTTTACCGTTTTGATACCTGAAATTTGGCTTGCCGCCTCTTTGCTCAAACGATGTCCGAACCAAACCACCATTTCAGGACTTGGATTTTTGATGAACAGTATCTCGCGATACTCCACATTCGGGTGCCACGGAGCCATGGCTAAGTAGGTCTCCTCTTGGTCTATTCCCGTCAAATAGAGCATTTCCGAATTTTGACGAAACGGTTGCGTGGTATCACCGGAACGCGGAAATTCACTGTTAGAGGTGAGCATGACTAACGACTTTTCTGCGATTTCACCTGCAACTTTTTTTCTGTTTTCTATGTAAAAAGATGAATCTAATGCTTTATATCTCATAATGTTATATTAAATGATTATTTTTTATGACTATGGTGCGATTTTTTATGTTTTACGTTCAGAAGTAAAAAAACGTTTGATTTTTTAAAATATTGCAGCCGAATGAACTCCTCTTTTCTTCTATTTATAGTAAAAATTGGCATCTCCGTAGCTTAAAAAGCGGTAGTTGTGAGTGAGTGCGTGCGCGTAAATGGAGTGCCATTCCTCGCCCAACAATGACGCAACGAGCAGCAGCAGTGTACTTTTCGGCTGATGAAAATTCGTGATGATTCCGTTTAATATTTTATGTTGATAGGATGGCACAATCATTAGTTGGGTAGTAGCCGTAATGTACTCCAAGCTATTGTTTTTCATATAATTACATAATGTTTGAAGTGCATCTGCCGGATTGATATCCTGAAGTTTGGAATTTTCGTAATATTCCCATTGAGAAACGTGAAAAGGATCCGCTTCATTAAGCAATAATTTACTACCTATCAAATAGATAGATTCCAGCGTCCTTGCAACGGTCGTGCCTACTGCAATAATTTTTTTATCAAAATGGTGAATGATTCTTTTTATGAAATCGTAATAAATGACAATTTGTTCGTTATGCATGAAGTGGTCCCCGATTTCGTGGCAAGTGACCGGTTTAAACGTTCCGGCTCCCACGTGAAGGGTTACATAATCTAAAGTAATTCCTTTATTTTTAATGTTTTCCATTAATTTTTGCGAAAAATGCAAGCCGGCGGTGGGTGCAGCTACGGAGCCGTCGTATTGGGCATATACCGTTTGATATCGCTGCTCGTCCGACTTATCGGCAGTACGTTTGATATAGGGCGGCAACGGCATTTTTCCGTAGGCTTCCACCCATTCTGCAAAGCTGATGTCAGTTGCCTCCCAAGTGAAAACGACCTGAAAAGCGTCATCGGTTCTTTCTCCCTTAGTTGCCGTCACCACAATTGCTTTTTGATTTACAGTTACGGGAATCGAAATGGGCGTTTTCCATCGTTTTGCATTGCCAACCAGACACTTCCACGTTACTTTGCCCGTCGCTGCCAACGCATTCGATAGCTCTGTTGTAGGAGCAAGCGGTTCTAAACAGAATATCTCAATGGCAGCTCCCGTGGCATTTTGTACCGGCAGCCGCGCATGAATCACTTTTGAATTATTAAAAATCAATATCATATCCGACGATAAAAAATCCGTCAGTTTGTCAAAGGTAGAATCTGTAATCTGCTTATTACTAATGTTGTAAATCAATAATTGCGAAGTATCCCGTTCCGCTTTCGGGAAGAAAGCAATTTTGTCGTCGGGTAATTCGTAATTGTAATCGTCTATTATTATTTCCTTTTGAGTGAGCATATTATGGTTTTATTGAAGTCCAATGATGGTTTTAATTTGTTCCGTATCCTCAACATTTTTCAGCTTCTCGTTAATCTCCGTTCGGGAAGGGGCGGCTAATACCAATTTGTAACGTTTTTGCATCCGAATGACATCATCTAACGATATAATAAAAGTATCAGCTTGATGTAAAAACACAAAATCCGGTGTCAAAGGATATGTGGCTAACAGAAGTTGATAGGATTTTACTATTCCTTTGAGATTTTTCACCGACACAATTTCTGCATTATTTATTTCAATTTCAGACCGTTTAGCCACTATTATTTCAAATTTTTGCTGTATTTTGCTAAATTCTTGTAATTTTTGAAGATAAAGTTCCCCATCTTCGACACGATGAAAGTGAGGAGCGACAAGAGCCAAGTTTTGCATTTTCGTATATGATTTTCCTACATCTTTTTGCGAAGCCGGACAATCAGTGACGATTTTTGTTCCTTTTTCTACGATTTGTTTTTGTAATTTTAAGGCACAACGATATTGCGATTGAACTTGTAACACACTGTCATATAATGAAATAAATTGATAATACCCGTTAATATCCGAAAAATCCGGTGTCAAATCATATTGAGCAAGCACATCACTGTAGCTGTCGGCAACGGCTTTGAACGTTTCGCCGGCAGAGGCAATAATATCATTCGCCCCCGTCATGACAGAATCGGTTAATGTATGCTGAAACAGCTGACGACTGATGTCCGATTGAAAGTTTGCATATCGCTGTAAATAAGTAAGATAATTAGTAGAAGTGTCGTTCTTAAGAACATCGCATTGCTCAATGACGCGCATGTATGCGGCATAAATCTTGCGATTGTTCTTCTCTTTTTCATATTGACTTTTAATAGAATTGTTATTATCCACAATTTTTTGCGCTAATTGTGCAATATCTTCCACCCTTTTTTGAAAAAATAAAGCATCACGAATAGAATCCTGACGTATTTTTCCCAAACGTTGGACTTCTATTTTTCGTAACGAATCGATGCGTGCTTTTTCTATGGCAGCGCGGTATGCACCGGTTTTTACAAAGTTATAGGCTATCTTAATTAAAGGGATACTGACTTCAACTTCCCGATAATCATGGAGTTCCCATAAACGAGTTTCAAAACCGCCGATCATTTTGTGTTTTTCTACAGAATAATAGGTATCCCCCACTACATAATCCGTTTGTGACGGATTGTTCTGATATTGGTCCGCAATTTGTTTGATACTCGTTGTATCTAATTCACATGCAAATAATTGCACATCATTCTTTGCACTATTCCTTCTTTCGATGATTCGGTAGCAATTCCCGTAGTAATAATCTTCAGTTTCAGAATAGTGAAGCGTATCTGTAACTTTCCCTTGAAGAAGGATTATCTTCCCCGAAAACTTGTCATTTTTAACCTCTCCATCAACAATTTCAGTCTGTTGATTATTTTTCAATACTTTTTTTTGCTTAAAACTTCCTTCAATACGATTTTTTACAAGTTGATAAGAGGTTTCATAATATTTAGAGCCATGACTCGTATCTGCAGCAGTCCAATACACGGCTACATAATTAGACAACCATATTTCCAAGCAATTAACTTTAACTATTTGATTATCATAGTTTTCTTTTAACTTGATAATGTGGGAATCATTGTTTTCCGTCTTTCTCCATCGGGTATCCCATTGCCCGAACCGCTTTCCGTTTTGGTATTCTCCATCTATGTGAAGATCATCATTGGCGGCGACAAACGAAAATTTTCCGTGTAAACAAGTCAAGTTATCGGCAATATAGTAATTGTATGTCAATTTACCTGAGTAATTGAATAGAGTTGTGTCCTTGGAAATAGTATGTACTTCTTGTGCTTTACTTTTATAATTTATTGAAAATAAAATAATTAAAGTAAATAAAAGTAATTTAATGAACCTCATGACTAATATTTTGGACGTTTTGTTATGAACTGCAAATGTACAAAAGATTTTGAATCATTGTGATTTTCTATCATGCTAAAAACTTCCCTTATCTTCGAGTACTACTAACTGAAAAAGATTATAAAGCAGCATGTAATCAAGCATATTGAATCGTCCGAAAACGGCGGTATGCCAAGGGCAAAAGAGAGACAGTGAGTGCCACGGGGGAGTTGATTGGGTAGTGATATTATCTGATAACAAGTGAATTGCGCCGGTAACGGGTGCACTGTTGAGGTATCCTTCGTAGGCGGCGCGATTGAGCTGATAGCTGTCGGGGTAGCCGTAAAGAACAATGCTGGCTAACGGCAGGTGCGGGAAAATGAGCGTCTGTTCCAAATCGGGACGCTTTTTAACTATTTTGTCGCTCATTTTTATCAGCCAATCGTAGCAGTTTGCGCTGCCGCTGCCCCATTCGTTAATGACCGTGGAGAGAACCATCACGCCGTACCAGCGAAAATTCCCACTTTTTGTAATGAGCATGTTGTTTTGCAAAACGTCCCAAACGGATTTCCATGATGTTTGATTTGAATTACCAAAATCTAACCTTTTACCTGTCAGTACTTTACCGGCTTCAGCATGGGCATACTGCATCCATTGAATATCGCCTTTGGTTTGGATTAACTCACCATTGACGGGATTTATAATTTGCCACGATTCATCGCCGTCGGCATCGGTAAATTGCATTTGGCGAATCATGCGCGATGCAATCTGCGTAACTTGTTGTTGTACAATCGTATCATCCACCAATTTGAGTACCAACGCAAAACCTAAATAGCTACCCCACGCTTGGTCTTGTGAGGGTGCATTTCCGTGGGTGGGCAACTTGCCGCAGTTATTCAGGTAATCGCTGCTAATCACATCAACGTGCATTGCCGCCACCAACGATTCGTCTGCATCATCTCGCAAATAAAAGCCGTTGAGAGCCGTGTCACCGTTCCAACAAAGTTCGGCATTCCTGTCCAAACGGTTGTAGGTTTCCAATGCTTCCTTCAACTCTGCCAATGTCGAATCGGTACTTTGTCCGTGCAGTTGTCGGAGTCGATATTCGGTTGCCAAAACCGCTACATAATGTCCTTGCCACCAAATGGCATCTGCCCAATAGCAAATCTCTTTGTTGTTTTGCGTTTTGCGCCACTCCATGGGCAGATGTGAGCCTTTGATACGCGCATCCCCCGTGTAATAGATAAAATCATTGCGGAGTTGCTCCCGAAAATGAGTATATTTTTGTTCGTTTTCAAGGGCTGTTTGTGCCCATAATCCCGCCACATTTAAAACCAATAGCAGGAAAAATGTCATTTTTTTCATAAAGAAGTCTATTTTTGATTGAAAAAAAGCTGTTTTTGTTGGTCTTTTTCTCGCTTGAATTTTGCTGAAAAGACCTTATCGCCGGTGTAGGGGTCATAACCTAAGAAATACATGGCGGTAGCATAAGTCATGGGAGTTGGCGTAAAGTCTTGAACTTGTTCAATATGCATGTTCATGTGTTGGGTAGTGCGGTGCAGTGATTTCATATCGTCTAAGGTGCAGGCGGGGTGTGCCGAGATGAAATATGGCACTAATTGCTGGTGCATGCCGCGGCGGCGGTTGATGAGGTTAAAACGCTGGTGAAAATTGGAAAAAGTGTCGAAAGATGGTTTCCGCATCTTGTTCAAAACCTTGGTGACGGTGTGTTCCGGTGCCACTTTCAATCTCCCTGAAACGTGTTGGCTGATAACATCGGTCAAGTACTCTGTCAATCCGTTTTCGCTGTCAGTTTTGGGATTATCGGTGATCAACAAATCATATCGTATTCCACTTCCAATAGTGATGCGTTTTACATTTTGAACCAATGAGGCTTTCCGATAGAGCTCAATCAATGGTTTATGATTGATAATTAGGTTTTTACATATATTTGGAAAAATGCATGACGGCTTAGCGCAGTGTCGGCAGAGGTCTTGATTTTTGCCTTTCATTTGATACATATTCGCGGAAGGGGCCCCCAAGTCAGAGATATGTCCTTTAAAATAAGGACGTTGCGCCAAGTCTGCCACTTCATTTAAAATAGATTGCGAAGAGCGGGAACTGATAAATCGTCCCTGGTGGGCGGTTATGGCGCAGAAACTGCAGCCACCGAAGCATCCGCGATGAATGGTGATGGAGTTCTTTATCATCTCAAATGCCGGAATGTCACCTCGTTTGGCATATTTCGGGTGCGGTGCATTCATCATTACATCGTATAATGCATAACTGTCCATTTCCGTCTCCGTTGCGGACGGATATGGAGGTAACACAACCAAATAGGTATCCGAATAGGGCTGTATCAGTGTGCGTTGTTGTTGCTTGTTGGATTCTGTCTCAAAAGCGATAAAATTTTCCCCATAATACTTTTTTTGTGCTGTTTCTTTAGAAAAAGAGTGTAAAAAAACGGCATTTTTATCATTAAAAGAAGCAATATCTTTTGTTAAGAAAGCAATTTGAGAACAGGTGGTCAGATTTTTTTTCCAATCGGGATTTTGAATGATCTTTACGAGGTCGGTAATTGGTTTTTCGCCCATTCCGTAGACTAACACATCTGCCTGACTATCAATCAGTATGGAGGGCTTGAGAGAATCGCTCCAATAATCGTAGTGCGAGAGGCGGCGCAAAGAAGCTTCGATACCGCCGATGACAACGGGTGTTTCGGGGAAGAATTTTTTGACCAATCGGGAGTAGGTAACTGTTGCGTAGTCGGGACGAAAACCGTGCTGATTGCCCGCGGTATAGGCATCATCATGGCGCAATCGTTTCGTGGCGGTATAGTGATTGACCATGGAATCCATATTGCCGGCGGTGATGCCGAAAAAAAGACGCGGTGTTCCTAATTTTGTAAAATCACGTCCGTCATCTTGCCAATTGGGTTGTGGAATGATGGCGACGCGCAGTCCCATTTTCTCCAACCAACGTCCAATCACTGCGGCACCAAAGGAGGGGTGATCGACATAAGCATCACCGGTAATGAGGATAACGTCAATGTAATCCCAGCCGAGGGTATCAATTTCTTTTTTGGTTGTTGGTAAGAAATACTTGATAGTTGGCAATGCGAAACTATTTGTTTGACATGTGTTTATGAAGTGCTGCGCCGATAAATCCCAAGAAAAGCGGGTGTGGGCGGTTGGGTCTCGACTTAAATTCGGGGTGGAATTGGCAAGCAATAAACCAAGGGTGGTCAGGAAGTTCAATCATTTCCACGATACTTTCGTTGGGGGAAGTCCCACAGATGATGAGTCCGTGTTGGACTAATATTTCGCGATAGTCATTGTTTACTTCGTAGCGATGGCGGTGCCGTTCGGATACTTTTTCGATGCCGTATGCCTCAAACGCCTTCGTATTAGGTTGGATTTTGCAGGCGTATTTGCCCAATCGTAGGGAGCCACCCAAGATGCTGTATTCATTTTGTCCGGGAAGAAAGTCAATGACCGGATAGGGCGTGTTGGGGGCAATTTCCTTGCTGTTGGCATCTTTCAAACCGGCAACGTTGCGCGCAAATTCGATGATGGCGATTTGCATACCCAAGCACAAGCCAAGGTAAGGGATTTTGCGTTCACGAGCAAAGCGTGCGGCATTGACTTTGCCTTCGATACCGCGCGAGCCAAAACCACCCGGAATGATGATGCCGTCCACATCTTTTAATAAAGTGCCGGCACTTTTTTCCGTAATTTCTTCCGAATCAATCCAGCGAATTTTTAACTCTGTTTGATTGAAAATAGAGGCATGTTTCATCGCTTCTACTACGCTAATGTAGGCATCTTGCAATTCTATATATTTGCCAACCAATGCAATACGTATTTTGGAGGTCAGCTTTTTGCTCTTATCGACCATATCTTGCCAATCGCTCAAATCTTTTTCATTGCATTGCAGCCGCAGTCGTTTGATGACTTGTTCCGCCAATCCTTCTTCTTCCAATGCCAGCGGAATCTCGTACAGCGAGGGCATATCCGTATTTTCAATAATATTTTTTAAATCTACATTACAGAAAAGAGATAATTTTTCTTTAATCTCTTTACCAAGGGGACGGTCACAGCGGCAAACAAGAATATCCGGTTGGATGCCGAGACTTAGCAACTCTTTGACACTGTGTTGTGCGGGCTTGGTTTTCAGTTCATTACTGGGTGTAATGGAGGGAACCAGCGCCACATGGACATACATGCAATTATTGTAACCCTCTTCGATAGAAAACTGACGGATAGCTTCCAAAAACGGCAGACTTTCATAATCGCCAACGGTGCCGCCCACTTCTACGATGGCCACTTCGGCTTTGTTAGTCGTTGCATTAATGCGGATTTTGTCCTTGATCATATTCGTAATATGGGGAATCATTTGGACGGTTGTACCCGCATAAACGCCGTTTCTTTCATTGTCAATGACAGAATAATAGATTTTTCCTGCAGTAATATTGCAGTGTTTATTCAAATTTTCGTCAATAAAACGTTCATAATGACCAATATCCAAGTCTGTTTCGCCGCCGTCTTCGGTAACGAACACTTCACCATGTTGGTACGGATTCATTGTGCCCGGGTCCATGTTCAAATAGGGATCCAATTTTTGCATGGTAACCTTTAATCCTCTGGATTTCAATAATCTACCTAATGAAGCGGCAGTGATACCTTTCCCTAAACCGGAAACGACACCACCTAAAACAAATACATATTTCGTAGCCATAAATTTTTATTTTGAAAAGTGCTGCAAAAATACATAAAATTTCGGTTCATGTAGATTATTTGTAATATTCTTTACGGATTCACCATCAATTTTTTGAGTATCGTCTTGCCGTGCCGCAGTGAACTGTTCGGTTGAGTAATTGTGTAAGATTTTGATGCGCAATCTGTAGGTAAAAAACAATTGATAATTTTATTTTGCAAAGTCACAATATTAAAAAAAAGTGTATTTTTGCAACCGATTACATGGTGAGAGATTTTGAAAGAAATCTCGAGAGGGAATCGGGTGAAAATCCCGAACAGTACCCGCTGCTGTAAGTTTCAAATGCTCTTTGAGCCTCCAAAAGTCACTGTTGATTTTTTCGATGGGAAGACGCTCAAAGTGAAACAAGTCAGAAAACCTGCCATTGAATCGTTGTGAAAAGCTTCGGGAGATAAGCTGTAACAAACGACTAAAGCGGTTTTTTTCGTTTGATTTTATGTTCCGAAGTTTAAAAAGGAATGTAAATGTCAACATATGAATAAAATACGCCAAAATTTCCAGACCATTTTATGGATAGCTTTAACAGCTTCATTTCTTATGGTTTCATGCCATAAACCGGAAGAAGAAATACCCGCTATTATGGCAAAACAGGGAATTTATATTCTCAATGAAGGACTCTGTGAAATGAATAACAGCACGCTCAGTTACTACAATTATGCCGACGGCACTATTATTCCGGACGTTTTTTTAAATCAAAACAACCGCGGCTTGGGCGATACCGGTAGCGACTTAAAAGCGTACGGTTCAAAATTATACTGCATATCCAATCTGTCCGAAAGAGTTGAAATCATGGACTTGTCCGATGGTACTTCGCTGAAAGCCATCACCTTGCAAGGGAAACAACCCCGCAAAATTGCTTTTTATGAAAATTTTGCATACGTGAGTTGTTATGATGGCACCATTTTGCAAATTGATACGACTTCGCTGACGATTACCGCAACGCAACAAGCAGGGAGCAATCCCGAAGGTCTTTGCGTCGCAAATCATAAACTATATGTCGCCAATTCCGGCGGGTTAAATTTCCCAAACTATGGTAATACATTGTCAGTCTTTAATTTACACGATTTCTCTTTTCTCAAAACCATCACCGTCGGATTAAATCCCTATTCGGTAGCAGCCGATATGCAAGGGGATATCTATGTCGTGACTCGTGGTAATTATAATGACGTTCCCAATCAATTTCAACGTATTGATTCACAAATAGATGAAGTTGTTCAAACTTTCGGTTTTCCCGTTATGAATTTCACTATTTGTGACGATTATGCCTATTTGTACGCTTACGACTTTAGTACACATGCAAAAAGTTTTAAAATATTGGACATTCTTTCCGAAACAGTTGTTAATGAGAATTTTATCACGGATGGAACGACCATCGAAACACCCTATTGCATCGCCGTCAATCCTCTCACACACGACATCTATATTACTGACGCATACCAATATACGGTCAATGGCGATGTATATTGCTTCGGACAAAACGGCAAAAAAAAGTTTCAGTTTGAAGCGGGCTTAAATCCGACTGCTTTAGTCTTTAAATATTAAACCTATTATTTATTATTAAATTTCAATTATGAAAAAGTTGTATGTTTTTGTGGTTCTTATCGGATTATTTTCAAGTTTTCTCTATTCGCAAACGCCCGAACCTGATGCTACCATTTCGCCCGATGCGATTACCTATTGGGTAGGAGAGGGAACACATCAAGCCATTTTGGTCGTCAATTGGTGTGAGCCGGAAATCGCTCTCGCGTGGGGTTTCCGCTTTGCCACCGATAGTATCTTGGTGTCCGATATGATGTCGGCAATCACAATTGCCGATGGTCGATTTAGTTATGTGGGTGGAAACGGGATAGTGAACGATATCCACTACGATGATGATTCTCTTCATTTGGCTTTAAGCGGCAATTACTGGATGTATAACATTAATGGGAGCGGCGCGATGGCAGGCTTTGATTCACAATATATTACAGATGGCGACTTGGTAAAATGGGGCGATGAATCATGTGGAACAGCAGACGAAAATTGGAACTATGCATGGACGACCCCTATCCAGCCGGTGACCGACCCCAATCCGGAACCGGAAATCTTTGACGGCATCGTGGGAACTCCCGACTGTCAGGCGATTTTCTGCGAGAATCCGGCAATTATCGGTTGGGCAACGACATGTCAGATTAATCGTGGGTATCAAAATATCGTAAATAGCGGATTATTAGCTTCTTACGGCACGGAGCAAAATGCTTTGGGCGCGGCAACAACCGCTACCACCGAAGTAGTCAGCTTAGGCGACGGCGGCGTGGCAATTCTCACCTTCGACCAACCCATTGTGAACGGAAACGGCTATGATTTTGCCGTTTTTGAAAACTCCCTCAACGACATTTTTTTGGAATTGGCTTTTGTGGAAGTCAGCTCTGACGGCGTGAACTACGTTCGTTTCCCCGCAACTTCCAATACTCCTACCGATGAGCAAATTACGAACTCAGGTTCCATTGATGCCACTCAGATTGACCAATTAGCCGGAAAGTATCGCGCCGGCTGGGGAACGCCTTTTGATTTGGATATCCTACGCGATAGTAACAATTTGGATATTAATAATATAACACATGTCAAATTGATTGATGTGATAGGGACTATTGACCCCGCATACGCCACGCGCGACCATCGCGGCAACCTCGTCAACGACCCTTATCCCACAGATTTTGCATCCGGCGGCTTTGACCTCGACGGCATCGCCATCTTAAACGGATGGCTGCCCAATCATATCCCCACCTTTGCCTACGAAACAGCTACTTTGACGCTTTTCCCGAATCCGTGTCGCGAAACGGTTACTTTGCAAAGTGAAAACGGAGAAACCATTTTGTTGTATAATGCACAAGGAACGCTGATTCTGCAGACCATCGCCGACAACAAAACGGTTACCTTGAATATGCAGAATTTTCCCGCAGGCATGTACATTTTGAAAAATGGCAACAAAGTTGCTAAATTTGTAAAAAGATAGTCTGTTTTGAAAAAAATTGCTTTATTTTTTGTCGTTATACTCTTTTTTTTCGCTGATTTTGTGATGGCGCAGCAAGATACCGTGTTGCACCAATTGGACGGTGTACGTATTACGGCAAAAGAGAGAAACGAGACAATTTTGACCACAACATCTTTGCAAATAATTGAGAAAGAGCATTTTAAAGAGCTTCCGGCAATTCAATTATCCGATGTGTTGAAATTATTTTCCGGCGTAGTGATCAGAGATTATGGCGGCGTGGGCGGAATGAAAACGGTATCGATTCGCGGTTTCGGCGCACAACATACCGCTGTGGCTTACGACGGCATCGCGGTCAGCGATTGCCAAACCGGACAAATTGACTTGGGCAAATTCTCGTTGAATAATTTAAAGCAAATATCCCTTAACAGCGGCACACCCGTAGATATTTTCCTGCCGGCGCGGTTGTTTGCGTCCGCCGGCGTAATCAATATCAATACCCTCAAGCCTATTTTCAAAAGCAACAAACCGTGTAATCTGCGAGTGAATCTCACCGGAGGTTCTTTCGGATTGCTCAACCCGTCAATTTTGTTGGAAAATAGAATTTGCAAGGTGAAGTCAGATTCTATGCCATTCATTTCTTCATCCTTGAATATTAATTATTTACAATCGAATGGCAATTATCCGTTTACGATTTATTACGGCAATGCCGGCGATAGTACTTCCCAAGAGCGGCGTGCCAATTCTGATGTGCGAACCCTATCCGCAGAGGAGAACCTCTATTTCAATTTTCGCAGTCGCGGGCAGATGAACATGAAATTCTACTATTTTCAATCGGAGCGGGGGCTCCCCGGCGCAGTGGTATTATACAATACTCACGCCCGCCAACGACTTGCCGACCTAAATGCCTTTGGACAAGTGCATTATATCAATTATTCCTCTTCTAAAGTGGTGTATCAGCTGAATGCCAAATTTAATTTTGCCTCGCAGCACTATATCGACCCCGATTATTTGAATGATGAGCGAAATTTGGAAAATCTTTATTCGCAACGCGAGTATTATTTGTCGAACACGGTCATGTATCTGCCTCATCGCAGAGTTTCTCTCTCATTATCTAATGATTTGATGTACAACAATATGAGTGCAAATCTAACCGATTTTTCCAAGCCATCTCGTTGGACGGTTTACACGGCGTTGTCGCTTCTTTGGAACCCAAAACATCTGACTTTGCGGGCGGGTTTGTTGCATACGGGAGTAGCTAATCGAACCGAAAAAGGGGCGGCGGGGAAAAACATCAGTCGCTTCTCGCCGGCGGTGGGCCTGTTGGTGCAACCTCTGCTCTCTGAGGATTGTGTTTCGTTTCTATTATAAAAATGTATTCCGCTTGCCGACTTTCAACGATCTATATTATCGGGAAACCGGAAATATAAGTCTAAAACCGGAAAATACGCATCAATTTAATGTGGGGGTGGGTTATGCCAAGTCGCTGCGAAAAAACCGCTTTCATGCAGATTGTAACGTGGATGGTTATTATAACCGTGTGACGGATAAGATTATAGCCATTCCCAACAAGAATCTCTTCATTTGGTCGATGATTAATTTCGGAGAAGTAGAAATTGCGGGTGTTGATGTTAATGCCTCGATTTTATATCAGATAATCAAGCAGTTACAAATAGAATTGAATGGTAGTTATGGTTATCAGTATGCGGTTGATATATCGGATTCGCAAAGCAAGACCTATCGGCACCAGATCCCCTATACGCCCTTGCATTCCGGTTCGGCGAGTGTGTCAGTACGAACGCCGTGGGTGGATTTTTGTTACTCGCTCATTGTTTCCGGCAGTCGATATGCGTTACAACAAAACGTAAAATCCAATCTATTAGCACCATACACCGATCATAGCATTGTTTTGTCGAAAGATTTTAAAATAAAGAAAATCACATTGGGCGGCAAAATTGAATTGTTGAATATAGCCGATCAACATTACGAAATCATTAGAAATTACCCGATGCAGGGGCGCAGCCTGCGGGTATCAGTAATTTTTGGATATTAATACAATGATGAGATTGACATCTCTCATTTTCGATGAAATGATTCTCCGAAAATTAACACTTTTGTAAATATTTTATGGATGATTTGGGCGTGTCGGCTACGCCGCCGGCGCCCGGCTACAAGTCCGCAGCCATCGGCTGTGTGCTCCCAACGGTGCCAAAGGAGCTCCCTTCGGTCGCTCTTTTGCACCGGCGGCACATCAGCCGCCGGCTTTGCGGGCTTTCCGCCTATGCGCCTCACGCCGCGTTGTGGTAACATGCCTACCTAACCGCAATTGATATTCGTTTTTATTAAGCAGCTTAATAAAATCTTGCTGTCCGGAAAATTGTGTATGTGATCTCATCTCATCTCATCTCATCAAGAACCCCACAGGAATATTTTACAAAACAATAACCAACAATCTTCGCCACAGCGCATGCGCGTTGGCTCTGTCGCGATGAGGAGCAGACGAGCTGTGAATGGAAAGAGCCATACAGCGGCGTGAAAAAGCGCGCAGCGTTGATGAAAAACGGAAGCCCAACGAATATCTGCAATCATTCGAAAACCTCGTTTTTCATACTTCTTTTGCCGCCGCTGTTAGGCTCTTTGCAGAGCGGGTGGCTTTTCATCGCGACTTGATTTTTTGATTACTTTTTGATCAAGCAAAAAGTAATATCATCAATCAATCAGCTTATTAAAATCTTGCTGTCCGGAAAATTGTGTATGTGATCTCATCAAGACCCCCACAGGAACATCTTACAAAACAACAACAATAACCAACAATCTTCGCCACAGCGCATGCGCGTTGGCTCTGTCGCGAAGAGGAGCCGACGAGCTGTGAATGGAAAGAGCCATACAGCGGCGTGAAAAAGCGCGTAGCGTTGATGAAAAACGGAAGCCCAATGAATAAGTCTGCAACCATTCGAAATTCCGTTTTTCATACTTCTTTTGCCGCCGCTGTTAGGCTCTTTGCAGAGCGGGTGGCGTTTCATCGCGACTTGATTTTTTGATTACTTTTTGATCAAGCAAAAAGTAATATGATCAAGCAGCTTAATAAACTCTTGCTGCGCTGTAAATTATGTATGTGATCACATCTCATCAATAATCCCAGAGAAAAATCTTACAAAACAATAACCAACAATCTTCGCCACAGCGCGCGCGTTGGCTCTGTCGCGATGAGGAGCAGACGAGCCGTGAATGGAAAGAGCCATACAGCGGCGTGAAAAAGCGCGCAGCGTTGATGAAAAACGGAAGCCCAACGAATTTCTGCCATCATTCGAAAACCCCGTTTTTCATACTTCTTTTGCCGCCGCTGTTAGGCTCTTTGCAGAGCGGGCAGCGTTTCATCGCGACTTGATTTTTTGATTACTTTTTGATCAAGCAAAAAGTAATATGATCAAGCAGCTTAATAAACTCTTGCTGTCCGGAAAATTGTGTACGTGATTTCATCAAGAATCCCACAGGAACATCTTACAAAACAATAACCAACAATCTTCGCCACAGCGCGCGCGCGTTGGCTCTGTCGCGATGAGGAGCCGACGAGCTGTGAATGGAAAGAGCCATACAGCGGCGTGAAAAAGCGCGCAGCGTTGATAGTCGGACTACATCGCATGGCATTCTTTTACAAACATTTGAACCCAAAGGGTTCATAATGTATTTCCTGATTGCAATCGAAAACCGTTGTGCGGTCGGATTACTTGCGGCGGTGGTTGCGCGCCAACTCAAAGAGTGCTTCCGGCAGGTGGCAGTAGCCGGAGGGATTCTTGGCAAGATAATCTTGGTGGTATTCCTCTGCACGATAGAAATTTGTCAATGGCTGCACTTCTACTTGTAGGGGGAGGGGATGTTTCTGAGCCTCGGCTTTATAGATTTGGAGAATCACCTCGCGGTCGGCGGGATCGGTATAGTAGATGCCGGTGCGGTATCGTGTCCCTCTATCTGCGCCTTGTTGGTTGAGGCTTGTGGGGTCAATGGACTTGAAGTACATCTCCACTATGTCCGTGAGCGGGATGCGGTGGCGGTTGTAGCAGAGGTGCACGGACTCTGCATAGCCGGTGGTGTCGGTGTATACCTCTTGGTAAATGGGGTTGGGGCTATTGCCGTTGGCGTAACCCGTTTCGGTAAAGATAACGCCGTCGAGCAACTTGAGGTAATGCTCGGCGCCCCAGAAGCAGCCTGCTGCCAGCCAGAGATCCTTCTCGCCGCCCATCAGCACTGCCACGAGGCGTTCGAGCCAAAGGCGGTCCACCTCGTCAAAGGTGGACAGGTATTGGCTGTCGATGTCGAGAACGCCCACCACCTGGCCCTCAGAGAAAATCGGCACGACGATTTCACTGCGTGAGGCGCTGCTGCAGGCGATGTGACCAGGGAACTGCTCCACATCCTCCACCACGATGCTGCGACGTTCGGCCCATGCGGTGCCGCACACGCCGCGACCGTGTGCGATGCGGGTGCATGCCAGCGAACCCTGGAAAGGTCCCAGCACCAATTCGCTCTCCACCACGCGGTAAAAGCCGGTC
Source organism: Bacteroidales bacterium (assembly GCA_023229985.1). Lineage (GTDB taxonomy): Bacteria > Bacteroidota > Bacteroidia > Bacteroidales > WCHB1-69 > UBA1756. The sequence continues at coordinate 1,176 of JALNYF010000006.1, read as the reverse complement.
CACCAGAAATGGAAGGTCTCGTGGAGTAGTGCGGCGATGTTGGACATGTTGGCGATGAGGTCGCTCTCGTTATTCACTATGCTGTGTGCCTGACGGAGCAGGTTTTGGTATTGGTCTTCTTTTTGCATGACGGGTATTTTTTTTACATGAACGCCGCCGGCGTCATGTTATTGCTCATACAAGGATGCCCACAAAAGATATTTTCCGTTGCGTCGGATGTTGACATAATTTTTTTTGGTAAATCTACATGATTGTCCACGAAAAAGCTGGATGAGTTGAAAAATTATTACTGTACGGTAAATATCGCTTTAATACCAAATGATCAAGCAAAGCGAAATATTCCGAACCCGAAAGCTGGATGAGTTGAAAAATTATTGCTGTACGGTAAATATCGCTTTAATACCAAATGATCAAGCAAAGCGAAATATTCCGAACCCGAAGGTTTCAAATGTTTATAGAAGGATGATCCCATGCATGGATTCCGATTCCGAAGGATTCGTATGTTTGTAAAGAATATTAAATCCGTCCGATTGCTTATGGATTGCTTGCTTATGCCAGCCTGACAAAAAATGAAAAACCATAATCTTCTCAATATTAATAGATTAATCTATTAATGTTTATTTTTTACTCCACACATTAAAAAAACAACCCTCACATCGCATACGTGTAAGGGCTGAGATAGTAAGTTTTGGTGCGGATGAGGAGACTCGAACTCCTACGCCTCTCGGCACTAGATCCTAAGTCTAGCGCGGCTACCAATTACGCCACATCCGCTTCAATTTGTGGCTGCAAAAATACAATTATTTTTGAAATGTTCTACTTTTTTTTGAAATAATACTTTCTTTTCTTAAATATATAAAAGACAGTTATATATAAATTTTTTGAATAAATTATTCATTACCGTATAAAAACTGTTCGGGAACATCGGACAATTCCAAAAAAAGATGTAACTTTGCTCCCGCAAATAAAGAGGTGAATTTTTAAATAAATAATTATAAATCAAATCATTATAGTAAAATAAATATTATGGCAAAATTGCTTTTATTAGGAGATGAAGCTATCGCACAAGGTGCACTTGATGCCGGCTTATCAGGGGTTTACGCTTATCCGGGCACCCCATCAACGGAAATTACCGAGTTTATTCAAAATTCCAAACAAGCTGCGGAAGGTCATATT
>JALNYF010000041.1 GCA_023229985.1 Bacteroidales bacterium | reverse complement strand
ATTTCAAACACAAAAAATAAAAAACGTTACATAACATTATTGGTGATAAACCAAACACTCCATAACAGAAACTTGACTCGTAGAAGTAACTTCGTGATTTTCCCTTCACTCCCTCACCAACTCAATCACCGTTATCTCGCTGTGCGTACCTAAGCGCATCGGAATGCCAAAGGTTCCCAAACCTGCCGATACGTAAATATGGGCATTCTGAACCTGATGTAATCCTTTGTTATATTCGAAGATAGAACCATTGATGAGCGTTAGCGGGAAGAGTTGTCCGGCGTGGGTGTGCCCCGATAAATACAAATCAATGCCATGAGGGGCAAGGAGTTCCGCTCCTACCGGATTATGATGCAGCAAAATGGTGGGCAATGTGCTGTCAATCGGCAGTGTGGGCAAAACCGATGCCATCGTCTCTTTCCCCATTGGCACGTGCATCATGTCCGTCGATGTATCGTTGGGACGCATGTAGTTTAATCCAATGATTTGCAAGCCCTTACAATTAGCCACTTCATTTTCTAAAACATGAACACTCATCTTGCGCAATTTCTCCTTGATTCCTACATCATCAATGTAAATGTCGTGATTCCCGTTTACAAAATAGATCGGAACTTTGATCTGTTTCAACGGCGTTAACGTCTCTTCCGAATAATTGTAGTAGCTGTCAAACATGTCTCCCGTTATCATGACCGCATCTACGTTATCTATCTCATTTATTTCATTGACAATGTTTTGCAGGAAATCCTTTCCGCGAAATTGCCCTAAATGCATGTCACTTAATTGCACAATGCGATATGGTTTTTCCAACTTCGGAATGGCAATTTTCACCGTCTTCAGTCGGGGGCTGGCTGCATTCCACATCATATAGCCAGAAACAAGAATGGTCAATGAGGCCACCACAATACCGAAAACTTTGGGGCTGAAATGGGCAAAAAGTTGCACCAAATCGACGACAAGTCCACACAACAACAAATAAAGCAAGATTCCTAACACTATTTGGTTGCTGATAATGACAAGATGGGCAAACCAGCCGGAAGTCTGCCAATGCATGGCACCCGCCATCACCCCATAAGCCGCTAATAACAGAACGGCATAACCCACATAAAACCAAGTGGGCTTTATATCAAAAACAAAAGCGGTCCGCTTCGACAAATAGAAAACGGCAAGGCTAAGCACCAAAATCAGAGCAATGAAAATAAGGATAAAAGTGAAGTGTTTCATTTATAGTTTATTATAAAATTATAATAATAGCCCCCGTCATTTTCAAAAAAGTCCCGTAAAATTTACGGGACTTTTTTAATAGGAAGGAATAATTATTCAATACAGCACACTAAATTTCTGTCGCCGTAAGCGTCGTCAATTCTGCTAATGGCAGGCCAGTATTTATCGTCGTGCGGCATTGGGAATGCTGCCTGTTGGCGGGTGTATGGTCTGTCCCACGTGTCGGCGCAAACGACTTGCATGGAGTGCGGTGCGCGTTTGATGACATTGTTGGCGCGGTCGGCTTTGCCCTCTTCAATATCTCTAATTTCTTGACGGATAGAGATTAATGCGTCGCAAAGGCGGTCAATTTCGCTCAATGGTTCGCTTTCGGTAGGTTCTACCATCAATGTGCCGTGTACGGGGAATGCAACGGTAGGAGCGTGGAAACCGTAGTCCATCAATCGTTTGGCAATGTCGCCGACAAGAATGCCGCTTGTCTTTTCAAATTCGTTGCAATCCAAAATCATTTCGTGAGCGCACATGCCGTGTTTGCCGGTGTATAAGATTTTGTAATCGTTTTGCAGACGGGTTTTGATATAATTGGCGTTTAAGATGGCATATTCGGTCACTTTTTTCAGTCCGCTACCGCCCAGCATTTTCAAATAGCCGTAAGTAATGGGCAATAAGTAAGCACTTCCGTAAGGAGCGGATGCAACCTGACTACCATATTTTCCGCCTACTTTGACCAATGCATGTGTCGGCAAGAAATCCACCAAGAAGTCGGCAACGCCGATGGCACCCACGCCGGGACCGCCGCCGCCATGAGGCATGGCAAAGGTCTTATGGAAATTCAAGTGGCAAACGTCTGCCCCCATGTGACCCGGTGAGGTTAAACCGACTTGTGCGTTCATGTTGGCACCGTCCATATAAACCAAACCGCCGTTTTCGTGGATAATTTTGATAATATCCAAAACTGCTTCTTCAAAAACACCGTGAGTTGAAGGATAAGTAATCATCAAACAAGCCAAGTTTTCTTTGTTGGCTTCGGCTTTTTCTTTCAGGTCGGCAACGTCAATTTCGCCCTCTTCGGTAGATTTGACAACAATAATCTGATAACCGGCTTTGGCGGACGAGGCAGGATTGGTGCCGTGTGCCGATGCGGGAATCAAACAAACATTGCGGTGTGCATTGCCTTGATGAATGTGGTAATTGCGAATGACCATCAAACCGGCATATTCGCCGGCAGCACCGGAGTTCGGTTGGAGCGACATTGCTTTGAAACCGGTGATGGTACATAGCCATTGACTCATTTCGTCAATCATCTCCAAATAACCGGCAGCTTGGTCTGCGGGAACAAACGGATGAATGGCACACGTATTCGCCCAGCTCAACGGTAACATCTCGGCAGCTGCATTCAGTTTCATCGTGCAGGAACCCAGCGGAATCATTGCTCTATTTAATGATAAGTCTTTGATTTCCAACTTCTTCATATATCTCATCATCTCGGTTTCAGAATGATATTTATTGAAAATATCTTGTTGCAAGAAGGGAGATTTTCTCGTTAATTCTGCCGGAATATTCATTGGCGGATTGTCACAATGTTGGCAAGCGAATGGAGTAAACGGTTTGTGGGCAGCTTCAGCCAAGACAGCCAGAATTTCGTTTACATTTTCCAAAAGAACGGTTTCGTCTAAAGAAATCGAAAAGCAGGTTTCGCACCAATATTGTAAATTGATTTGATGTTTCAGGGCGATTTTCTTAACGTCTTCGGTGGTAATACCTTTCGGGGTTTCCAGGCAGATGGTGTCGAAGAAAAATTCATTATGTTGTGTAAACCCGTATTGGGCGGCTTCTTTTGCCAAAACGCCCGTTAATACGTTGATTTTCAATGCTTTTTTGCGTAAACCTTCTGCGCCGTGCCACATGGCATAGAACCCGGCCATGATGGCGGTCAGTGCGCTGGCAGTGCAGATATTGGAAGTCGCTTTTTCGCGTTTGATGTGTTGTTCGCGGGTTTGCAGTGCCATGCGGACGGCTCTGTTTCCTTCGGCATCAACGGTCGTACCGATGATACGCCCGGGCATTTGGCGTTTGAAATCTTCTTTGCAAGCGAAGAAGCCGGCAGCGGGTGATCCGAAGCCCATAGGAATGCCGAAACGTTGGGTGGAACCCATCACGCAATCTGCGCCCCATTCGCCGGGAGGTGTGAGCAGGGTAAGTGCCAACAAGTCGGTGGCAACACCTACAAAGATATTGTGTGACTTGGCGTTAGCAACAAAATCACCAAAATTGTGAATGGCCCCGTGTTGGTTGGGATATTGTATCATCGCGCCAAAGAAAGTCTCATCTAACTGCACTTGGTCGGCTTTGCCGATGACCAACTCGATACCGTGTGGCTCGGCATTGGTTTTCATGACGGCAACGACGTGTTCAAAAACATCTTCTGAAACGAAATATTTCTTCACGTTGTTTTTTACGGCATCGCGGCTGCGGCTGTGGTAGAACATCAGCATCATCTCGCCGGCGGCAGTGGCATCGTCCAACAAAGAAGCGTTGGCAATGGGCATGCCCGTCAAACTGCTGACCATGGTTTGATAATTCAACAAGGCTTCAATTCTGCCTTGCGAAATTTCGGCTTGGTAAGGAGTGTAAGCCGTGTACCAGCCCGGATTTTCAAAGATATTTCTCAAAATAACGGCGGGAACGTACGTGTTATAATGTCCCATGCCGATATAGGATTTGTAAACTTTGTTTTTTGACATGAGGGCATTGATAACATTCAGATACTCACCTTCTTGCATACCGTCTGGAAGTGGTAAATCTTTCGGAAGGCGGATCGAAGCCGGAATCGTTTTTTCTATCAATTCGTCCATGGTTTTAACACCGATGGTCTTTAACATTTTTGCGGTCTCTTCATTGTTTGGACCGTTGTGGCGGGTTGTAAAATCGTCTTTTATCATTTGGTCTTATTTATATTATATATTGTAGCACTATTTTAAATTACGGATTCAACGTGGCTCAGCAGGCGTTGTTTGATGGCATTGGCTTTCAGCACATAATCGTGAGCTTTTGCAACGATGTCTTGGGCAAACGCTTTATCGTCCAAGCTGGTGGCATTGATTTTAACGTTGAGGTATGCGCCGGTAACGGCGGCTTCGGCGCAAAGAACGCCCACTGCTGCATCGGTAATGGAATTAGGATTTCCTTTTTCAATCATGGTTTCGCAAATCTCGAAAACATCAAAAGAGCGTTGCACGGTTTTAAAAGGCACTTCCGTTGCAAATTTTGTTGCCTCCTGAATGGCTTGTTTGCGGGCAGCTTTTTCTTCATCATTGCCCTTAGGTAGACCGAAAGCGCTCATTATCAGATTGAAAGCATTGGTATCTTCATCTACTAAGCGGATGAGTTCTTCTTTGAGTTGTTGTCCTTTCACGGCAACATCGGAGAACTCTTTCCAGCGGCTGTCCCAGCCGGGTTTGTGTGACGACAGGTTGGCGACCATGGTGCCAAGGGCAGCACCGAGTGCCCCCATATAAGCGGAAATGGAACCACCGCCCGGAGCCGGACTTTCGGATGCCGTTTCGTTGGCAAAGCCCGCGCATGTCATATCCACCAAGCGGTCTGCACAATTATCTTTTTCTAACAGATATTCAATGACTTTTTCTTCAGGATGAAAAGGTTTGAGGTCGTCTAATCCCATTGATTTAACGGCAATTTTCATCAGTTCTTTTTCGTCAATGCCGAGCGAGCGTTGTTGTTTTTGCAGAAAATAATGAGCTGCATCAATGAGTGCCGATTTAGGAACTAATCCCACGATTTCGGTTCCGGTGATGCGGATTCCGCGGGCGGCAGCTTTATTGACAATTTCTTCAAAAGCTACGTGGAGGGGAGTTTGGCGGGTATTGGTGATGTTCATGGAGACTTGTGCCACGCCGTATTCTTTGATGAACCAGCCGATCGCTTTGGTGCCTTTCAATGTTCCCGGAATCATGACGCTGTTGCCGTCGGCATCTTTCACGATTTTTCCGCTAATGGGGTCGCCTTCCCGTTGGGGACGACCTTTTTCTCTCACGTCAAAAGCGATGGCGTTGGCGCGGCGGGTAGAGGTAGTATTCAGATTAAAATTGACGGCAATTAAAAAATCGCGGGCGCCGATGGCGGAAGCACCGCTTTTTGCCACACTCTCGTTGAACGTATGAGGACCAAAATCGGGTTTCCAATGGTCGGAGGTGATTTTTTCCTTCAATCCTTCATATTCGCCGCGGCGGCAGTTTGCCAAGTTTTGGCGTTCTTCCGTAAATGCCGAATGTTCGTAACAATAAACCGGAATTTGCAACTCCTCGCCGACACGTTTTGCCAATTGACGCGCATACTCTGCCGTCTCTTCCATCGAAATATTGGAAACCGGGACCAACGGACAAACATCGGTTGCGCCAAAACGGGGATGATCGCCGTGATGAAAACGCATATCAATGACCTCCTGCGCTTTGCGTATTACGCGGAACGCCGCTTCCACAACATCTGCCGGTGAACCGACAAAAGTTACTACCGTGCGGTTGGTAGAAAAGCCCGGGTCCACATCCAATAACTTAACGCCTTCCACTTTTTCTACTTCATCGGTGATCTGTTTGATGATTTCGGGATTTCTGCCCTCACTAAAATTGGGAACACATTCAATTAATTGCTTCATTTTTGATAATTATATACTTGATTATTAATTAATTATATTCTACTTTACAACGATTCTATCCGGATGATTTTCAGGCGCAAAGGTACACTTTTTTTCTATATTGTTTTACTTGTTTTATAGCGGAATTTATTTCTTGAGGTTGATTATTTCAAAATAGATGCAGTCCAATCATGGAGTGCAATGAAATATTTGTAAGTTTTTAAATTTTATAGAAAATTCTGCCTGACTTTTTGAAAAAAAACAATATTTTTGCAGACGATAAATGAAAATTCGATTCCGCGCAAATTAACAGTCTGACTCAGATGAAAAACTAACAAGATTTTATATATAATACTGTATGAAAACGACTTACGAAGACATTATGACCAAATTAGCTCGCAAAGAATATGCGCCTGTCTATTTTTTGTCGGGAGAAGAGCCGCTCTATATTGACAAAATTTCGAGATTTGTTGAGGATAATATCATTGATGAAGCGGATAAGGACTTTAATCAAGCTGTTTTTTATGCGAAGGACAGCAGCATTGAGGAGGTCGTTGCGAGTGCAAAAGAGTTTCCGTTTGGTTCCGAAAGGAAAGTGGTGGTCGTTAAGGAGGCGCAAAATTGGAGCAAATTTGATGTTTTAAAGAATTACATAAGTAATCCGCCCACCACAACGTTGTTGGTGATTTGCTATAAATATGGGAAGTTGAAACCTTCCGAGGTGAAGTTTTTTGAAAAAAATACGGTTTATTTTGAATCGGCAAAAGTCCCCGGCTATCAATTGGGAGCATGGGTGGAAAAGTGCGCAAAGGAGTACCATTTTAAAATTTCTCCGACCTGCGCGGACTTAATTGCCGAACATATCGGCAATGACTTGTCACGCATTGATAACGAGTTTAAAAAATTTCAAATTTTTTTGCCCGAATATTCCGAAATAACACCCGAAATTATTGAAAACAACATCGGAATCAGCAAACAATACAATATTTTTGAACTACAAGATGCACTCTCCAATAACGATTTTAAAACCGCTTATAAAATTGTGATTGCTTTCTGTCAAAATGTCAAGAATAATCCTATTATCGTCACTATCAGCAGCTTATTCAATTATTATCATGGCATGTTGGCATATCATTTGGCTCCTAATAGAAATTTAGACGAGATGAAAAGGATTTTCGGATACGCAAAATCAGAGAAACAGCTGGCACGTCAAGGTAGAATTGCCCTGAATCATTCACAAAGTGCGCTCATTAAAAAGATTGCCGTTTTACGAGAATTTGATATCAGATGTAAAGGAGTTGACAATACAGCCACCGAGGAAGAATTGTATAAAGAATTGATTTATAAAATAATGCATTAGCTTTTTCAATAACGATTCATTAATTGATGCCATAACAATAAAAAAAAATATGATGAATGGTTATTAATCAAAAAAAAGTGTAAATTTGCACTTTGTATCGAAGTAGAAAAATATTATTGTAAAGAACTAATAATCAGTGTTATATAAAAACATTTTAATATGAAAAAAATAAAAAACCATGCTCTGTGGGGGCAAATTACGATGGGTTTGAATCTTCTGTTAGCCATTGTCGTTGTATTTGTAATAACGTCCATGGTCAAATTTGACAGAGTCAATGGAGAATTGCAAGACATAAAACCCGGATATGCCAATGTCCAAGATTCCTTGCAAGCTAAAAAAGGGGATATGCGTGAAATAGAGGGACTTAACCAAAAGTACCTGAAGGAAATTGAAGCTTTTAAGAAAGATACCAGTTCCGCAAACAAAATCGAACAACTTCAAAACGAGATAAAGAAAAATCAAAATAGATTAGATTCTGTACTTACTGTTGAATACAATCAAATATATGAAGTTGCAGCTCCAATTATTAAAGAATATACCGAAAAATCAGCTCCCGTCAATGAAGCTCGTCAAAGCCATAATATGTGGGTTGTTATTTTGATAGTATTGTTCTTTATTAAGACCCTCATGTTTGGTTATTGGTCCTATTCCAATATGAAAAACTTGCGTGCAATCGCTTCTTGGCAAAAGCACAGCACTTCTCCGTGGTGGGGTATTGTTGGCTGGTTCGTTCCATTTTACAACTTAATTAAACCTTGCTCTGTTTTCTCGGAAATGTGGAGCGAAACCAATTATTTATTAAAACAAAAAGCTATCGTTGCAGATGATAAAGAAGATGGACAAATGGAAACGGTCGGTGTTTGGTGGGCTTTGGTAATTATCGTCAAAAATCTTCTCCCCTTCTTAATCGGCGGAATGATGTTAGGCTTGAATTTTTACCTCCTTTTCTTTGCCAATGGTGATTTTTTCAATATGGGTACCATTTTTGGTGATACCGGATTATATTTGAAGCTTAACCATACATTTATTATTGTTCTTGCCATTATTTTGTGGATTGTTTATCTGTTATATGAATCTTACCTGATCATCAGATATAACAAAATGGCTACCATTCTATACAATAATCAAGACAAATTTCAAGATTAATCTATCGAATTGATACTATCATAAATGCATCCTAATATATTAGGATGCATTTATTTTAATATCCCCATTTAAGGTTAGATTTTTTTCAATTGATTCTGCCTATTTTTGCACGCTAAAATTGAAGAAGTATGGAAAGCAATGCAAAACTGTTTTTGAGTGATGTTCCTGCAGGGGAAACGTGCGTAATTACAAAACTGAGCGGCTATGGCGGTTTTCGTCATCGAATTTTGGAAATGGGCTTCGTTAAAGGACAGTACGTTACCGTTATCCGAAATGCTCCGCTACAAGATCCGATAGAGTACAAAATTCTGGACAGCTATATCTCGTTAAGAAGAAGCGAAGCCAAACAGATTGAAGTAGAGATAGTTGATAGTATAGCAGATGATAACCCTGTCTGCTTTTTTAGCACCTTGACGGAGGAAAAAAGAAATACCATTAATGAAAAATTGAAGACCATATCGGTGGCTTTGGTCGGGAATCCGAACTCTGGCAAAACTTCCTTTTTTAATTTTGCCACCGGCGCGTCCGAACGAACCGGAAACTATAGCGGAGTAACCGTCAGTGCCAAAACCGCCACCATTAAGTTTAACGACTATACCATTCATTTCGTCGATTTGCCCGGGACTTACTCCATTACCGAATACTCTCCCGAAGAACTTTATGTACGAGAATATCTCACGAATGAAAAGCCGGATATTGTCCTGAACGTTATTGATGCTTCCAATTTGGAACGAAATCTTTTGCTGACCACCCAGCTGATTGATATGAACGTTCAAATGGTCGCTGCCCTTAATATGTACGACGAGTTGGAAGCAAAAGGACATAAGCTTGATTATCAATATCTTGGTAAAATGTTAGGTTTCCCTTTTGTCCCCACGGCAGCCAATAAAGGGACCGGCATTCAAGATGTTATCAAGAAATTAATTGATGTTTATGAAGAAAGAGAGGTGACGTCCAAACACATTCATATTAACTACGGAGCAGTTATTGAAAATGCGATCGAAAAAATAAAGGCGACTTTAGCACACAATGCCACACTTGCCGTTCAGTACCATTTGCGCTACTTGGCGATTAAATTAATTGAAGGGGATAAGACGACAGGTAAAATTATTGAAACACTGCCTAATTTTGCAGAAATTGAGCAAGTTACGAACAAACAAAAGCAAATTATTACCCATGAGTACAACGAGGACACGGAATCTGTCATTACCAACGCCAAATTTAGTTTTATTCGTGGGGCACTATACGAGACGTATAAACCTAATAAGGAGGTAAAACGCAATCGAAGTGAAAAGATTGATAATTTGCTTACTAACAAATGGTTGGGATTTCCTATTTTAATTCTCTTTTTATGGATTATGTTTCAATCTACTTTTATTGTCGGCAGGTATCCCCAAGAATGGATAGAAATGGGAATTGCATGGTTGGGAGCGCAAATACATGAATGGCTTCCGTCAGGAATTGTTAATGATTTGATTGTCAATGGTTTAATCGCCGGAGTAGGGGGCGTAATCGTATATTTACCCAATATTCTTGTTCTGTTTTTCTTCATTTCCATTATGGAAGATACGGGCTATATGGCACGGGCTACTTTCATCTTAGACAAGCTCATGCACTCGGTCGGCTTGCACGGGCGCTCTTTTATTCCCCTCTTGACCGGTTTCGGGTGCAGTGTGCCCGCGATTATGGCTTGTCGTACTTTAGAAAATAAAAAAGATAGAATCTTGACCATGCTCCTGATTCCTTTCATGTCCTGCTCCGCAAAATTACCCGTTTATCTTCTTCTGGTTTCTACTTTTGTTACTAAATATCAGGGACTTGTACTCCTGTCCATTTATTTATTTGGTGTAATTATCGCTATCTGTGTCTCTCTTGTTCTAAAAAAGACCATTTTTAGAAAAGAATCCGAACAATTTGTGATGGAATTGCCCCCATACCGAATGCCGACGGCGCGAAATACTTTGCTCCACATGTGGAACAAGAGTGTGCAATACCTTAAAAAAATAGGAACCGTCATCTTGGTGGCGTCAGTCGTAATTTGGGCATTGAATTATTTTCCGACGACGAATGCAAAAACGGAACAATACGAAATTGAAATTGCTAAATGTCAAGCGAATACACAAATTTCTGAATCCGCAAAACAAGCCAACATTGACCGCTTGCAATTGGAAATGGCGGCTGCCCAACAAGAAGGTTCCTTCATTGGTTCGTTAGGTAAATTTATTGAACCTGTTTTACGTCCGCTTGGTTTCGATTGGAGAATGAGTGTTTGCGTAATTACCGGATTAGCAGCCAAGGAGACCATCGTCAGTTCCATGAGTGTTTTATTTTACTCACCCCAATCCGGCACCGGAGAGACCGACGACAAGGCTTTGCAAGAAGCATTGAAAAGTGCGACTTACAGCGATGGAACGCCCGTTTTTACTCCATTAGTTGCTGCCTCATTCCTTATTTTTATTTTGTTGTATGCCCCTTGCATTGCCACTATTGCAGCTTGTCACAGAGAATTCTCACGCAAATGGGCGATTTTTAAGGTGGTGTTTACAACTACCATCGCATGGATAATAAGTTTTGCGGTCTTCCAAATTGGGAGTTTGATGATTTCTTGGTTATAACAAAATCTCCGCTATCTTGATTACTTCATTGTCATTCTGCAAATAATCCGGCACCTCGTGACAGGTAAAAACTGCAATTTTATATCCTTGATTTTTAAGTAATTGTACCTGTTTTTCCGTAGGAACTGACCGATAACTCAGCGCGCCGGTGTAAAACATCGCTTCAGGATAAAAATAATCGTATGTCCCTCGCGTATTAAATATAATCGTCTTCGGTGGCAAGGTAGGAGCTATCTTTTTAAACACTTCCGTATTGTGTTTCATAGTTGCCCGATATTGATATTGGTCAGTGTGACGGCGTTGCAATGTGGTAAAATTCATTTGATAAAATGCAAATAAAACGACAAAAATAAACCATAAAATAAATTGAAAAGGTCGTTTTTTTATCTTAAAAATAAGCTGTTCTACGGTATAAAAAAGCATTCCCAAGCTCATAAACCAAATGATGGCAATGCAAAACGGATAAGCCGGCATCTTTGTTGCTGCTAACGAAAAGAAGATATAAATGAATAAGAGCGTGGAAATCAGCACAATACGATGGCTATTCTTTTTAAGCCGATAGGACAATAAAGCCAATCCCGCCAACAAAAGAATGATAGAAATGATACGCAGCGCATTCAATTCGATGGTTTCATCACTGATCACCCAATAATTTTTATCGCCAAAGTACAAATAAGGCAATGTTTTAAAATAGAAGAATGCATCTCCACGGTGCCCTTCCAATGCTTGAAAGAGATGGGCGGAATTATTTTGATACTCAACGCGGGCAACTTCCGGAAAAGTGATAAAAGTATAAATTTGCCATGGCGCGACGAGTGCCACCACGATGCCCAATGCCAACAGCACGTGCCCGATTTTCCATTCTTTCAACTTCAAACGATAGGTAGCCAAGAGGTACACGCCCCAGACAAAGAAAACGAGAAGTCCTGTCAGCCATTTGGTTAGCACGGCGCATGCAGCCAGCGCAGCCATCGCTGCAAGCCAGCGCACCTTCCGGCCACTGCGTATATATTCCATGAACGCCCAAACAGATGCAGAGACATAAAAAACAAAACATACATTATTGTGACCCACTTCGCCATTGCCGGAAACCAAATTCAACAGAAACCAAGAAAAAGTTAGCGAAACAGCTGTATAATAACCTAATTTCTTGTTAATCAATAAAGACCCAATTCTGTAGGCAATCACAATCATTCCGGTTGCCATCAAAACGGATGGAAGTCTTAATGTAAATTCTGAGACGCCGAACAATTTGAAACTCAGCATTATCTGCCAAATAAAAAGCGGTTGTTTGTGCAGCCAAACGTGCGCAGAATCCCATATCAATGGGTCTGCTTCTTGTATCGGAAGTTCTTTGTATAATGTCGGAAATAAAAAGTTATCCATGCTGTTTTTGGCAACTAATGCATGAAAACGTTCATCCCACAAATTGAGGTAAGGGTCTAACAAAGCGGCAAAGGTGAATAACGACAAACCACTGAGAACCAATAAAATAATTGCATATCTATCACTTTTCCGAAAATAGAAAACCAGAGATGCAAAAAAAAGGACCAATCCGCTGATCAGGAAAGCATACTGCTGTGTTGTAAATCCGGAAAAATCAAAAAAATCTTTCATTTATACTATTTAAGATAATAACGACATCCATAAATTTTCTTTTTCGGCAATCATTTTTTGCACTTTTTCGTATGCGGCGTATAATTCGCCGGAAGCAATTTCAGCAGCAAAGTCCTCTGGCAGTGACAATTTTCGTTCAATTTCTTTTTTCTCTACAAAAAGCTTTTCCAACTCATTTTCAATCTTTTTAATCTGATTGTTTTTCTTCCGTTCCTGCGCCTCTTGCTCTTTTTTCTTTTCCCAAATCTCTTTATTTTTGGTAGTTTTATCCTCTTTGTCAGCAACTTCTTTACCATTTATCTGCAATTCGTTCAGCGATTCTATTTTTCGTTTTTCCAAATAATCGTAAACATCGCCAAGGTATGTGCGCATTTTTTTATCTTTAAATTCGACCACTTTTTCAGTCAAACCTTGCAAAAAATCGCGGTCGTGAGAAACCAATATCATCGTTCCGTTGTATTGCAAAAGTGCATTTTTTAAAACATCTTTAGACTGCATATCCAAGTGATTGGTGGGCTCATCAAGAATGAGCAGATTAAAAGGCGAAAGTAGCAGTTTTGCCAATGCCAATCTTGATTTTTCGCCGCCGGACAATACGCGGACTTTTTTCTCCGTATCCTCGGTGGAAAAAAGAAAACTTCCCAAGATGGTTCTGATTTTTGGGCGAATGTCGCCGACTGCAATATCGTCAATGGTTTCAAAAACGGTTTTGTTGGGATTAAGCAATTGTGCCTGATTTTGAGCATAATATCCAATAACGACCTGATGTCCGAGTTGAAGTGTGCTGCGTTGAGGTTGCAGTTCGCCGACAATCGCTTTGACCATGGTGGATTTCCCTTCGCCGTTTCTTCCGACAAAAGCAACTCTTTGGCCGCGTTCCAAATGAAAATCAATGTTATCCAATACGTTAAAATTGCCATAACCCAAACTCAAGCCCTCTGTGTTCACGGTCACGCGCCCCGAATGAGGTGCCGGCGGAAATCGAAACGATATAGACGACTTATCCACATTGTCCACCTCAATGACATCCATTTTATTCAACAACTTCAGACGACTTTGCACCTGCTTCGCTTTGGTGGCTTTATAGCGAAACCGCTCAATAAATTTCTCGATTTGTGCAATCTCTTTTTGCTGATTTTCAAATGCAGACTGCTGATTTTCAATACGTTCTAATCTTTGTTCTACATATTTGGAATAGCTGCATTTATAATCTTGGACATTTCCGAAAGTAATCTCAACCGTTCGGTTGGTGACGCGGTCCAAGAAAGCGCGGTCGTGCGAAACCAAAAGCAGCGCACCGTCGTAATTTGCCAAATAATCTTCCAACCATTGTATAGATTCGATGTCCAAGTGGTTGGTCGGCTCATCTAACAGAATGACTTCCGGTTTTTGGAGCAGGATTTTGGCTAACGAAACGCGCATTTGCCAGCCGTTGCTAAATTCCTTCATCAAGCGCGGAAAATCACTTTTTTTGAAGCCCAAACCGAGCAACACTTTTTCGGCATCTCCCTCCATGGTGGCACCTCCCAACTGATGAAAACGGTCGGTCAAATCGGAAAGTTGTTGGGCAAGATTAATGTACGTATCTGATTCATAATCTTTTCTAATAGAAAGCAGTTCCGTAATGTCGGCAATTTGCTTTTCCAAATGTCGTTGTTCAACGAAGGCAGTCATCGTTTCGTCCCAAACGGAAGATTCATAGCTGCCGTGAATTTCCTGCGGCAGATAGCCTGTGCGAAAACCGGAAGAAATGACGATGGTGCCGCTTTCCGGTTCCAATTCCTTGTGCAATATCTTGAGCAACGTGGACTTGCCGGCACCGTTTTTCCCAACCAAGCCGATACGGTCTTTGTCGCCGACAACAAATGACACTTCCCTGAATAAATAATCACCGGTAAAATTTACTGATAACTTATTGATAGAAATCATATTAGCTATTTTGAGTTTGAAAAGTCGCAGCGTACAGCTTCATTTGTTGAATCATTGAAACCAAGCCGTTGGAGCGGGTGGGGGATAGATGTTCTTTAATGCCGATTTTGTCCAAATATGCCAACGGTGCATCTAAAATTTCCTGAGGCGTGCGATTTGATAACACTCTGATTAACAGATTGATAATTCCTTTTGTGATAATAGCGTCACTATCGGCTTTGTAAACGATTTTCCCATCGGCATAATTGGCGTGCAGCCACACTTGTGACTGACAGCCCGGAATTAAATATCCATCGGTTTTATATTGGGGGTCAATGAGGGGTAATGTTTTCCCTAACTCAATGATATAGTTATATTTATCCATCCAATCATCGAATAATTCAAATTCATCAATTATTTCGTTTTCAGTTTCGGTTATGTTCATGGTTATTGATTTTTTTGCTGTTTTTGCAAAGAATATTGGTGTAATAAATTTAAAAAGTTCTGTAAAAATTCTTGATAAAGTTCATCTTTAAGTGCTGCGTTTTGGTAAGTTTTGACGACTTGATTCCATTGTTCGGGTTGCACGAGTGGAAGGTTGTTTTTTTGCTTAATTTCTGCAATTTCTTCAATGAGTTTCATCCGTTGCGCCAAGAGTTGTCCCATTTGCGTGTCTATGTTGCGAATCAGCGTGCGCGGTTTGCGGAGAAGTTCGTTGGGCAAGGCGTTGGAATGTTCTTTAAAGATGAGTTCGGAAAGGAGCTGTGTTAATTCTGCCGGTGTGAATTGCTGGCTTGCGTCGCTGAGTGCAGATTGCGGTTGATAATGCGTTTCTATCATCAAACCGTCGAAGCCATAGTCTATCGAAATCTGAGCTATTTGCTTAATATACTGTGTGTTCCCTGAAATATGGGATGGGTCGCAAAGAATTGGAATATCGGGACGGGCAACGCGCAGGGCAATGGGAATTTCCCACATAGGACGGTTGCGGAGCACATTTTCCGTATTTTCCGCGAAGCCGCGATGAATGGCAAACAGCTTTTGAACGCCAATTTTCTCAATACGTTCCAAATTTCCAATCCACAATTTCAAGTCTGGAATAATGGGATTCTTCACCAAAACGGTAAAGTTGCCGCCGCACATGCTTTCGGCTAATTCTTGCACGGCAAACGGATTCACGGAGGTACGCGCACCTATCCACACATTGGTAATGCCGTTCTTTTGGCAAAGCTCAACGTGTTGAGGAGTAGCAACTTCTACGCAAATTGGAAAATGAAAATCCTTATTGATTTTTTTTAACCATGGAAAAGCTGCTTCGCCCGCGCCACTAAAGTCGGCAGCATTACTTCGTGGTTTCCAGATTCCGACACGAAAAAACGAGAGTGGAAACGGAAAATGACTTGATTGTTCAAATAGCTGATTAGCAGTTTCATAGAGCTGTCGTTCGTTTTCCGCCGCACACGGCCCGGCAATCAAAAAACACGAAGTATTCATAGTGAAGTGAAAGGTTATAACCCGTACATTTTTTTATAATAATCTTGATAACTTCCTGACGTAACGTTCTTTAACCATTTTTCATTGTTTAAATACCAATCCACGGTTTTTTCAAAACCTTCGGTAAATTTGACGGTGGGTTCCCAATGAAGTTCGTTTTTTAACTTGCTTGCGTCAATGGCGTAGCGCAAATCGTGACCGGCGCGGTCGGTAACGTAGGTTATCAACGCAAGTGATGTGCCGGCAGGGCGTCCCAGTTTATTATCTAAAATTTCTATTAACTGCTTGATTAAGTCAATGTTTTTCCACTCGTTATTCCCGCCAATGTTGTAAGTTTCGCCAATTTGTCCGTTATGGTAAATGGTATCAATGGCGTGAGCGTGGTCTTCTACATAAAGCCAATCTCTTACATTGATTCCTTGTCCGTAAACCGGAAGCGGTTTATTGTTCTTTATGTTATTGATAAACAGCGGAATAAGTTTTTCAGGGAATTGATTGGGACCATAATTGTTGGAACAATTGGAGATGACAGTAGGCAATTGGAAAGTGTCGTGGTAGGCGCGTACAAAGTGGTCGGAACTTGCTTTGGCAGCGGAATACGGGCTATGCGGATTGTAGGGTGTTGTTTCTTTGAACGAACCACTATTGCCCAATGAGCCGTAAACCTCATCGGTAGAAATGTGATAGAATCGTTTATCGTTGAGGTTGTCTTTCCAAATGCTGCGCGCGGCGTTCAAAAGGTTCACCGTACCCACGACATTGGTAAAGATAAATTCCATCGGATTCGTAATAGAGCGGTCCACGTGCGATTCGGCAGCGAGATGAATAACCCCGTCAAAGCGGTGCTCTTCAAATAAGCGATGGATGACCTCTGCCTCTACAATATCAGCTTTTAGAAAATGATAATTGGATTTTTTATCAATATCCGACAAATTTTCAAGATTTCCGGCATAAGTCAGTTTATCCAAATTAAATATCTCATATTCAGGATATTTGTTTACAAAAAGGCGAACTACGTGCGAACCGATAAAACCGGCACCTCCGGTAATTAAAATTTTCTTCATAATTTCTTATTTTGTCTTATTATCCTTATTTTCAGGCGTTTTAGGTTCAATATAATGTGGAATATTATCTTTTTTAATAAAAGACCAGATAAGCAGTCCGACACCGATAAGGATAAACGGAATACTTAATAGTTGTCCGATATTGAGGGTCATTGCTTCTTCTTTCACGACTTGCACTTCTTTAAAAAATTCGATAAAGAAGCGGGCGATAAAGATAACGGTCAGGACGATGCCGGTGGTGCGACCGGCGGGGACATTTCCCTTGGCGAATTTTAAATAATAGAGGACAAGCGCGAGGAAAAGCAAAAGGTAAACTATTGACTCATACAATTGTGCGGGGTGACGGAAGGTGCCTGCAATGCCGGGGCCGCCTTGGGTAAAGTTGAACGCCCAGTTCACATTGGTGATACTGCCCACAATTTCGTGGTTCATCAGATTCCCGATGCGGACAAATGCGGCGGCGATGGGAATAGCAATGGCGAGGCGGTCGATAAGCCAAAAAAAGTTCATTTTCTTTTTCCAAGAGAAATAAGTGAGCCATAAAATGATAGCTATCACTGCGCCGTGGCTTGCCAAGCCCTGATAGCCGACGAAATTCCAATCCTCGTCGAAGGGGAGCAAAACTTGCAGTGGGTGACTGACTAAATATTCCGTCTCGTAGAACAAGAAATGTCCCAAGCGTAGTCCGACGATGGTCCAGATGATAGTCCAGATGGAGAGTTTGTCCAACAGACCTTGGGAAAGTTTTTCAGTAATAAAGATTTTTTTGAGCGTAAAATAGGCGAGAATGAAGCCTGTAGCCAATAAAATGCCATACCAACGGACTTCTAGGCTACCGATAGAAAAGGCTACGGGGTCAACAGTCCAATTTATGAAAGCCAACACATTTTCCATAATGATGCGATTTTGTTTTAAAAAAAATCCTTGCAACGTAGTGATTACAAGGATTTTCGAGTTTGTACCCGGGGCCGGGATCGAACCGGCACGAGTGTTACCTCATCGGTTTTTGAGACCGACGCGTCTACCAATTCCGCCACCTGGGCTTGGTGTTTTTTCGAGCTGCAAAAATACATTTTTTTTCGATTGATTACACACTTTTGAAATTTTTTTTTGAATAGAATTTTAAAGTAATATCTTATAATCAATTTTAATGCTGTGCGTTAAATAGATTGAATACCGTTTATCCAACATAACACCTTTTCCCTCATTATAAAACCAACCGCAATGCCCTATAAACCAACAACAATCAATGCAATTTTCCATATTGACCGTGCAGAGGTGGGTGTCGCCTTGCGGGGCGTACGAGAAGTGAATGGGAAGAGACAAACAGCGGGCGAGCCAAAGCGTGAAGGCGAAAATCTAATTCCTTGTTCCTAATTATTCATTTCCAATTCCTCAATTTGCTCTTTCGACAATCCGGTTATCAGTACAATTTCATCGATAGGCTTTCCCATTTTCAGCAAAGTATGTACAATTTCCAACTTGCCTTCCAATTTACCTTCCAACTTACCTTCCAATTTGCCTTTTAATTCGCCCTCCATTCTTCCTTCCAATTTTCCCTCTAATCTACCTTCCAATTTGCCTTCTTCACGCGCGTAATTGATAGCATTGTCATAATCGTTGATCGCTTTTTTGCTTTTAATGTATCTTCTATATTCCATTTTGTCTAATTTTGCTATTTCTGCAGCGGCAAACA
>JALNYF010000005.1 GCA_023229985.1 Bacteroidales bacterium | reverse complement strand
TAGATAATTTTGGATTTTGCACCGGTCATTTCGATGACTAATTCTGCTAATTGTTTAATAGTAAATTCGTTGGGATTCCCAATGTTAATAGGACCAATCACATTACTGTCGGTTGCCATCATTTTAATCATGCCGTCAATCAAATCGCTGCAATAACAAAAACTGCGAGTTTGTTTTCCATCGCCATAAATTGTAATATCTTGATTTTTAAGAGCTTGTACAATAAAATTGGACACTACACGTCCATCGTTGGGGTGCATGCGCGGACCGTATGTATTGAAAATACGAATTACTTTGATATCCACATTGTTTTGCCGGTGATAATCAAAAAAGAGGGTTTCCGCGCAACGTTTCCCTTCGTCGTAGCACGAACGAATACCGATAGGATTTACATTCCCCCAATACTCTTCCCTTTGCGGGTGCATGAACGGGTCGCCATAAACCTCACTCGTAGAGGCCTGCAAAATTTTTGCCTTGATCCGTTTTGCCAATCCCAACATATTAATGGCTCCCATTACGGAAGTTTTAACGGTTTTTATCGGATTGTATTGGTAATGAATGGGCGATGCCGGACAAGCCAAGTTAAATATCTCATCCACTTCAATATAAAATGGAGAGGTAATATCGTGACGAACCAACTCAAAATAGGGATGATCCATCAAATGGATGATATTATGTTTGTTGCCCGTAAAATAATTATCTAAACAAATTACTTCATTTCCCTCATTAAGCAATCTTTCACATAAATGAGAACCTAAAAAACCGGCTCCGCCTGTAACTAATATTTTCTTCATAATTTATTATCTTAGTGGGACTTATATAATTCTTCCTGATTTGCGCGGGAGGCTTTTCGAGTGATTAATTCCGAAATAAAACCCAACCCATATCCGAATAATTGCGTATAACTTGTGACAATTGACAAAAAAGCAATCGAAATCTTCTTGTTCTTAATCAAAGATTCTATAAAAATTGCCAAAATAAAGATGCCTATCGGAAGTAAAAACCACAAACTACAAAAAATTGCCGCCAGCAGTAATAAAAGACAATTTCCCAATACGAAGCTCATGGGCAATAAATGAACCAACTTAAGTGATGATGGATGCAGTTTTTTGAGCAGCAGGCGTGCTTTGCCAAAAGTATTGACCTGTTTAAAGAACTTTTTCAGATTGACACGTCTTTTGTGGAAAACATGTGCTTCAGGAAAAAGTTGGGTCTTAAATCCGGCTTCCTTGATCCGAATACTCAGGTCAATATCTTCCCCAATCATATCTTTATAGCCGCCAACTTTTTGAAAAACCTCTTTGGACATGCCCATATTGAAAGAGCGGGGCGAGAATTTATTCACGTTATGGGTTGCCCCCCTGATTCCGCCGGTGGTCATAATAGAAGTCATGGAATAATTGATGGCTTTTTGCATATCGGAGAAAGAACTGTCGGCACCGTCGGGACCACCAAAACAGTCGACGAAATGGTTAGTTAAATGCTTCTTTACCAACTCAATATAAGAAGGTGGCATAATGCAGTCGGAATCAAAAATGATAAAGTAGTTTCCCGAAGCGCGTTCCATGCCATAGTTGCGGGTTTGGCTTCTGCCCGAATTTGGCTTAAAATAATAATGAATATCAAGTTGTTCGCTAAATTGTTGGCACACCTCTTCACAACGCAACGTAGAACCGTCTTCAATAATCAAAACTTCAAAATCGGAATGGGTTTGTTTGGACAAACTTTCCAACAGTTCTTTGATTTCATCAGGGCGGTTATAAACCGGAACGATAACGGACAAATGCAGTTCTTCGTTGTTAATCATTGGATTATACCGTTTTTACTATGTAATAATTCTTCTTCCCTTTTTGGACTAAAATATATTTTCCGTTAATCAAGGAGTGGTCATCAACCATAAAAGTGTCATTAATTTTTGACTTATTGATAGAGATTCCGTTATCCTTCAACATCCGGCGGGCTTCGCCTTTGGAGGGAAAGATTGCGGTGTAATCAGTCACAAAATCGACGATGGGAACGCCATTTTTGATCATTTCGGCAGAAATTTCCGTTTGGGGAACTCCTTCGAAAATTGCCAAAAACATACTTTCCGACAAAGACGAAAAACTCTCGGCAGTACCTTTCCCAAAAAGAATTTCGGAGGCACTCACCACAGCTTCATAATCTTCTTGAGAATGGACACATGTTGTAAGTTCTTTTGCCAACGCTTTTTGCAAAATTCTGAGGTGAGGTGCAGCATCGTGTTCCTTTTCCATTGCTTCAATTTCCTCTTTCGAGAAAAGGGTAAAAATGCGGATATAGCGTTTGCTATCTTCGTCGCTGCAATTGAGCCAAAACTGATAGAAAGCGTAGGGCGATGTTTTTTCGGGATCTAACCAGATATTTCCCTTTTCGGTTTTCCCGAACTTGCCGCCGTCGGCTTTGGTAATGAGCGGGCAGGTAAGCGCGTAGGCTTCGCCGCCGGCTTTGCGTCTAATCAATTCCGTGCCGGTAGTAATATTTCCCCATTGGTCGGAACCGCCCATTTGCAACTTACAATCGTAGTTTTGATTCAAATAGAAAAAATCATAACCTTGCACCAACTGATAAGAAAACTCGGTAAACGACATGCCGTCGCCATCGCCATTGATTCTTTTTTTAACAGAATCTTTTGCCATCATATAATTGACAGTCAGATGTTTCCCCACATCGCGAATAAAATCGAGAAATGAAAAGTTTCTCATCCAATCGTAATTATTAACTAAAATGGCAGAATTGGCTTCTTTATTGTCAAAGGAGAGAAATTTCTCTAATTGTTTTTGAATGCAGCCAACATTATGACGCAACGTAGCTTCGTCTAATAAGTTACGTTCTTGGGATTTGCCTGAAGGGTCCCCAATCATGCCGGTTGCGCCGCCCAGCAGCAAAATAGGGCGATGTCCGCAGCGTTGGAAATGACGCAAAATCATCACACTGACCAAGTGCCCGATATGCAGTGAATCGGCGGTCGGGTCAATGCCGACGTAAGCGGTCGTCATCTCTTTCTGCAATTGATCTTCCGTGCCGGGCATCATATCATGAATCATTCCCCGCCATCTTAATTCTTCTATAAAGTTCATTTTTGTACTCTTTGTTTCGTTTCTTTCGTCCAATACATTGACATTCCTATAAGGGAGAAGCCGATGTAACCTCTGACTTTCAATTTGTTACCTTCCAATTTGAGGTAACTTTTATAGGTTTTCCCGTTCCCCGGGTGATAAATTTTCCCGTCCTCCCATTCGTTATCGTCACTATCATACACGAAGTCGCGGAGAAATTTGTAATTGATATATTTTATTTTTTCACGGTTTTCCACCCAAACAATAATTCCCTCATACATTCCCTGACTGTTTCGGTAAATTTTCACCTGACTGCCTTCTTTGGAAAACGGATCTTTCGCATAATAGAAACCACAAACCGCGTCAGCCTTGCTTTGGGCACTTGCGATTGAAGTGCCCAAGCAGACCGTGATAAGGAGAAAAATTATCTTTTTCATTGTATATCAATTATTTACCTAAAGTAGCAACCATAACAGCTTTGATGGTATGGAGTCGGTTTTCGGCTTCGTCGAATACGATTGACATAGGAGATTCGAAAACATCGTCAGTAACTTCCAATGCTTCAAGACCATATTTTTGGTAAATATCTTCGCCGACAACGGTTTCTCTGTTGTGGAATGAGGGCAGACAATGCAAGAATTTGACATTTTTATTGCCGGTTTTCTTCACCACTTCCTTGTTAACCTGATAAGGACGGAGGAGTTTAATTCTATCTTCCCAAACCTCAGCCGGTTCTCCCATTGAAACCCAAACATCTGTATATAAGAAATCTACACCTTTAACGGCTTTATCCACGTCGTCGGTAATAGTGATTTTTGCTCCAGTTTCTTTGGCTATTTTTTGGCATTCTGCCACTAATTTTGCCTCCGGTTGACATTCTTTCGGGGCGGCGGCTCTGAAATCCATACCCATTTTGGCAGCACCTACCATCAAGGAATTGCCCATGTTATTGCGGGCATCGCCTAAGTAGCAGAAAGAGATTTGATTCAACGGTTTGTCGCAATGTTCCATCATTGTTAAGAAGTCAGCCAGGATTTGTGTCGGGTGAAACTCGGTTGTTAATCCATTCCAAACGGGCACGCCGGCGTATTTTCCTAAGGCTTCCACGATATCTTGAGAATAGCCGCGGTATTCGATCCCATCGTACAATCTGCCCAACACGCGAGCGGTATCTTTCATAGATTCTTTCTTTCCCATTTGCGAACCCGATGGTCCTAAATAAGTTACGTGTGCGCCTTGGTCTAAAGCTGCCACTTCAAAAGAACAACGGGTACGGGTTGAATCTTTTTCAAACAACAAAACAATATTCTTGCCTTTTAACGTTGGCTGTTCCGTGCCGGTATATTTGGCTTTTTTCAAATCCGTTGCCAAGGTTAATAAGAATTTGATTTCTTCCGGAGTGAAATCTAATAATTTTAAAAAATTTCTGTTTCTTAAATTAAATGCCATAATACTGATTTTAAATGATTTATATTAGTTTTTCATTCTTTGTTTCTTATGAATAACAAACCGCAAAGATACAAATAAAATGGATAGAATATGTAAATCCGAGCTTATAAATCTACGACCGTAATCCCGTAGCCACCCAATTCCAGTTGTTCATCACGGAAAGCGACCACCTCTTTTCTCTTGGACAAGTACTGTCTGATGACATTTCTCAAGATGCCGTTTCCTTTGCCGTGCAGCAATCTAACTTGATGAATACTAATAAGAAGAGCTTCGTCGAGATAGCTTTCGACTTCCAAAACGGCTTCATCGGCGCGGTGTCCCCGCAGATCCAAGGTAGTATGGAAGGCTGCTACTTTCTTATTCATTACCTCCGACAAGGTCCCACCATTCATGCCAATGCCATGTTTTTGCACACTTTTCGCCTCCTTCTTGCTGATTTTCATCACTTTACTGATTTTTGTTTTAAAAGAAACAGCATTAAAAGAGACCGTTACGTCTTGTCCGTTCAACGCAGTAATTTCTCCAACAGTCTGGATATCAGCTAAAAATACGGAATCACCAACGTGTAAAGTTGTATCTTCGTTGGTCATCTCTTTTTTACGCGTGGGCAGATGTCTCACGGGGATCACCGGTTTTAAGGATTCTTTATCTTCCGCCCACTCTATTTCTTTCTTTAAATCCACCTTCACTTTGGCAATTTCTTGTCGGATTTGCTTGGTTTTTTCTGTTTCGGCTTTGGCTTCTTTTATTTCGCGAATCGTTTTTTCTATCACTTTATTGGCACTGTCGATAATACTATTTGCTTGATTTTTGGCATTTTGCAATATATCCTTCCGCTGTTTTTCGAGTTCCCCGAATTTTTCTCCATAATCTTGAATCATTTCTGCCAAGTGTTCATCGGCAGAGCGTACCAATTTCAATTTCTGTTCTATCTCAATTTTAGCGATTTCAATTTCTTCCAATTTGCGTTCGTAGTCAATTTGCGCAGTTCCAGATTTTTGAATGGCATTTTGGATAATCTCTTCCGGGAATCCGATTTGGCGAGCAATTTCGTATGTAAAAGAGCTGCCCGGATTTCCAATTTTGAGCATAAACAATGGTTTAAGCCGGTTGGTATCAAAAAGCATGGCGCCATTAACGGCTTTCGGGAATCTATCGGGAAACATTTTTAAATTGCCATAATGAGTAGTAATGATTCCGAAAGGATTTTTATGGTAAATATTTTCGAGAATGGCTTCTGCCATCGCACCGCCCAAGTGGGGCTCCGTGCCGGACCCAAATTCATCAATGAGAAACAAAGAACGCTCGTTCAAATTCTCAATCATAATTTTCAAATTGCGAAGATGTGAACTATACGTACTAAGGTCATTTTCAATAGATTGCTCATCACCCATATCAATAAAAAAGTCGGTAAAGAGACTCATATCCGATGTTTCATCCATAGAAACCAACAACCCGCACTGCATCATATATTGGAGTAATCCTATAGTTTTGAGACACACGGATTTACCCCCGGCATTCGGACCTGAGATAATAAGAATACGATGTTCGGGAGTTAATTCAATAGAAAGAGGTTCCACCCTTTTTCCTAATTTTTTAAACTTCAAAAAGAGCAAAGGATGTGTGGCATTCGACCAATTAATAATCTGATTTTCAAATAGATGTGGGAAAACAGCGTTAATTTCTATCGCTAAAAGGGCTTTGGAGCGAATGAAATCAATGGTTCCCATAAAGTCGTGATAGATGCGCAAATTGGGAATGGAGATACGTATTTCGTCCGTGATGGTAGTCAGAATTCTGATAATCTCCCGTTTTTCTGCATTCAATAAATCCTTCAACTCATTATTGGCGGCAAAAACGTCCGTAGGTTCAATAAAAACAGTTTGTCCGCTGGCAGATTCATCGTGGATAAAACCCTGCAAACGGCGCTTGAACTGTGCTTGTACAGGAATACACAACCGCCCGTTGCGGATGGTCATTTCGGCATCTTCTTTCGCAATCCCGTCTTGTTTGGCTTGCGAAAGCAATTTTTTTATCTTTTTGTCCGCTTCATTGGAAATCTGGATGATCGCACTTTTAATCCGGCGGAGTTCATCGGAGGCATTGTCACGCAAATTCCCCTTCTCATCAATAATACGGCGGATAGAAGCAGAGAGTGTTTTTTCTAAAAAAATATTTTCACAAATTGCCCATAAATAGGGATATTTCTCTTCTTCATGAAGGATTCTAAAATAAACAACGGTCTGAATCACAGACAGAATCACAGATTGTAAATCTGCCAATTCATCTAATTCGATGTAAGTACCGTCAATGGCAATTCGGGTTAATGTGTCGGAGAGATTATGAAAATCTTGAATGGAAAGGTTGTCTTCAAACAGCAGAACCGATTTATACTCATTGACTTGTGAAAGAAGGGTCGTAATTTCATCTATATTGGTAGCATATTTCATTTTATCGACGCAAGATTTTCCCATATCGCTAACACAATGAGCTTGGAGCCAATTTCTAATGGAATCGAATCCTATTTTTTCTTCAAAGGAAGTCGGATAAAGCATAGCAGGTTATTTCTTTTTTGCCAATTGTAAAAATTCGTCGTCGATATTAAATATTTCGGCAATCTTGAGTGCTTCGGCGGGGACATCATCCGAGGTTGTTTCCACCAATGAATAATCCATAAAGCGATTGATATTCTGCGGAGTAATTTTATCAGAAATCTCATCAACGATTAAACCATTGACGCGAAGTCGGTGGCACGGCGCAGTAATTCCGCTGTAATGTGTTGTAACAACGGACATTACATCGTATTTATCCATCATGGTAATAAAAGCATTCACCAAGCATTTTCCTTCGTCGGGGTTGGTAGTACGCGCTAATTCATCAACCAAAGCCAGCAATTTAGTTCCTTTTTTAGCGTATTGGATAATTTTGTCGATATTGAGAATTTCGATGGCAAAAGAGGAGAGCCCTTTTTTTTCGGATTGCTGGTCTTCGATGAGGCAGATAATTTCTTCAACCGGACATAGGGTGGCTTCGTGCGCAGGGACATAAAAGCCAAATTGAAAAAGCGTTTGCGACAGCGCAATAGTCTTTAATAGCACCGTCTTCCCCGACATATTGGCACCGGTAATCAGGCACGGTTTGGAACGCAATTCGATATCAATACTTTGAAATTCCTGATTGGTTTGTTGTAAGATACTTTTAACTTCAGGATTAAAAAGTTGCTTGTATTGAATGGTATTCATCAATATTTCAGGTTTACACCAATGTTCGGTTAGGGCTAATTGTGCCTTTCCCAAAAGGAGATCGAAGTAAGCGAGCGCGTGAAGATTTTTAAGCAGATTCGCCCAATATGGGTGCAGGAGTTCTGTCAATTTCTGTCTGACAGAATCTTCAATTTGTGAAGCCTGCCAAATCAATTTTTCTTTTTCAGAGGGATCAGTGGTTTGCTGTATTTTTTTTCGGAGCGGTTCCAAATCTTGATGATAGACGGAATAGATATAAAAATGGGGAATTTGGCTCTTTTCAGGGTCTAAAGTTTCCACCACCTTACTTAAATTATCCAATGCAATATCTTGATAATCGGCATCTTCTAAAAGATTTTTAATTTTTTGAGAAAGAATGGCGAATTTTTTGATTTCAAAAAGTTCAATATCATCTAAGACTTGCAGTTTTTTAAGATTCTGGATGGTCTGTTGAATATCGTTGAGTTCTTGAAGAAGTGGTGGAATTTGTCGGGCAATGATATGGTTCATTTCCCAAAAGTGGCTGCCATTTTCCACTTTATCCAATTCTTGTTGAAGCAGTTCCGCATCGGTATAGGGAAATTGATTGAGCAACAACGATTTCCCGATTTGCGTACGAAGATGGAGGTTTTCATATACAAATTGCAGTCCGTTTACGGTTTTCAGTTGGTCCTTAAAATTATTCATGGCAAGAAGCTGTCAGCTACTTAATTTTCTTTTGTGTATTTTTTTGCATTTGTTGTTGTTGCTTCACCATCTCTTCCATTCTCAATTGCCATTTTGTTTTTTTGACTGGTTTTTCCATGTTCAGCAACAATTTTTTATGCAATTTATCTTCATTTATAGCCATTCTAAAAATCCACATTTGCAAGAAAGTGATTAAGTTAACCAACAAATAGTAGTAAGTTAGTGCGGATGAGAAACTGTTGAACATACCCAAGAAAAGAATTGGCATAATGTACATCATGATTCGCATCATTTTTTGTTGGTCTCCGCCACCGACAGCCATCATTTTGTTATTCAACCACGTATAGACGAGGGTGGCGATGGTCATCAGTAAAGTAAAGAGGCTGACGTGGTCGCCATAGAACGGGATATTGAAGCTAAAATCAAGGATAGAGTCGTATGTAGAGAGGTCGTCTGCCCAGAGGAACGGTTGTTGGCGCAATTCGTATGCCGATGGGAAGAAGCGGAACATCGCAATTAAGATCGGCATCTGCAAGAGCATGGGCAGACAGCCGGACATCGGACTAACGCCCGCGCGCTTATAGAGTGCCATCGTTGCCTGTTGTTTTTTCATGGCATCATCCTTTTTCGGATAACGGTCATTGATTTCCTCAATTTGTGGTTTTAGAACACGCATTCGGGCAGACGACAAGTATGTTTTGTATGCGATGGGGAAGAGCACGATTTTGAGTAAAAAAGTCAAAATCAATATGATAATACCATAATTAAAACCGTATGCTTCCAGCCAGTTGAACACCGGTATAACGACGAAACGATTAATCCAATGCAGTAAAAAGAATCCCCATCCGAGCGGTACCTGTTTCTCAAGATTAAGTTCATAGGGCTCCAGCAATTTATACTGATTGGGACCGAAATACATACTCATATCAAATTTGCCGCTGTCAACATCCGCCACCCCAAATCCGAGATTAGCGACCGTATTTTTAAGCGACGGGCGAGCATCTTCTGCTTCCGGGGCAACCACTTCAAGGTGGGCACGCGAAAAAGAATGATCCCCTGCAATGATGATGGAAGTAAAAAATTGTTGTTTAAAAGAAACCCATTTTAACTCTGTCGAAAAATCTTCTTTATCGGAAGACCGTTCTTCTAAGTTATCCACTTCGTTCAAATTATCCATATAGTATAAAGTGGTAGCATCTCTCTCGTATTCATAATTCTTTTCCACATTGGTCAAGTTCGCAGCCCAATCCAACGTGAAATTCTTTTTAGAACGAATATATTTCGATAAATTAACGAAACGAATGGAATAATCGAATTTATAATCATCGGCATAAAATGTGTAACAATATTCAAGATAACTGTTTTTGTCAAGGAGAGGCGCAGTTTGCGTAGAATCTGCTTTTTGATAAGGATAAAGTCTTAGCGTCAGAACTTGAGACCCTTTACTGACGTTTAACGTATCGACTGATGCGGTAAAAAAACAATTTTTGGTATTCACCACCGTATAATCAACCAATTCCATATCGAAAGACATGGTAGTCGCCTCTTTATCAAATAACACCAATTTCTCTTTGGGGGCATCTTTGGGGGTATAGCGGTCAATATTTTTGAATTCCACCCGTTTGATATAACCGCCGGTTTTGGAAAATTGATACTGTGCGATATTGGTATTGACAACATAATCCGCCGTTTTTGCTGAATCCACGAAGCCAAAAACGCTGGTTTTGTTGGACGCGGTTGGGGTAGTAGTTCCTGAAGAAACAGAATCCGTTTTTGCGATTAGTTTGGCACTATCCATCTGAATCGTAACGGAATCGGAATCATTCTTCACTTGCGTTGCGAGTTCTTTTTCTTGTTGTTCTCTTGCTTTTTTTGTTTTATTGGTTGAATAAAAACTGTAACCAAGAAACAATCCAAAAATAAGCAAAAGTCCGATAATTGTATTTTTATCCATTGATTTAGGTATTGAAATTTGAGGGTGCAAAGATACGATTTTTTTTTATCCGACCATAAAATAGGTTTCGGGATACTCGTGTCGGGTCTCTTTGATCCTTTTACTTAATGCGTATGCAAACGTCAGGGTTCCTATTCTGCCAATAAACATATTGACACCGAGAATCACTTTCCCGACATCGGAAAAAACGGAACTGCAACCGGTTGATAATCCGCTGGTTGTAAATGAAGACACCGATTCAAACAAAATATCTAGGAAAGAGGTTTTGGGTTCAAATATGGACAAGAGAAAAGAAGATAAAAAGATAAATACCAACGACATAACAACAATTGAGAAAGATTTATCAACGATTTGGAAAGGGATTGTTTTTCGGTTAAACTCAATTTTGTTTTTCCCTCTGATGGTTGCAATAATAGATTTAATGATCACAAAAAATGTGGTAGTTTTAATACCACCGCCGGTACTGCCCGGGGACGAACCGATGAACATAATCAATATAATCAACAACGTTGTGGGCGTCAACAGACTGCCGACATGCGTAATATTAAAACCCGCGCTTCGAGTCACGACAACTTGGAAACAAGAAGTAAAAAGCTTGTCGAAGAAACTGTCTTTGTCTGCCAAGGCGTGATTATATTCGAGTGCACAAAAGATGATGGTACCGATAATAATAATGGAAAATGTAGTTATTAAAACAATTTGCGTGCCTATGGTCAGTTTTCTCCATCTTTTCTTTTTTCTGTCTTTGATAATTGCGGGGTCAAAAAAGTCTCGCAGCACCATAAATCCAATGCCACCCACAAAAACAAGAATCATGATAATGGTGAGCGGGAAATAACTAAAATAGATTTCCGGCGCCATCATGTTATCGCTCCACAAAGAAAAGCCGGCGTTATTAAAAGCAGAAATAGCATGAAAAATGGAATAAAAAAGTGCCTGACCGTCGGAACTAAACAAGCCGGTCGTTTGCCAATACAGATAGAGTAAAATGGCACCGGCACCTTCTATGACAAAAGTGGTAAAAAAGATTTGTCGGAGAATAAAGGAGGTTTCGGATATTTTTTTCGTCTCGAGCATCTCTTTCATTAAATATTGATAGCGCAAACCGGCATACGAATGCGATAAAAAAGTAATAAAAAAAGTGGCAAAAGAGAGGATACTCATTCCACCCAACTGCACCAAAACCATAATTACGATTTGTCCGGTTTGGGTGAAATTTTCGGCAATATTTATCGAAGTAAGCCCCGTAATACAACTTGCACTAATAGCGGTAAAAGTGGTGTCAATAAACGGAATAAAATGAGTGGTCATTTTGGGTAATCGCAATAATGTCGAACCAATAATGATGAGCGATAAAAAGGAGAGCATCATCAAAAGCGGCGGACTGAGCGATACCTTTTTAAAAATACTACTCACTTTGGCGATCTCCACAAAAACTATACAAAAATAGTATACATGAAAAT
The DNA here is from genome assembly GCA_023229985.1 of Bacteroidales bacterium. GTDB lineage: Bacteria > Bacteroidota > Bacteroidia > Bacteroidales > WCHB1-69 > UBA1756. The sequence goes on along the minus strand of JALNYF010000005.1, from coordinate 47,720 downwards.
AGCTGGTAATATGATGAATGAGTATCGGGAGTCGATTTCCTTCATAAGTTGCATAAAGATAAAGACTTACAAAATAAGAAAGAATAAAAACAATGATAATCACAAACTCCATGATATTCTCTTTTAAAAAGAGTTTTTTACGCGGGGAATAGAGCCAGTGAATTAAAAATTTAAAGATATAAAAAAGAAAGGCGGAAGTTACAATTCTGGTCACAATTCTTTCGGAGAAAGGAGTTGTGTAAAAACCATGCTCATAGATGATGGCAGAGGTGGCTGCTATTAAAAAGAGAGCAGACAGCACCTTCAATACAATTTCAACTAATTCTTGATAATTGAAAAGTTTAAAATTAATTTTCTTCTTAAGATACTGAAAATCCGTGTTTTTCATTATCGCATCTACTGATTTGCTTTAATAAAATCTTCAATATTATTGGACAATCCGAATAAGATAAAGCAATCATTTTCCTGAATGATGGTAGACGTTTCGGGGACACCTAAAATGTGACCGGAAACATCATTGGAGGAGTTGGTAACGATGGATTCATTATTTTTTCTTCGGATGGTAATCAAACTGAGCCGGTAAGTATCACGCAGGTTGATATCGCCTAACGATAATCCGATGATGCGCGGGGGGGGCAATATTTCTGCTATTTTATAGCCATCGGGAAGTTGTAAATATGATAAAATGCTTGGGTTTAGCAATCTTTCTGCAAAAACGGTCCCGATTTCATCTTCGGGCGACAAAAATTCGGTAATGCCCATTTTTTCCAAAATAATCCGCTGATTGGCACCCATCGTTCGGCAAATAATCCGTTTTACATTCAAATCCAATAAATTGGCGGCACAAAGCAAGCGTTTTACAAAATCATTTCCAATCGCGACTACCACTGCATCAAAATCCTGAATATTCTCAGCAATCAGGGCTTTTTTATTCGTCGCATCTATGCAGACGGCATACGCAACTTCTTCCGAAATATCTTGAATAACACTAATTTCTGAATCAATAACCAACACTTCTGCCCCATTTTGTGAGAGCGCAATGGCAATGGCAGAGCCAAAATGCCCCGCACCTATAATAGCAAATCTTTCGTTTGACATAATCTTATTTTTTACCAAGCAGCAAAAATACAATTTTTATTATTGTCGCCTATTTTTTTTCCAATGTTTCAACAAATATTTTTCTTTTCGCGTTTCTGAAATCATCAACAATGCCTGATTGACCTCATCAATTGTGCCAACACATTCAAAAGGTTTCACCTCCGCAATCCCGCTGAGTTCATCAAAATATTGCTCCAAAGAGGGCTTGTCCAACAAATCCTCCCCGAAAATCCGAATCATCGTCGAATCATCAATAAAGGGCGATAAAATAATGTATGCGAACAAACATTTTGAACATTGACAACACCACTTATCCTCTTTGCTGCCGGCATTACAACTTTTAAAAACGTTGAAATATTGCGGATAATGGGAGAAAAATTCCGCAATCTGCAATTCCGTATAAGGTCGCAAATGACTGTAATAATGGGCTACATCCTGCATAATTTCCCGAACATATTGCCGAAAATCCATTTCAAATTCCAAAGTCTTGGAATACTGATGATTAATATCGGTATGGGGAATAGTCGGTTCATTGGCACTGGATTCGTTAGAAAGGGCAATATCGCGGGTGTCCGTTGCATAACTAACTAATAGTGAATAAAATGCAAGCATTGCAGAAAAGGGAGTATGACCGTTTAAGTAGCCCTGACTGTTTAATTTTAATAATAACGGATCTATTTCGCGATGTAAAATCACAATGTCGCTTTGCTCGGGGAAACCGGCAATTTCCGCACACGCCAAGGTTGCACCGCGTGGATTGATGATGAACGGGATAATTTGACGTTCACTCCGCAATTGCTCCAACGTCACCACAGAATCCTTACCGCCCCCAATCGGTACAATTACGCGCGAACTTTCTTCAATTCTTTGATATTCAATCTTTTTCATCTCCGCTGCATCCTCCGTGAACCGAAATTGCATAAAATGCTCCATATCAATCTGAATGCCATTTTGATAAAAAAATTCTCCTAATCCTTTCCAATATAGCTTTTTCCACCATTGTTGCTGATTCTCCGTCAATCGAAAGCTCTTAATCTCTACAATCGGCGAGCAGACACATTTCCAATAACTAATCAACTCAATCAATCCGATATGAAAAATCAATCCTTCGATTTGAACGGATTGCAAAGGGCGAAGAGCGAATTTCCCCAATTCCAGTTTCATCACCGGAGAAAAGCTTAATTCGTTCCCCGCTTTGTAAAAAAACTGCATCTCTATCCGGTTTTCAGATATTTCAAAAGCATAACGCTCGTATGTAAAAACCGGGTAACGGGTACGAAAAATATCAAAATTTTCCTGATTATGGTGCATAAAATATCAATTTTTATGAATGATGATAAGGTTCGCCTTTCCAGATAGTCATGGCGCGATAAAGTTGTTCGGCAAAAATCAGACGCGTAAGAATATGGGGAAAAGTCATGCGGGATAGCGCAATTTGATAATTGGCGCGTTGATACACCTCATCGGAAAAACCATACGCTCCGCCAATCAGGAATACAACACGTTTTGTCCCCCGAATCATTTGTTGTTGCATAAACTGCGATAAGTCGATAGAAGATAATTCTTTGCCGTGTTCATCTAACAGAACAACAAAATCAGAAGAGTCGATTTTTTTCAAAAAGAGAAGCCCTTCCTGTTTTTTTTGTTCCTCAACGGATAATTTAGTATTTTTTAAATAAGGGATGACATCCGTTTCAAACGGTATATAAAACTTGATTTTGGTAACGTAGGCCATAATAGCAGGTTGCAACGTTTCCGCGTCTTCTTTCCCGATAAATATCAATTTCGCTTTCATAGATGATCATCGGATTATTATTTTTTGATTACGTCCAAAGCTTTGAGAATCGTTTTATCAGATTGATTAATAACCGGATAAAATGCCGCGTCGTCAAACAAATTTCTTCCGATCAATGCTTTAAGCCACAACTTGAGTTCATTTTTTGATGCCTTATTCAAATTCACTTTATTACCTTTTTGTTTATAGAAATAAAGAAATTGCCTAACGACATCGTCTGAAATGGTCATATTTCGGATATAAGATGGGGCATCGGGATATTGCTGTAATAACAATTTCTTGTTTTGGGTAACATAGTCAAAGGCAAACTCAATAATCAATCCGCTATTATATAATTCATTAAATGCCAACACATTACTATCACGGTCCAAGGGCACGAAGAAATCCGGCATAATTCCGCCGCCGCCATAAACGATACGTCCTTTTTTGGTTTTATATCGAAGATTTTTATCGAATTTAATACTATCGGCATTATCCATTTCCCCATTTTCGAACCGTTGCAGCAGTTCGACGTAGTAATCCTCTATATTTCCGTTGTATTTTTTTTGGATGCAGCGACCGCTTGGGGTATGATAACGGGCCACAGTAAGCTGCAAACTTGAGTTGTCGGATAGTGAGAACTGCTGTTGCACAAGCCCTTTACCAAAAGAGCGTCTCCCCACAATCCAGCCACGGTCATTATCCTGAATGGCACCGGCAACAATTTCACTGGCGGAGGCACTCCAATCATCAATCAAAATGACCAATTCGCCGGTTTCAAAACTACCCTTTTCCGTGGCATATATTTTATTGATGGGTATTTTTCTGCCTTCCGTATAAACAATCATCTCTTTATTTTTCAAAAACTCATCGCAAATGTTGATGGCCGTATTCAAATAGCCGCCGGAATTTCCCCTCAAATCTAAAATTAATGATTGCAAGCCTTGTTTGCGCAAACGACGCAGGGCAGTAAGAAATTCTTTGTATGTATTTTCGCCGAACTGATTAATTTTAATATAACCAATCTGATTATCAATCATATACGATACATCAACCGTATAAGTAGGAATCACGTCACGCGTTACCTTATAAGTATATAGTTTGTCAAAACCGGGTCTTTTCACTCCAATTTGAACGGTGGTATTTTTTTTACCCCTCAACAATTGGGTCACTTTTTCGTTAGAAATTCCGACACCTGCAATTTTTTCGCCATTAACCGTAATAATCCGGTCGCCGGCTTGGATTCCCGCTTTTTCGGACGGACCGCCATGAATGGTAGCAATGACCATCAAGGTATCATTCATAATATTAAATTGTATGCCCACACCCTCAAAGGCTCCGTCCAAAGATTCCATCATTTTTTTATTCTCTTCGGCAGAAGCGTAAACGGAATGAGGATCCAACATTTCCAACATGCCGTTAATGGCACCATATAAAATGCTGTCTTTTTGATAGGGATCTACATAATACTCATCAACGTAATTTAATATTTCATTCAACTTTTGTTGCGTTTCGGTAGCAGTCCCGTAATGAGCGGGCAATTTTTTAACAAGAAACAAGGTAAGAGAAACGCCCACCAAAAAGGCAAAGGCGATAGATACCCAGAAGTTTGTTCTACTCATTATCGTTGAATAATCAATTTTTTAGATAATAATAATTTCTCGTTGCAGATGGACAAAAGATAAATACCTGCCGGGAGAGATTGAGTATCAAGTTTGTATGTAGAATTAGACGTTGTAATATCTTTTAGAATAATCTCTTTCCCACTCATTTCACAGACGCGAATTTTACCATGTTGAAAGTCACCGGGCAAAGTAACAAACAGTTCGTTGGAAGTCGGGTTCGGGAAAATTTCAAATTGTTGGAGTGCTTGATTTTCGGACATGCCGGCACCATCAGAGTTCCATTGCGCGGCGAAGCCATTTTTTTGCATATAGTTATCACTTCTGAAGACAACTTTCATTTTGCCGGTGCTACTATGGATAGTGGACGGCAAAGTACTTCCGGTATAAGTTCCCAAAATATTTGCATCTAAGGCGTGATCATCATAAATCAGGACATTGTCTTCGGGACTTAAGTCAAATTGGTCAAAGTACAGATTCACATAAGTAGCTCCTTCCGGTTCAATTCGCCAGATACAATTGGCATTAGACGCATATTCAGATTCTTCGCTGCCATCATTGAAAGAACCATAAGCCTCTGTATAACGGGTAGTTCCCACACAACGAACACTGCGTTGAGCCATGAAAGAAACTTGCCATCCTGCACCGGTTGTTTCTCCGTTGGTTTTAAAAGTAAGATACATCATCCCACTTCTGGACAATATCCAATTATCGGGATTGGAGACATTGCCGGAAAAAGTAGCCAGATAGTTCCCACCGTTATTCGGGTCACCGTCCCAGATGGTAAGGGTATCAACTCCTTGTTCGGTTTCAATATCCAGCACGGATAAAGAAATAAGGGTCGCATCTTCGGGCGCAATGATATAAGTGCAGTTGGTATTGTTTTGATAATTGTAAATTCCGCTACCATCTTCTATGATGCCGCTAACTGCGGTAATCGGATTATTTTGGGGACAATATTCGGGATAGGCATTATCGGGTGGGTAAATGGAGTGAACGATTCCCTGCCACGAAGAGTAGCCGCCCACGGAGCCTTCCACATTATTGGCAACTGTAAAAAAGCCGTTTCCATGGCCGCCCCAACCCCAGTTAAAATGGAAATTGTTGTCACTGTCGTAACCGTCGCACACAAATGCGTGACCTCCTTCCTCACTGTAGCCGGAATAAATGATAGGGTGTTGGGCATCAATATTGTTTTTCAGCAGTTCTATCCAAGAATTTGTATTATAAGCGTTTCGGCTGGCAGCCGAAATGTCGGAATCATAACGAAAATGGCTTTGCATGGCATAAGCAGCATCTCCGGTTTGAGCACCGGAGCCGTCAATTGCATAATCCATATTGACGCTGACCCCGGATTGATAAATCAGCTTGGCAACCTCATTATTGTAATTATTGAGCGAAAACGGCATAGCATCATAGCAATAGTACTGCTGTGTAAAATTGACGGTATGAACGCCGTAGTTGGAATGATAGGAATGATTTCCCAGTCCCTGCTCGGGATAGCGATAATAGTGCATAACCGAAGCCATTGCCAAAGCGACGCACCCATTAGGAACGTGACCGTCATAACCTTCGGGCGAATTGGCATCTGCGGGACACAATACATTATAATATTTATTCTGATTCCATGTAGATTTTAGCAAGGGAGCCACCATCACACTCCGATTGTAACTTTTTGTATTAGAAGCCATTATCTCGTCCCACAATTCGCGCGTTGTCTCCGAAGCCGGCACGTGATTCTTCTTTATATACAAAATTTCTCTTTCATGCATAGCAACCCATTCGCGAGCCGCGGGCGCAATATTGTCAATAAAAAATTCATTCTCCAACGAATAACCAATCACTGGAATAGCAGCATCATCCGCACTAAGTAACAAAAAACCACCGTTTTCAAAATTAAAAACAGCAATTAACGTGTCATCCTCTTCAACAATAAAATCTAATTTTTGAATTAAAACCTCCGAACGATGACTGCGTTGTTGAAAGGCGTTAGCCCCATATTGTATTAATTGTGAGGAAGTAATGCCAACCGAAAACATACTGAACGGACTAATTATAATGGCGATTAGAAATAGAACTCCGAAAAATCTTCTCATATTTATCAAATTAGGCGGCAAAAGTACATTTTTTTTTCATTCTATTTTTTTTCTGATACTATATTTTAAAAAAAAGTGTATTTTTGCAATTCGATTTTTATGAATCAAAATCTTATTGATTATGAAAAATATAGTGGGACTTATTGCTATCACAAGTGTCATTTTGCTTGCCTCATCATGTAAAAGAGAATGTGTTTGCGTCGGGAGCCATCCCTCCGTAGAACAAGTAGAAGAACATTCTTTTGGAAAAATGTCCACTGATGATTGTATCGACAAACAATACCGCATGAATCACGACACTACCACTACAACTACTCTTTTTTGGATTTGTGAATAACAGAGTGTTGTTGGTGTAGTTTCAGAAAATCAGAAAGTTTGTCTTTCTATTTTTGTTGTACCGCTGAGTTTTATAAAAAATATCCTCTTTTTGTTTAAAAGAGGATATTTTTTATCTCAATTTATTGCCCCCGTGAAGGCAAATTGGCTAATAAATATTCACTTCCGGGACAATCGTGATCCCAAACATTTCGGCAACTTTTTTTTGCACTTTTTGGTAAAAAATCTGTACTTCCTTGCCGGTAGCATTCCCATAATTGACAATCACCAAGGCTTGGTTCGGATAAACACCGACATCACCTTCCCGCACTCCTTTCATCCCACTTAATTCTATCAACTGTCCCGCTGCCAATTTCACTTTTCCTTCATTTTGCGGGAAAGTAATGAGTTGTGGAAATTTCACTTTCAAATCTTCATATTGCGATTCCTCAATGACAGGATTTTGAAAAAAGCTGCCGGCGGAACCAATTTTGGAAATATCCGGCAATTTGCGATTTCGTACCGTTAAAATGGCATCGCTGACATTGGCTAAAGTAATGGCACAATTCCTGGTCTTCAATTCTTCAATCAATCCTTGATAAGTAATGGTATAGTGTTCTTTTTTGGATAATTGAAACTGCACTCGGGAGATGAGACACTTTCCTTTCAAAGTGGACTTGAAGATAGAATGGCGATAGGCAAATTGGCAATCGTCGTGATGGAGCACAAACGGCTCTCCGGTTGGGATTCGATAGCCGTACACTTGATTGATAACATCTTTAACCTCAACGCTATACGCACCAATATTTTGAACGGGACAACTCCCAACCAAGCCCGGTATTCCCACTAAATTTTCAACTCCGTAATACTGATTTTTGATACAAAACGAGACAAAATCCGCCCATTCCTCCCCCGCCGCTACTTCAATCCAAACATGTTCTTCCGTCTCTGCCACTTTTTTTATCCCCTTGGTCCTGAAACAGATAACCGTTCCGTCAAAATCCTGCGTAAAAAGCATGTTGCTGCCTCCGCCTATAATCAAATAGGAGGAATCGAAAATTTTTTGTTCAAAAAGCAGGGGCACTTCCTGCTCATTTTCAATTTCAATTAATTGCCGACAACGGGCAGCAATCCCAAACGTATTGTAGGGTTTAAGACTTTGATTATGATATATTTTCATAGATTAAAAGTTGACGTTGCAAAAATACGCAAAGATTTCCGATAGATGCCTACAATTAAAAAATAATCGCTATTTTTGCCGCCTGAAAACAATAAAATATAATATAATACAATATAGTACAATGGACGAAAAATTATTTAGCGAATTTGCCCCCGTTTCTACGCAAGAATGGGAAGAAATTATCCAAAAAGACTTAAAAGGTGCAGATTATGAAAAAAAATTAGTATGGCGCACGGACGAAGGATTTAATGTACGTCCTTATTACAGAGCAGAAGATTTAAAAAATATTGACTATTTAAACGCACTTCCCAACGAATTTCCTTATACCCGCGGTGGAAAAACCAACAAAAATGAATGGGAAATTGTACAACAAGTGTCAGAAAAAGAACCGAAAAAAGCCAATGCCATCGCTCTTGCCGCCATTCAGGGTGGCGCTACTACCATCGCCTTTTGTGCAAAAAATATTCAATCTTACTCGGATATGGAAATGCTATTGTCGAATATTAATCTCGAAGAAATCGGCATCAAATTCCATCATGCATCAGCATATCTTCCACTGATTGAGCTTTTTATGAATTATATCCGCACGCATTCTTTCGATATGGCAAAAATTAGAGGAGGCTTGGGCTTTGACGCTGTAGCTTTTTGTCTGAAAAATGCAAAATTCTACCGTTCACAAAAAGAAGATATGGAAGAAGCCATTGCATTAATTCACCAAACCGCTACCCTTCCGAACTTTAAAGTTATTGATATACAAGGTATTATAATACATAATGCCGGAGCAACATTAGTACAAGAATTAGGTTATGCGCTGGCAATCGCGAACGAATATCTCGCATTTGCCACCCATCTCGGCTTACCGATTGGCCAAGTAGCAGAAAAAATGGAAATGACCTTATCCATTTCTTCTAATTACTTTATGGAAATTGCCAAGTTGCGGTCTGCACGTTTGTTGTGGGCAACCATGGTAGAAGCCTACCAACCCCGCGAAATAGGAGCCTGTCAATCCTTCATTAATTCTGTTGCATCTTCTTGGAACAAAACAATTTACGACCCATACGTCAACATGTTGCGCACCACGACCGAAGGAATGTCGGCAGCTATCGGCGGAGCGGACAGTATTACCTTACAACCTTTCAATGTGGCGTATCAGCCAGATGATGATTTTTCGCGCAGAATCAGCAGAAATGTGCAGAATATTTTGAAAGAAGAATCCTATTTTGATCAAGTCATAGACCCCGCAGCAGGTTCATATTATATTGAAAATCTGACAGATGCAATTTCTGAACATGCTTGGAAGTTATTCCAAACCGTAGAAACTGCCGGCGGCATGATTGCCACAACGCTCAAAGGTGAAATCAAAGCGGAAATTGAAAAATCCTGCCAAAAAAGAGATATGGACATTGCCACGCGCAAATATGTGCTTTTGGGAACCAATCAATATCCCAACATTCAAGAAAATATGTTGGATAAAATTCAACTACCCTTGGAAAATGAAAAGCATGACGGTTTGCAAACCTATAGAGGCGCGCAATCTTTTGAGGCATTGCGCCTGGAGACGGAAAAATATAGTCAGTCGCATACGCGCCCTACTGTTTTCATGTTGAAAATAGGGAACTTAGCTATGCGTCAGGCACGTGCCGGCTTTGCCACCAATTTCTTTGGTTGCGCCGGCTATCAAATTGTGGAATCTGCCGGTTACAAAACAGTGGCAGAAGGAATCCAAGCCGCACAAGCTGCCAAAGCAAACATCGTTGTTTTGTGCAGTTCCGACGAAGAATATGCCACATTGGGTGTCGAAGCCGCGCAAGCAGCCAAAAATGCAGGTTTCATCTTCATCATTGCCGGAAATCCGGTTGAAGCCATGGAAAATTTAAAAAATGCCGGTACAGATGACTTTATCCACGTCAAAACTAACGTCTTGACGTGCCTTCAACATTATAACAATCTGTTATTCAATCATATTTAATCATCACCAAACCCCACATTATGAAAAAAATATTTTCCGTTATTATTCTTCTTATATTCATCACCACATTGAAAGCCTCCCAACCCTTTATATCGCAGACAACGACGCAGCAAACTGTGAATCAAATACTTAAAAATACAACAGCGTCTGTGGACATGGTCAACAGAGGAGTTAATCTGACTGCTTCCCTGTGGACAGCGACGGATGGCAATCAAGAAGACTTTATCCAGTTATGTGTTGAGAACTTTTGCAAAAATGCAGAAGAAAAGGAGCTGTTGTTCAATCGCTTATGCGACAATTTTGAAACCATTTTGGGACACAACAATCGCGTTTCCATCGAATTAAAAAGACCAATTCATGTAGAAGGTTATAACGTGATGCCCATTGATGAAATGTTTGCCGCTTACGATGGATTGGCACATTTAGTGAATGATATGTTTGACAATAAAATCGCTTTTGTTATAACATTAAATTTTCCTCATTATACATTAAAAGAGAAAACGGAATGCGCAAGTAAATGGACAGATTTGGAATGGGGTTACGCGCGCTTGGGCGACATGTTCACTTCCCGTGTTCCTGCCGACAAACTCAAAGAAATCAATACTGCCACCGCAGCAGCGGAGAATTATATCTCCAATTATAACATTCACATGGGTAAAATTTGGAGCGACCAAAACCAAAAATTCTGGTCACCGGATACCAAATTGATTACCCATTGGGGACTTCGTGACGAATTGAAGGCTGCCTACGCCGACTCACAAAACGGTTTGGAAAAACAAACCATCATCTATAATATCATGAAACGAATCATCGACCAGAGTATCCCTAAAGAGGTAATCAATAGCGATGAGTATATTTGGTATCCATCTACAAATCAGATATTTATAGAAAATATTGAAATTATTGGAACCCCCGAAGACGATGTCCGCTATCAGTATTTATTGGATAATTTTAAAGCGATAAAAGCGAGTGACAACTATTATGCAGACAATACCACCTATTTATCGCGTGTTTTCAATGAGGATTTGGAAATTTCGCAACGCGATGTAGAGAGATTGTTCACGGCATATCTTTCATCGCCGCAGGTCAAGGAAGTGGCAGGGTTAATTTCCAAGCGCTTGGGACGCAAATTGCAACCTTTTGATATTTGGTACAATGGTTTCAAGAACAGGAGTGCTATTTCTCAAGATTATTTAGACTCCCTAACTACTCAAAAATACCCGACAAAAGAGGCATTTACGCGTGATTTGCCGAATATTTTGAAAAAATTGGGCTTCACCGAAGAAAAGGCGCAATTTTTATGTCAGCATATTTCTGTTGATGCATCAGTAGGAGCCGGTCATGCGTGGGAATCTCGCATGAAGTCCGACAACGCCATGCTCCGCACGCGGATTGGCAGTAATGGAATGGATTATAAGGGCTATAATATTGGGGTTCACGAGTTTGGACATAATGTTGAACAGACTTTTTCTTTGCATAATGTTCCCAATTATCTCCTTGCCGGTGTTCCCAATACGGCATTTACGGAAGCGGTTGCCTTTGCCTTTCAACAACGGGATTTGGAACTGCTTGGTGTAGGTACGTCTGATGATATTTCACGTTATTATAATCTGTTGGATAACTTCTGGAGCTGCTACGAAATTATGGGCGTGTCACTGCTGGATATTCGCGTTTGGCAATGGATGTACAGTAATCCCAAAGCCGACGCTACCCAGCTTAAAAATGCAGTTTTGTCCATGTCCAAAGATATCTGGAACGAATACTATGCCCCTATTTTTAAAGTTAAAGACCAAACTATTTTGGCTGTTTATTCTCACATGATTGAATCGCCCCTCTATTTATCCGCCTACCCGATTGGCTATTTGATTGGTTTCCAATTAGAGAACTATTTCCGCGGCAAAAATTTAGGAACAGAAGTGGAACGAATATTCTCACAAGGCAAACTAATTCCCCAATATTGGTTGCAAAAAGCCATAGGAGAAAATTTGACCGTATCTCCTTTTGTAAAAGAAACCTCAACGGCAGTTGAAAAAGTAATCGTATACGAAAAAGAACAAGCACTACTAAAAAAACAAACCAAAAAAAATAAAAAATAGATATGTTTACACTCTATTTAAAAGAGATTAAATCTTTTTTCAGCTCCATCATGGGGTACATCATCATTGGTGTATTTTTGATAGTTACCGGACTTTTCCTTTGGGTTTTCCCTAATTATTACAACATTTTTGAAGCAAAAACAGCTGATTTACAAGGACTTTTTAATTTATCTTGTTATCTTTTTCTTTTCTTGATTCCTGCCATCACCATGCGCAGTTTCTCGGAAGAAAAAAAGACGGGAACCATTGAATTGTTATTTACCAAGCCTATCTCCGATTGGCAAATTATCATCGGAAAATTCTTGGCATGTGTGACAGTATTGGTTATTGCGCTTTTGCCAACGATCATTTATTTCATCTCCATCTGGAAATTAGGCGACCCCATCGGCAATATTGACACGGGCAGCACGTGGGGCTCATACTTGGGACTGTTACTCTTGGGCGTGACTTTCGTTTCCATCGGAATTTTCGCATCCAGTATTACCAACAATCAAATTATTGCTTTCCTTTTGGGGGCTCTTTTCTGTTTCTTTATACACTTCGGGTTTGAATTCATCTACTCATTGGAAGTCTTCGGATCGTTCGGCAGTGTGATTAAAAGCATCGGAATCGAACACCACTATATTGCTATCAGCAAAGGAGTTGTTGATACCAGAGATATCATTTATTTCATTACTGTAACCTTCATCTTCCTCTTTGGGACAAAAATTGTCCTTCTAAGTAGAAAATGGTAACATTAAATCCTATTTCTATGAAAAACAAGGAATTATCACAAAGTAAATCGTTTAAAAAATCTGCTATTATTTCTATTGTCGCGACCATCGTCATTGTGATAGCAGCCAATATTTTATCCTCCTTTTGGTTTGCCCGATTTGACTTAACACAAGACAAAAGGCATTCGTTATCGCCTTCCACCGTTACGCTTTTAAAAGATTTAGATGATGTTGTTTATATCAAAGTCTATATCGGCGGGAAAGATATGCCGACTTCGTACCAACCGGTTGTCACCAAGACGCGAGAAATGCTGGAAGAGTTTAGCAGCTATACCTCTAAAATCAAATTTGAATTTATAGACCCAACGGAGGGAAAGACGAAAGAAGAAATCAGTGCCATCTATGCAGAATTTGCGCAGAAAGGACTTCTTCCCATGCCCATTCGTGAAGAATATGCCGCCGGTCAATCTACAAAATACATCATTCCGGGTGCCATCGTGACATACAAAAACAAAGAATCGGTTGCCACCTTAATTGAAGAAGATTATAGCAACAAATTTACGGTTGAAGATTATTCGTATATGCGCTTGGAATACAACCTGCGAATGGCATTGGCGGGAGTTCTCAATACGCAAAAATCAAGTATTGCCTTTATTGACGGACACGGCGAACTCAATATGTACAACACGGCTTGGATAGGTTCACAGTTGGGCGTTAATTTGCAGTATTATTATAATGTCACCCGAGATTCTATCAATGGAAGAATCAACTCTTTACGAAAAATTGCAGTAGCAGATACCCTTCAGGGAACCGTCAAAGATTTGGGCAACAAATATGATGTTTTAATCATTGCGCAACCCACTCGCCCTTACAGCGACAAAGACAAATATGCAATAGACCAGCACATTATGCGCGGAGGAAAAGTGATGTGGCTCATTGACGGCACCAATGCCGCGATGGATAGTTTGCAATATTGCCCCGAATTTATGGCATTACCTGCTCAGCTTCGACTCACCGATATGTTTTTCAAATACGGCGTGCGGGTAAATAGTAACTTAATTCAGGATATTGGCAGTTGCCAAGCTCTTCCTATCGAGCAAGACAAAATGATGATTTTCCCTTACGCACTGAACATTACGCACTTTGAGAAACACCCTATCACGCAAAGAATCACCTCTTTACGTTCCAATTTCGCCGGAACTATTGATTTCGTAGGAAAAGATGATAACCTCAAAAAAACGGTGTTGGCCACTTCGTCGGATAGCAGCAAACTTGTTCCAACACCTGCCATCGTATCTTTGAAAGTGGGATTGGCAAAACCCAATAGTCAGGAGTTCTCCAGTCAACGGCTGCCAATTGCCGCTGTTGTGGAAGGAAAATTCCAATCGGTATTCGACGGAATCCTCCCCATTGAATTTGATACCATCAAACAATTCAACTTTTTACGCGAAAGCAAAGAAACCAAACAGATTTTTATTGCAGATGGCGACATTATCCGAAATTTCTTTGACCCACGCGTGGGATTTCGACCAACCGGATTTGATGTCTATACCGGAAAATTCTATGATAACAGCGAATTTATTACCAATTGCATCGACTACTTATGCGGAAATACCGACCTGATTGAATTACGCTCCAAAACCTTCAAAATAGGACATCTTAATAATACCCAAATTGCCGATAAAACCATTCGCAAAAAATTTCAATTGATCAATATTGCACTCCCATTGCTGGTTATCGGTGTAATCGCAATTACTCTCCTTTTTATCAGACGAAAAAAATATAATGTTTATCCTCATAAAAATCATTATGAAAAATAGAAAAACACTCATTACCCTCATTTTAACGGCAGTTCTTCTCCTCATTTCTCTCGCCGTAATAGCGTGGAAATCGAAGATATTCTCTCGCGAAGTAGAACTTACAGAAGAGATGTTTGCCATTCAAGATACGGCTCAGATTAGCAAAATATTTATTGCCGACATGCACGGAAATAATGTTCTTTTGAATAAAGAAAACGGCAAATGGTTATTGTCCGATTCCATCCCTATTATAGAACAAAAGATAGAAGAACTGATCAAAACCATGTCCAATATCAGCATGCAGCAACCCATTTCCGAAAAAAGCAAAGACAACATTACGCGAATGATGGCAACGGCAGCCATTAAAGTTGAAGTGTATGGACAAACCCCGCTCTTTACCCTGTTTGATAAAGGATTTTTTGTCAAAGAACGCAAAATTAAGACTTATTATTTGGGACCGGCGACACAATCCAATATCGGGAACTACGCTATTTTGGAAGGGAAAGAAGACACCCCCTGCATTGTCAATGTGCCCGGATTCCGCGGATTTATTACGCCCCGTTTCTCCCCTTACGCCATCGATTGGATTAGCCATCGCATCTTTGAAACCAAATTAACCCGTATTCAAAAACTGACCGTCAAAGATTTAAACAATCCCGCAGAATCTTATACCATAGAAAAAAAAGGAACCCGCTTCTATACATTATATAATAGTGCAAATGAAATCGTTGATCACTACGATACGGTAAAACTGATCAATGTTCTGTCTGAATATCGGGAACGCAATTACGAATCTGTTGTAAAAGAGATGACACCGGAGAAAAAAGACAGCATTCTTCAATTCAATATGTTTAAAATCATTACATTACAAGATGTTAACGGAAAAATTACCGAATTGAAACTTTACCTCATGGACGAAAATGTAATAGATGAAATTCCGGCAGATGACCAAGTCGCGCAAATTGAAAAACATTTTAACCGCGACCGTTGCTATGCCATATTAAATAACGACACAAAAACCCTGTACAAAATCCAATACTTCCATTTTGACAGAATTTTACAACCGCTATCTTACTTCATGCACCCAAGTCAGGTGCCGGCTGTCGAAAACAAAAAGTAATGCCGGTGGATTGCGATTAACGAGCGGTTGATTTGCTGTAATAGGTAACGTCATTGCGCTCGTCCCAGCCCTGCGAACGCCAAAATTGATTTCCTATTTCATTGTCTTTTAGCACTAAAAGCCCACTCTTGTGAATACCGGCTTCCTTAATTGCCCCATAAACCGCGTGCAATAGCGCCTTGCCGATTCCTTGCCCGCGCAAATGCTCCTTCACCGTTGTATGATATATGTACGCACGCCTGCCGTCCATACCGCACATGATGGCTCCAACCAATTCGCCATCTATCAGTGCTACAAAATTAGAGGTTGGATTCTTTTCTAAAAATTTCGCAATTCCCTCCTCCGAATCATCATAATTCCGCAACGCCATACCCTTTGTATGATGCCATAATTCATAAACTTGCTCATAATCAGTTATTTGCATCAGTCGTATTTCCATCATTTCTTAATATTTAAAAGAGCAAAATTACATGAATTTATCAATTGTCAGAAATGACCGAGACAATCAAAAAACATTCAAGCAGAAACATCTCATTGAAAAGTTTATAAATACTTTATATTCAAATAATTACAAAAGAATCTAAATTTAATTAAGTGTAAAGAAAAAATATTATGAAAAAAAAATGTAATTTTGCCGCCCTAAAAAACTAATGAAAAATTTATGAAAAATCTAATTATTGTCGAATCTCCAGCAAAGGCAAAAACTATTCAAAAGTTTATCGGCAAAGATTATAACGTGATTTCCAGTAAGGGACACGTTAGGGACTTGCCACAAAAGGATTTGGGAATCGACATTTCAAAAAACTTTCTTCCGAAATATGAAGTTCTTTCTGACAAGAAGAAATTGATAACGGATATAAAAAAGATGGTCACCGATGCAGATGTCGTATGGTTGGCAACCGATGATGACCGCGAGGGAGAAGCCATTTCTTGGCACTTGATGGAAGCTGCCGATATTCCGGCAGAAAAGATTAAAAGAATTGTATTTCACGAAATTACAAAAAAAGCGATTGAGAAGGCATTGGAGACTCCGCGCCAATTGGATGTGGATTTGGTAAATGCACAACAAGCCCGCCGTATATTGGACAGATTAGTTGGTTTTGAATTATCCCCTGTGCTTTGGCGCAAAGTGAAACCGAAACTCTCCGCCGGACGCGTTCAATCTGTCGCCGTTAAACTCATCGTTGAAAGAGAAAACAAAATCAATAAATTTGAATCCACATCTGCATATCGTGTTGTTGGTCAATTTATTACAAATGATAAAAAACAGGCAGAGTTCACGGCAGAACTCAACAAGCGATTTGACGACAGAACCGAAGCTCGCGATTTTTTGGAATCGTGCAAAGAAAAAGTCTTTACCGTTGATGCGGTAGAAAAAAACCCGGGCAAGAAATCGCCGGCTGCTCCTTTTACCACTTCAACTTTGCAACAAGAAGCCGCCAGAAAATTGGGATTTTCAGTGAGCAAAACCATGATTATTGCCCAGCAACTTTACGAAGCCGGTTACATTACTTATATGAGAACCGACTCTGTCAACTTATCGGACTTTGCCCTCCAAGAATCCAAAGAAGAAATCGAAACATTGTACGGACGGGAGTATTCTAAAACCCGCAAATACGTAACTAAAAGTTTGGGCGCACAAGAAGCCCACGAAGCCATTCGCCCGACTTCTATGAGCAATCACACCATTCCCGGTGATACTTTTTCTAAAAGATTGTATGAATTGATTTGGAAACGCACCCTTGCTTCGCAAATGAGCGATGCCAAAACCGAAAAAACCCTTATCAATATCCCCGTTCCTAACCGAGAAGAAATATTTGTAGCTACCGGCGAAGTAATTCTTTTCCAAGGTTTTTTAAAAGTCTATACCGAATCCAATGATGAGGAAGATGAGGAAATCAAAGGCTGGTTGCCTCCCGTTGAAGTTGGTAATACCGTGACTGCAAACGAAATAAAGGCAATTCAAAAATATGCTCAACCCCCCACCCGCTTCACTGAAGCCAGTTTGGTAAAAAAATTGGAAGAATTGGGCATCGGTCGTCCCTCCACTTACGCCCCCACCATTACCACCATCTTGAAACGCGAATACGTGGTAAAAGAAAATCGCACAGGCAAAGAGAGAGAATTTGTTCAGATCATTTTGAAAAATAATGACATCAGCGAAGAAATTAAAAAAGAAAAATATGGCGTAGAAAAAGATAAAATTTTCCCGACTGACATCGGCATTATTGTCAATGACTACCTGCAAGAAAATTTTGAAACCATTATGGATTACAGCTTTACGGCAAAAGTGGAAAAAGAGTTCGACGACATTGCCGAGGGTAATATTCAATGGCAAACTATGCTGCAACATTTCTATGACAGTTTCCATTCTTCTATCGACCACGCCATCACCTACTCTACCAAGGCAAGCGGGGAACGCCTCCTCGGTCAGGATCCCAAAACCAATGAAAATGTATACGTAAAATTGGGAAAATATGGTCCAATGGCTCAAATTGGAGAAAATTACGAAGACCAAAAACCGCGATATGCTCGTCTAAGACCCTCACAATCAATAGAAAGCATTACGCTGGAAGAAGCATTGGATTTGTTTAAACTTCCCCGTACAGTCGGTCAATTTGAAGGAACAGACATCGTGATCGGAATCGGCAGATTCGGTCCTTATATTAAATTGAATAACAGCTTCATTTCATTGCCCAAAAGCGAAGAACCGACCGAAGTTTCTTACGAAAGATGTATTGAACTCATCGAACTGAAACGCAAACAAGATATTGATAGAGCACCGCGAACCATCGGTACTTATAACGGAAAAGATATCATCGCTGCCATCGGCAGATTCTGCCCTTATATTAAATATGAAGACCAAAATTATACATTAGATAAAGGAACCGATATCTCACAACTTACTGAAGAAGAAGCCATTGACATTATCATCAACTCAAAAACAAAAAACGTAATACAGAGCTTCGAAAAAAATGAAAATCTAAAGGTAATGAATGGCAGATTTGGTGCTTACATCACCGACGGAACCCATAATTACAAAATTCCCAAAGGCTCCCTCGCAGAGAATCTGACCTACGAAGATTGCATGAATATTATCAGCACAGTTACACCCACCACCAAAAAGAAATCATACCGAAAAACCAAATAATAACGCCGTTCCCGTCAATCAAAGAAAATGAAGATTATCAAAATACTCTTATGCACCATATTCCTCCTCCCGTGCCTGCTTTCGGCGCAAACCAATGAAATTACCGTCGCCGACATCTGGAAAAACTACAAATTCCTTCCTCAATCGGTGCCGGGATTTGCTTCTATTCCCAATACGGATTTTTATTCCGTTGTAACCGATACAGCTATCGTCAAATACAGCTTCGCAACAGGTGAACAATTGGAAGTGGTCTTGAGTAACCGCATGTTGGAAAATAAAATATCTAAAAATCTGAAAATAAGGAATATCGACGATTATTATTTTGATAAATCTTGTTCTAAAATTCTCTTTGCCATCGAAAGCGAACCGATCTATCGCCGCTCGACTTGCGCTTTTTTTTACGTTTATGACTTGAAAACAGGCGAACTCATTCCGGTTGCTTCGGAAGAAAAAGGGAAACAAAGTTTTGCCGAATTTTCCGCTGATGGTTCCAAAGTGGCTTTTGTCAGAGATTATAACCTCTATTACTGCGACTTGGCAACCGAAAAAGAGATTCAAATTACCACAGACGGTAAAGAAAACAGTATTTTGAACGGCTTTGCCGATTGGGTTCACGAAGAAGAACTCAGCATGTCGCAATGCTATTATTGGTCGCCGGACGGGAATCAAATTGCCTTCCTGCGCTTCGACGAAAGTGCCGTGAAAGAGTTTTCCATGACTATCTGGGACGGACTCTATCCGAAAGAATATAAGTACAAATACCCCAAAGCCGGTGAGGATAACTCTCTAGTCGACATTTATCTTTTTGATTTAAAAACGAATTCCACTCATAAAATCAACTTCCCGCAAGAAGATTGCTACTACCCGCACCTCTATTGGCTGTCCAACTCAAAAGAACTTATTGTACTGAAGCTTAATAGATTACAAAATAAATTGGAATTTATCCGTTACAATACGCAAACTAAGACGCAAGACATCATCTTAGCCGACCAAAATGATGCTTGGTTAGAAGTTGCCGATGCCTATTATTTTTTAAATGATAATAAAACGATTATATTTACCTCTGAAAGAGATGGTTACAATCATATTTACAGAGCAGAATTTGGAAAAGAACCGATTCAATTGACTTCCGGCAAGATGGAAGTATATGGAATTTGCGCCATTGATTTTGACAAACAACGCATTTATTACGTATCAAACGAATCCGCCCCATTAAATAAGGACTTGTATTCTATTGATTATAACGGAAAAAAGAAAAAAATGCTAACCGATGGAACCGGATGGAACACTCCCACTTTCAACAGCAACGCGCACTACTACTGCAACAATTATTCCAATTCCAATACGCCACCCATCTATACTTTGCACGATTGTAACGGAAAAGTAATTGATACACTGGAAGATAATTCTCATTTTAGAGAGGTTCTCAAAGAGTACGGCTTTGTTCCAAAAGAACATTTTTCTTTTGTCAGCAAAGATCATATCACTTTGAACGGCTGGATGATAAAACCGCAATCTTTCAATCCCGATAAAAAATATCCGGTTTTGATGTATGTTTACGGGGGGCCCGGCTCACAGGAGGTGAACAATTCTTATTTTAGAAGCTACGACCACGCGTGGTATCAAATGCTGGCACAAAAAGGCTATATCGTTGTTTGCGTGGACGGACGTGGCACGGCAGGTCGCGGAGATGCTTTTGAAAAAGTGATTTACAAACAAATGGGAAAGTACGAAACCATCGACCAAATTGCCACTGCCGAGTATTTGCAAACACTTCCTTATGTTGATAAGGAGAGAATCGGCATCTGGGGCTGGAGCTTCGGCGGCTATTTGTCGAGTTTGGCCTTGTTTAAAGGAAACGGTATTTTTAAAATGGCTATGTCCGTCGCACCCGTGACCAATTGGCGATATTATGATAATATTTATACAGAAAGATTTTTACAACGTCCGCAAGATAACCCGGAAGGCTACGACGACAATGCCCCCTGTTTCTTCGCCAATCAATTGAAAGGCAACTATTTACTTGTTCACGGAACAGCAGATGATAACGTCCATTTCCAAAATTCCATGAGCTTGGTTACCCAATTGAATCAGTACGAAAAACAGTACGAGCAATTTTTCTACCCGAATAAAAACCACTTTATTTACGGCGGAAATACCCGTTATCACTTGTATGTAAAATTAACCGATTTTCTTTTAAAAAATTTATAAAGATATGAAAAAGAATTTGTTAGATAGATTTTCAACGTATATTGCCTATGCAACTACGTCTGATGAGAATTCAGAAACTTATCCCAGCACAGCATCTCAATTGGTCTTTGGAGACTTTTTGGTAGCGGAATTGAAAAAAATTGGCATGGTTGAGGTCGAAAAAGACAAATACGGATATGTAACAGCTACTTTACCCGCCAATACGGATCAAGTTTTGCCGACGATAGGTTTCATTGCCCATATAGACACCGCTCCCGATATGCCCGGAATTAACAAACCCCGCATCATTGAAAATTATGACGGAAAAGATATCATGTTGGACGCAGCAACACAAACTGCATTAACCTTGGTTGATTTCCCGGAATTACAGAATTATGTTGGACAAACGCTGTTGGTTACCGATGGAAAAACACTATTGGGTGCGGACGACAAAGCCGGCATCACCGAAATTGTCACCGCAATGGAATATCTTATCCAACACCCGGAAATAAAACATGGGAAAGTTCGTGTTGCCTTTACGCCGGACGAAGAAATCGGGAAAGGGGTTTGCTATTTTGACGTTGCCAAATTCGGGTGCGATTTTGCATACACTATGGACGGCGGCGCCGTTGGGGAATTGGAATATGAAAATTTCAATGCTGCCGCTGCCGCTATCAAAATTCAAGGAAGAAATATTCACCCGGGCTATGCCAAAAACAAAATGGTCAATGCACAACTCATTGCAATGGAACTCAATGCCATGTTACCGGAATTTCAAAAACCGCAATACACACAAGATTACGAAGGCTTTTATTTGCTGGTTCGCATGGATGGCACCGTTGAAAATGCGACTCTCAACTACATCATTCGCGACCACGACCGTGCAAAATTTGAAGATAAAAAAGCATTTTTTACCCATATTGTTAATTTCCTCAATGCCAAATACGGCGAAAATCGCGTGACTTGCGAAATCAAAGACCAATATTACAACATGCGCGAAAAAGTTGAACCCGTTTTGCATATTGTTACCTTAGCGGAAGAAGCGATGAAAGAGCTTGGCATTGTGCCGCAAGTAATGCCTATCCGAGGTGGCACCGACGGCGCAAACCTCTCATTCAAAGGACTTCCCTGCCCCAATATTTTTGCCGGCGGTCACAACTTCCACGGCAAATACGAATACCTGCCCCTCGAATCTATGGTGAAAGCTACGGACGTAATTATCAAAATTATTCAAAATATTCAAAAATAATCTTTCCTGTTTTTTCTACTCCTAACCTCCACTCACTAACCCGACTTTTATGGAAGATGAATTATTATGCAGACTTGCGCTGCAATTTCAGCCCAATATTGGGAATGCTACGATTAAAAAACTACTTCAATATTTTGGCAGCGCACAAGCTATTTTCCAAAATACCAAGAAAGATTCCGTTATTTCGCGCACTCTCGGAAGGCGGGTGCGTCTGCCCGTTCTTTCCAAAGAAAGCCTTCAATTTGCTGAAAAGGAACTAAAATGGATGACCGATCGGCACATTTCGCTGACTTTATATATTGATGACGACTTCCCAAAACGACTCAGAAATTGCAGTGATTCGCCATTTTTCTTTTATTACAAAGGAAAGAACATTTTTAATGAAGCAAAAATGGTGGCAATGGTCGGCACACGCAACGCATCTCCTTACGGGAAAGAAATTACAAAAAAAATCATTGAAGAGCTAAAAACTTATAACGTGTGTATTGTCAGCGGCTTGGCAAAAGGAATTGATGCGGTGGCACACCAGCAGGCGTTAGAAAATGATTTAAAGACGGTAGCGGTGATGGGCGCAGGATTATCCACCATTTATCCCGAGTGCAATCGCCAATTAGCGCGGCGGATAGAGGCCGACGGAAGCGCGCTGATTTCGGAATATCCGTTCAAAGCCAAACCTGATCGGCAACATTTTCCACAACGCAATCGCATCATCGCAGGAATGTCGGACGCAACCATTGTCATCGAAACGGCATCCAAAGGCGGCAGCGTAATAACCGCTTATATTGCCCAGTCCTATAACCGTGATGTATTTGCCGTACCCGGAAACGTCAATTCCAAAACCTCCGAAGGTTGTCATGAATTGATTCGCAAAAATATTGCCGCTTTGGTTGCTTCGGGGAAAGACGTCGCCGAAATGATGGGCTGGGACTTGCAACCCGCAAAAGCCGTACAACGCTCCCTCTTCGTCGAATTATCCGCCGAAGAGCAATCACTCGTGGACATCATCTCCCAACACCCGCGAATCATGATTGACGAAATTATCCAATCTTACAGCCATTATACCCCATCACAAATAGCTTCCATCTTGCTTCGATTGGAATTAAAGGGCGTCATTCAGTGCAATCCCGGAAAAAATTATACGATTTGTTAATTTGTTGTTTATAAACCAATTACATCTACAAGACTACCCGGTAAAACAGATGCTTTATACGCCATGAAACCGGCAAAAGCAGCAAACAACAACGCCCAGAAGAAAGCCGGAACGTGAGTCATTTTATGCAAATTCGTGGCATCGCCTGCAACGTCAGAACGTCGGATAGAAAGATACAACAACACCAACGAAGAATAGACCGATTCCCACAATAGCATCAGCGCATAAAACCAAGCCGCCACAAGCAAATACTTCGGTTCATTCAAATAAATCAAAAAACCATTCAACCCCACAAAAAGCAGTACCCATAATAGTCCGTATTTATTTCTTATCCATAGAATTAACATAAACAAAAACAAAATCGACAAGCCGATGACAATCCATTCTTCATAAGCGACAGACAAGAGATAAAAACAGAGGTATGCGGCAACGGACGCAAACGGATAGCCGGCAATGCTAATCAGAAAATTGGCAAATGCAGACTTTGATTTGGTTTGTGTAACACCGGAAGTATCATTAAAAACCTGTATCTGTTTTACCTGCCCGTTAGTAATCAATGCGATAAAAGTATGCCCAAATTCATGAACCAAAGTATTGATAATATTAAAAAACTTGCCGACTACCGGAATTCTTGGCAACAAAACCGCCAACCCTATCAGGTAGTAAATGACGTGAATATTAAATAAATAGACATCTTCCATGTTAGATAAAATAGGGTGCAAAGATAACGATAAAAAAAATACATGATGCAACTTTTTTACAATAAAAAAACGTACATTTGCAGCCGCAAAAAAATAGTATATATATTTTAATATGAACAACTAAAAAACCAATTATAAATCAAAACGACATATCAATTATGACAATGCAAGAAAAAATTAACGAGCTTTTGGAATTAAGAGAGAAAGCTCGTGTTGCAGGTGGTGAAAAGCGCATCGAAAAACAACATGCCCAAGGAAAATTTACCGCGCGTGAACGCATTTTAATGTTCTTAGATGAGGGGAGCTTTGAGGAGTTTGACATGTTTGCGACCCATCGCTGCACCAATTTCGGATTAGAAAAAGAAAAATATCTGTCAGACGGTGTCATTACCGGATACGGAACCGTAGAAGGACGATTAGTCTATGTTTATTCACAAGATTTTACAGTATTTGGAGGTTCTCTTTCCGAAACCGTTGCCAATAAGATTTGCAAAGTCATGGACCAAGCGATGAAGATGGGTGCACCGGTGATTGGATTCAATGATTCCGGTGGAGCACGTATCCAAGAGGGTGTGAACAGCTTGGCAGGCTACGCCGAAATTTTCCAAAGAAACATCTTGGCTTCCGGCGTTGTTCCACAAATATCGGCAATCTTCGGTCCTTGCGCCGGCGGTGCCGTTTATTCCCCCGCTTTAACCGACTTTATTATGATGACCAAAAACACCAGCTATATGTTCGTAACCGGTCCTAAAGTGGTGAAAACTGTTACCAATGAAAACGTTACGGTAGAAGATTTGGGCGGCGCATCCGTTCATTCCACCAAATCCGGCGTTGCTCATTTCGCAGTTGATAATGAAGAAGAAGGAATTGCCATGCTGCGCCAATTGATCAGTTATCTCCCTTCCAACAACATGGAAGAACCGCCGACAGTACCATGCGAAGACCCCATCAATCGCTTGGAAGATTCTTTAAATCAAATCATTCCTGATAATCCAAACAAACCTTATGATGTAAAAACGGTCATCAATGGCATTGTTGATAACGGTGAATTTCTGGAAGTACACGCCAATTATGCCCGCAATCTCGTGGTTGGCTTTGCCCGCTTCAACGGTATGTCCGTAGGTATTGTTGCCAATCAACCGCAAAACTTAGCCGGTGTTTTGGATATAAATGCCTCCCGCAAAGGCGCTCGCTTTGTTCGCTTCTGTGATGCCTTCAATATTCCGTTGGTAACGTTGGTTGATGTTCCGGGCTTCCTACCGGGGACAGGTCAGGAATATGGCGGTATCATCTTGCACGGCGCAAAATTACTCTACGCTTATGGCGAAGCCACTGTTCCAAAAGTTACCGTTATTCTTAGAAAAAACTATGGCGGCGCATATTGCGTAATGAGTTCCAAACACTTGCGCGGCGACATCAACTACGCATGGCCTACTGCTGAAATCGCCGTTATGGGCGGTAAAGGAGCTGTAGAAATCCTCTACAGCAAAGAGATCAAAGGGATTGAAGAACCTGAGAAAAAAGCCGAATTCATGTCAGAAAAAGAAGTCGAATATACCAACGCATTCTCTAATCCTTATGTAGCTGCCAAATACGGATATATTGACGATGTCATCGAACCGCGCAATACCCGATTCAGAGTAATCCGTGCATTGGAATCCTTACGCACCAAAAGATTGGAAAATCCGGCTAAAAAACACGACAATTTACCGTTATAAACCAACTACTAATTTAATATATTGAATATACAATGAATAAATTTAAACTAACAGGATTGATTCTGCTCTTCGCAATCGCATCGTGCTTTTCCGTTAAAGCACAACAAATTAGCGACTTGCGACTGAACGAAATCTTAATCAAAAACGATACCAATTTTATCGACGATTATGGCAGACACGTTCCGTGGATTGAAATTTTCAATACGGCTTATAATACCGTCAATGTGGGCGGCTGCTTCCTTACCAACGATACGACCGGCATGTCTCAAATTTCCGATAAAGCCGTTGCCGAAAAATTAAGAAATAAATGGTACGCCATTCCTAAAGGCGACCCCCTAACGGCTATCCAACAACGCAGTTGCGTGGTTTTCTACATGGACGCAAATCCTACTTACGGAACTTTCCATGTTAATTTTGACCCGTACAAAACTGATTATGTGGCGCTTATTAATTCTAACGGAAAAGATATTATCGATATTATCCAATTTCCTGCCGAGATACGCAACAAAACTGTGTCTTACGGTTGCGAAAAAGATGGGGACATCTCCACCCGCAAGATTTTGGAAACTTTCACCCCCGGCTCGGTCAACGAAATTACCACTAACGAAAGCAAATCCGACAAACTTGCCAAAACCGACCCTTACGGCTTCAGCCTGACCCTTATGGCAATGTCTGTCGTTTTCGCAGTTTTGATTATCATCTACATCATGCTGAAGTTGTTTGCTAAATTCGCAAACAAAAAACCAACTAAAAAGCAAAAAGTTCCGGCAAATGCACCGGCAGTAGCTGAAGCCTCTCCCAAAGAACAAGAGGACGAATTGAACGGTGAAGAAATAGCAGCCATCACGATGGCATTAGACCTGCACCTGACAAGTCAGCACGACCAAGAAAGCGAAATTATTACGATTGAAAGCCCATCCGCACACTACTCCCCTTGGGCACAAAAGAACCTTATTTTCAAAAAATCACCAAGAAAGAATTAATCATTTAATATAATAGTTATCAATGAAAAATTACAAATTCACTATCAACGGCAATAAATATTCGGTAGATGTTGCCGATATAGAAGACAATAAAGCACAAATTGAGTTGAACGGAACTTCTTATACGGTAGAATTGGATATGCCGAACCTGAGAATTCCGCGTCCGACAGCAACTCCGAAAGTGGTTAAAATCACAGCTCCAGTGGCACCGAAAGCCGCCGCTGCCACCACCACTATTCCACCGGCACAAACCGCCCCCACCAATGCTCTCCCCCTGAAATCCCCACTCCCGGGTACTATCCTCGACATCTTCGTCCGCGAAGGCGATAAAGTGAAATCAGGTCAACATATTATCCTGTTGGAAGCCATGAAAATGGAAAATAATATTGACGCCCCCAAAGACGGAACCATTACCTCCATTAATGTTCAACGTAACGATTCTGTTATGGAAGGCGACTTGCTACTGACTATCGAATAATAACGCATGATAGAAATACAAAATCTGCAAAAAAGCTATGGTAACCTGAAGGTTCTCAAAGGTATTAATCTGAAAATTGAAGATTCTGCCGTTGTAACAATTGTGGGAGCCTCCGGTGCCGGGAAATCTACCCTCCTCCACCTTATCGGAACTTTGGATAAACCCGATGCCGGAAAAGTACTCATTGACCAAACAGATTTGTATCAACTGTCCGACAATCAGTTAGCTGCTTATCGAAACCAAAATATCGGATTCGTTTTTCAATTTCATCACCTGTTGCCCGAATTTACAGCCCTCGAAAACGTAGCACTGCCCGCGCTCATTGCCGGTAAGTCGAAAACGACGGCTATGAAACGGGCAACAGAATTATTGGATTACCTGAAACTGAAAGAACGACTCTCACACAAACCCTCTCAACTCTCCGGTGGCGAACAACAACGCGTTGCCGTGGCACGTGCCTTAATTAATAACCCTAAAATGATTCTCGCCGACGAACCGTCCGGCAACCTCGATTCAGAAAATGCCGGCAAATTACACCAACTCTTCTTCGACCTCCGCAACCAATTCGGTCAAACTTTTGTTGTCGTTACCCATAACAACGAATTGGCAAAATTGTCAGACCATACTATCGTGATGAAAGACGGAATAATTCTTTAGTATTAATGTTTTTAATTTAAAATATCAAAAAAATGAGCACACTTTCAAAATTGTATCCATCTGCATTGTGGGAAAATTTCGCAAATATTTGCGCCATTCCACACCCTTCCAAACACGAAGCTAAATTATTGGCTTGGTTAAAAGATTGGGCAAAGCAAAACAACATTGATTATCAACAAGATAAAATAGGCAACTTGATTTTCCGCAAACCTGCAACGCCGGGGATGGAAAACAGAGTCCCCATTATTTTGCAAGGTCATATCGACATGGTGCCGCAAGCCAACAGTGATAAAAAACACGATTTTACGAAAGATCCCATCGAACCACGCATATGCGAAGACGGCTGGGTAAGAGCGAACGGAACCACCTTGGGCGCAGATAACGGCATCGGCGGTGCGGCTGCTATGGCTATCCTGACTGCAAAAGATATTCAACACGGTCCTATCGAAGTTCTGCTCACCATAGATGAAGAAACCGGCATGACCGGCGCATTCGGCTTGGAAAAAGGAATCTTGAAAGGCGATATCCTCATCAATTTAGACTCCGAAACCGAAGGCGAACTTTACGTGGGTTGCGCCGGCGGATTAGATGCCGTAATTACCTTGAACTACAAAGACGTTCCTACTCCGGCAGGAATGAAAGGTTATAATATTACCATCACCGGACTCAAAGGCGGGCACTCAGGAATGGACATCATTCTAGGTAGAGCTAATGCAAACAAAGTGATTACCAGATTATTAGCAGCCGCTACGGACAAATTTGGAATCCGCTTGGCAAGCATCAATGGCGGCAGCTTAAGAAATGCCATCCCGCGCGAAGCCACTGCCATCGTGACCGTTCCCGAAAATAAAGAAAAAGAGTTCCAAAATTTCTGCGATAATTTTTATACGGAAATTAAAAACGAATTTTCTGCTGTTGAACCGGATTTCGTTTTAAAAGTGACGGCTATTGATACGCCGACGAAAGTAATGTGCAGCGATTGCCACAAAAATATAATAAACATCGTTTTTGCAATGCCGAATGGTGTGATGAGGATGAGCAACTCTATGGAAAATCTGGTGGAAACTTCGACTAATTTAGCCATCGTTCAATCGGGAAACGGAAAAGTAGAAATTATCTCTCTGCTCCGTAGCTCTGTTGATTCCGCAAAAGAAGCCGTTGGACAAAAAATGGCTGCCATCGCTCAAATCGCAGGCGCAGATATCGAACTCTCCGGCGCATACCCGGGCTGGAAACCGAATATGGAATCTCCTATTCTTAAAACTGCCATGACCGTTTATAAAGATAAATTCGGCAAAACCCCCGAGATTAAAGCGATCCACGCCGGATTGGAATGCGGCTTGTTTGGCGTTAATTATCCCCATTGGGATATGGTTTCATTCGGACCAACTATCTGTCACCCACACTCTCCCGACGAAAGAGTCAATATCGAAAGCGTCGGCAAATTCTGGGACTTCTTGGTTGCAGTTCTCGCTAATTGCCCCGTTAAAAAATAAATTCCTTAGAATGCCCCGACTGGACAAACTTTTAGTCGAACGAAACTATTTTCCATCGCGCGAAAAAGCACAAGACGCAATTATCCAAAAAACAGTTGCCGTCGATGGAAAAGTTGTTGATAAACCGGCAAAAGAGGTTGATGAAAATGTAACGATCGAAATTACAGATATTTTCAACAAATATGTCAGTCGGGGCGGACTAAAATTGGAAAAAGCCATCGCCGAGTTCCATTTGGACTTTCAAGATAAAACCGTCTTGGATGTCGGTGCATCTACCGGCGGCTTTACCGACTGCGCGCTGCAACACGGCGCAAAGCACGTTACCGCCATCGATGTTGGCTCCCATCAGCTCCACGAAAGCCTTTTGAATCATCCAAAAGTCCTTTCTGTAGAGAATAAAGACTTTCGAGAATTATCTCAACAAGAAATTAATCCGACACAATACGACTTGATTGTGTCGGACGTTTCTTTTATCTCTCTCACCTACCTCATCGCCAACTTTAAAAAATTCCTGCTCCCATCCGGCAAAATAATGCTGCTCATCAAGCCGCAGTTTGAAGCCGGTCCCTCTTTTTTAAATAGAAACGGAATCGTCAACGACGAAAAAGCGTACAAAATAGCTATCCAAAACGTGGTGCAAGAAGCTGTCAATCACAATATTTTCCTCAATAAATTGGCAATTTCCACCCTTTTTGAAAAAAATAAAAACGTGGAATTTATTTCCCTTTTTTCACTACAAAACACCCATTACAAAATTGACTACACCACTTTGTTTAAAGAAATAAAAAATATCAAAAAACAACTTCGATGAAATTAAAAAAATGGTTATTCCTTGCACTTGTTTTAGCAACATTCTCATTAAAAGGAGCTTATCTTGAAAAAATTCCCCATACCGTGCAACAGCCGGACGGCGAAATTCTGCATTGCTTTCTAACAGGTGACGAATACTACCATTGGATGCACGATGCCGATTGGTTTACCATCGTGCAAAACCCGACAAACGGCTACTACGTCTATGCCGCAAAAGAAGACGGAAAACTTGTCCCGACGAATTACATTGTGGGGCGCGTGAACCCCGCTACGGTCGGTTTGACACCCCGACTCAACATTTCCGCCAAGGAATGGGCGAAAAAAAGAGAAAAAATGCCGCAATTTCCCCTTGAAAGAAGTCGCACTCACGAGGTGAATCACGGGACTATCAACAACTTGGTTGTTTTCATTCGCTTTGCGGACCAACCCGATTTCTCAAACTCCGCAGCAACCGTAATCAATATGTTCAACGACTCTACCTCATCCTCATCAAATTCCATGTATAACTACTTTAAAACGGTGTCTTACAATCAGTTATTCATCAAATCACACTTTTATCCCGAACCGCAAAATGATACGATTTATTCATATCGCGACCCTTTCCCGCGCGCCTATTACGAAAAATTGTCGGAAACCAATCTGATAGGATATAATGACACGACCTCGGAAAGATTAGACCGAGAAATGGCGTTGTTGAAACGTGCCATCGAATATGTTTCTGAAATGGTGCCTACGAATTTGGAATTGGACTATAACGAAGACGGAAACATTGATAATGTCTGTTTTATCATCAAAGGCGATGTTGGTGATTGGTCTGACTTGCTTTGGCCGCACCGCTGGTCGCTTTTTACCGAGGAAGTGATGCTGAACGGAAAACGGGTTTACGACTTCAATTTTCAGTTGAGCGATAACAGCTGGTACTTTAGCAATTCAGTTTTATGCCACGAAATGTTCCACAGCTTGGGCGCACCCGACTTATATCATTACTCTGATTCATTGGAATTTACGCCTGTTGGTCCGTGGGATTTGATGGGCAGCAACGGCGTCCAACCGCAACATACAAGTGCCTACATGAAACATCGTTATGGAAATTGGATAGAAGATATCCCCACCATCACACAATCAGGAACTTACACCGTCTATAAGTTAAATTCAACTACCTCTCAAAGAACGTGTTACAAAATTCCTTCCGAGAATCCCGATGAGTTTTTTGTTGTTGAATGTCGCAGAAAAAGCGGAACTTTTGAAAGCGCTATCCCCGGCTCCGGTTTGTTGATTTATCGTATCAACACCCTATTTACGGGCAATGCCAATTGGAACGGCGAAGACCAATTGGACGAGGTTTATTTGTATCGCCCCGACGGAACTTTAACCAACAACGGCTATGTTGACAATGCACAATACCGGCAGGGATTGGGCAGAACCGCCCTCAACGCCCAGACTAATCCACAGCCCTTCCTTTCTGACGGATATGTCAGTGGGATAAACATTTACAACATTTACTCATACGTGGACAGCATCAAATTTTCGTATCTTAAGCCGGGCGACGTAAAAGTATCCGATTTCCTTACAGAGGGTGTTTCCGTGTTCCCAAATCCTGCAACCGATGATGTAACTGTTCAATATCCGAACGAACAAATTCGTGAAATTCGACTTTTAGATGCTTTTGGAAAACTATTGTTTAAAACTGTTCGAAGAGACGAAACAACTGTTTCCTTAAAAGAATTTGCCAAGGGGATGTATATTCTGCAAGTCATTACAACAGATGGAAAATCAGTTAATTGCAAAATTATCAAAGAATAATATTTCTGTTTTCAATCGTCACAGATGACTCTTTCGTTATGATAGATAAAATGATGGTATCACATTCGAAACTTCAATTTCGGGAAGCGAATTTGCAAGATGTGGATAGAATTTGGGAGATAATTTTGCAGGCAAAAGCGCAGATGTTTCGGGAAAAGAAGCAACAGTGGGACGAGAATTATCCCCTGCCGGATCACATTACAGCTGACATTGAGAAGGGTTTCGGTTACGTGCTGACGCAAGACGAAGTGATCATTGCCTACGGTGCGGTCGTATTTGACGGCGAACCGGCATACAACGAATTAGAAGGCGAATGGCTGAGTGGGCAACCCTACGTAGTGGTTCATCGGTTGGCAGTTGCCGACGAAGCCAAGCGACACGGCATCGCCACGCAATTTATGCAAAATGTTATCAATCTGAGTGTTGGAAAAGGCATCATGAGTTTTAAAGTTGACACTAACTTTGATAATTTCTACATGTTGAAAATTTTTGAAAAGATGGGATTTACATATTGTGGAAAAATATTATACGCCCAAGGCGAGCGGATGGCTTTTGAGAAATTACTGGGGAAGA
This sequence comes from Bacteroidales bacterium, assembly GCA_023229985.1. Lineage (GTDB taxonomy): Bacteria > Bacteroidota > Bacteroidia > Bacteroidales > WCHB1-69 > UBA1756. The sequence goes on along the minus strand of JALNYF010000005.1, from coordinate 14,979 downwards.
AATGAGCTTTCAACTCTAATTTTAACCTCTATTTTTGATTTTTTTATACAAACATTGGAACCTTCGGGTTGAGGATGCTCTGTTTTGCTTGATAATAGCTCTTCATTCAGCGGACAAGAATATTATATCAACAATCTTAGTGCAAGAATAGAGCGATTTCACCTTGCCCGCCCGATACAAAATTATTATTAGTATTATTCTTATTTTCGGCTATTTATTGTTGGCATTGAAATTTTTTGTAAAAATCATAAAAAAAACTATTCGTATTATTACGAATTAAAAAAAATTGTATATTTGCACGCTCAAATTAAAACCATGGCAAAAGAAAAACTCACCGATGATCAAGAACAATTGGCACGCTTTGCAAAAGCAATCGGGCATCCTATTCGGGTGGCTATTTTACAAATGTTGGCAAAGCAGACATGTTGCTACCACGGCGATATGTCAGAGGTTTTACCAATTGCAAAGAGTACATTGTCGCAACATTTGAAAGAACTGAAAGACTCCGAATTAATAAAGGGAACAATTAATCCTCCATGTGTAAAATATTGTATCAATCAAGAAAATTGGGCATTGGCAAAAAAAATGTTTGACACACTATTAGTCGATATAGATAACGCAGAATCCTGTTGATAAAAATTTTTTTACCCATATTATTAGTAAATCGACGAAATACGAATAATTAAAAAAAATCATGAAAAGCGAAGAAGAAATCAAAAAAATGGTAAAGCAAAAATATAGTGAAATTGCTTTGCAGGATAAAGAAAATGGAAGCTGCGGCTGCGGTTCGGGTTGTTGCTCCACCGAAGTATATAATATTATGAGCGAAGATTACAAAGACATGGAGGGCTACAATCCTGATGCCGATTTAGGTTTAGGTTGCGGGCTACCGACACAATTTGCTAAAATCAAAAAAGGCGATGTAGTCATAGATTTAGGTAGCGGAGCAGGAAATGATTGCTTTGTAGCAAGAGCAGAAACAGGTGAAACAGGTAAAGTGATTGGTATAGATTTTACCCCTGCTATGATAGAAAAAGCACGTCTCAATGCTGAAAAGCGAGGCTTTAATAATGTAGAATTTAGGCAGGGCGACATTGACAATATGCCTGTAAGTGACAATAGTGCTGATGTAGTGATAAGTAATTGCGTACTCAACCTTGTCCCAAACAAACAAGCCATTTTCAAAGAGATATACAGAGTGTTGAAAGTCGGCGGGCATTTCAGTATTTCCGATGTGGTGCTTGCGGGCGAACTTCCCAAAAAGATACAAGAAGCCGCCGAAATGTACGCAGGTTGCGTGGCAGGAGCATGTCAGAAAAAGGAATATTTAAAATATATTGAACAAACATGTTTTAAAAATATTACACTGCAAAAAGAAAATCCAATTATACTGCCTGACGAAATTTTGCAAAAGTACCTTACAAGTGATGAAATAATGGCATATAAAATTCGACCAATTATTTTCAGCATAACAGTTTACGCTGAAAAACAAGATTGTTGTTGCAGTTCCGTTTGTTGTTAAAAGTAGAATAGATAGGTGACTATATGAGCATAAATGATTGTAATCCCACTGCCGAGCGCAAGCGGCTTGGTTTTTTAGACCGTTATCTCACTCTTTGGATATTTATCGGGATGGCAATCGGTGTTTCTGTAGGGTATTTTTGTCCTTCCATATCCGATAGCATCAACGCGATGTCAAGCGGAACAACCAACATTCCTTTGGCAATCGGTTTAATTCTGATGATGTATCCACCCTTGGCAAAAGTCCGTTATAACCAAATGAGCGGCGTATTTCGCAACAAAAAAATACTTGGAGTTTCGCTGTTGCTTAATTGGATTATTGGACCACTATTGATGTTTGCTTTAGCGGTTTTGTTTTTGCACGATTATCCCGAATATATGGTCGGACTGATACTTATCGGATCGGCACGATGCATCGCCATGGTGATTGTGTGGAACGAACTTTCAGGTGGAAACCGTGAATATGCGGCAGGATTGGTTGCCCTCAACAGTATCTTTCAAGTCTTATTTTACAGTCTCTATGTCTATTTTTTTGTATCCGTATTATTGCCCTTATTCGGTATTTCGGGGCAGAAAGTCAATATTACCATTGGTGAAATTGCTAAAAGTGTAGGTATTTATCTAGGCATTCCTTTTGCTCTGGGCTTGTTAAGCCAACTTGTTTTGGTAAAGATAAAAGGCGAAGAATGGTTTTGGAAAAAGTTTATTCCTTTTATTTCGCCCGTTACACTGATTGCATTACTCTTTACCATCGTTCTGATGTTCAGTCTTAAAGGGGAATTGATAGTAAAAATTCCGTTTGATGTGATTCGCATAGCCATTCCGTTACTCATTTACTTTGGAGTGATGTTTTTGGTTAGTTTCTTTATAGGTAAAAAAATGGGTGCAAATTACGAACAGGATGCCGCTGTGTCTTTTACTGCTGCCGGAAACAATTTTGAATTGGCCATTGCTGTCGCAATCGGTGTGTTCGGAATCAACAGCGGACAGGCATTTGCTGGCGTTATTGGTCCGTTGGTCGAAGTTCCTGCTCTCATTATTTTGGTAAACATAGCCCTTTGGCTTAAACGAAAATATTTTAACAAAAACCATCAAATCAATTCATTATGAAAAAAGCAACTTTCATTCTATTGCTTATCGCACTCCTTGCAGGTTGTAAGCAAAATGAACCCAAAACGGGAAATAACGAAACAGCGACGGCAGAACAAACTACCGTTTCCGATCCTTCGACAGTATTTGTGTATTATTTTCACGGGAAACAGCGCTGCAAAACCTGTATTGCCGTCGGCGATATAGCCAAAACCGTTGCTCAAGAGTACGCAGGTAAAGACAAAGTGCAGTTTTTAGAAATTGATATAAGTGACAAAGCCAACGAATCTTTAGCTGAAAAATACGAAGTGTCGTGGAATGCACTGATTATCGCCAAAGGTGAAGATTTTGTCGACATCACCGAGCAAGCGTTTGCCACCGCAATTGACAACCCACAGTCATTGCAAAATCAAATCAAAGAAGAAATAAATAAAAGAATAACAAAATAGATGGAATATCTACAACAATTAGCCGATAGCTCAAATATTCCGCTACTCACGGCATTTATTTTGGGAATAATGACCGCGATAAGTCCTTGCCCTTTAGCAATGAACATTACCGCCACAGCATACTTGAGTAAAGAAATTACAGATAAACGAAGAGTCTTGTTTAATGGTTTGTTCTATACGCTTGGGCGAATTTTTAGTTATACTGCCTTGGCCGGCCTTATCTATTTCGGTGCAAGCAAATTCCACATCGCACGATGGGTTCAACAAATTGACGGTCTTTGGATTGGCATTGCACTCGTCGTCATTGGCATTTTTATGCTGGATATTTTCAAATTTACTATACCCTCTTTGGGCAAATTGACTTCAAAAATTGGAGAACGAAAGATGAAACGCAACTATCTGAATGCTTTCCTTTTGGGAGCTTTATTTGCGTTGGCTTTTTGTCCTTATGGTGCCATCCTCTATTTTGGAGGACTGATTCCTCTCACGTTGGCAAGTTCCGAAGGATTGTTATTACCTATTGTGTATGCTTTTGCAACCGGACTGCCGGTAATAATTGTTGCATGGTTGTTGGCTTACAGCGTTTCTAATGTCGGAAAATTTTATTCCGGCATGAAATCCTTTGAGAAATGGTTTAAATGGATTGTTTCTGCCATTTTCATCGGTGTAGGAATTTATTATATCATCGTCAATATCAATTAAAAATAATAATATGAAAGTTGAAATTTTAGGAACAGGTTGTCCCAATTGTAAGAAAACATACGAAATCGTTGAAAAAGTAATCAAAGAAAATAATATCGATGCTTCAATACGAAAAGAACAAGATATTTTAGAAATCGTCAAGTATAACGTAATGTCACTGCCTGCTGTGGTCATTGATGGCGAAGTGAAAATCAAAGGTTATGTGCCTTCTGAAAAAGAAATAAAAGAGTTGTTTCATGTTCAATAATAAAATGATGAAAACACTTAGAATTTACGACCCTGCACTGTGTTGTCCGACAGGCTTATGTGGGGTAAACATCGATCCCGAATTAATGCGTATTGCCGTCGTCATTGAAACGCTCAAGCGAAAAGGGATCGTGATTGAACGTTATAACCTGCGAGATCATCCGCAAGTGTATGTCAGCACCAAAGTCGTGAATGATTTTCTGATGAAAGAAGGGGCGGAAAAATTACCTGTGACAACCGTTGACGGCGAAATCTCGGTGATAGATGCTTACCCAAGCAACCAACAAATTGCCGAATGGGTTGGTATTTCGGAAGATGAATTGACCATTAAGAAACAATAACATTTTACTAGTAAAGAAGAACTTGACAGACATAAGAATATTACGATGCATATCGTGTTTCTTTTGTGCTAAAATAACTCGTAATTTTACGAACAAACAAATTATAAAAATATGATAAAATTCAGTCCTTCTGAACAAGCATTTTCGAAATACATTTTTTACACAGGGAAAGGAGGTGTGGGAAAAACTTCCGTAGCCTGTGCAACCGCAATCAATTTAGCTGATAGTGGGAAAAAGATATTACTTGTCAGCACCGACCCAGCCTCCAATTTACAAGATGTTTTCGGCATGGAATTCAACAACAAAGGTACAGCTATTGATGAAGTTCCCAACCTGACCGTTGTGAATCTTAACCCCGAACAAGCTGCTGCCGAATATCGTGAAAAAGTAATTTCTCCTTACCGTGGCTTACTGCCTGAAAGCGTAATTACAAACATGGAAGAACAACTTTCGGGTTCTTGTACAGTTGAGATTGCTGCATTTAATGAGTTTTCAGATGTAATTACCAACGAGGAGAAACGTCAATACTACGACCATATCATTTTCGATACTGCGCCTACTGGACATACCTTGCGAATGTTACAACTTCCGTCAGCGTGGGACACATTTATTGCCGAAAACACAACAGGTGCGTCATGCCTCGGACAATTATCCGGATTGGAAGAACGAAAAGAAATCTACAAGCAAGCTGTTGCAACACTTTCCGACCCACAACAGACAACCCTCTTTTTCGTCAGTCGCCCCGAAGAAACCCCACTCAAAGAGGTAGAACGTTCTGCAAGAGAACTCAACGATATCAATATAGAATCACACCACTTAATTATTAATGGGGTGTTGGAATCATTCGTTATAACTGATGCTGTTTCTAAAGCCTTGTACAATCGTCAACAGAATGCACTAAAAAATCACCCTGTCGCTTTATCAAAAATGCACATTTACTATGTACCATTGCGTTCTTACAGTATGACAGGGATCAATAATATCCGCAATATGCTGACAAGCGATAAGAGTGAAGTCATCCCTGCGAAAATTGAACAAAAAATGCAATTCAAAACAGAAGATGACCTGATTAACGATTTATACACTTCCGGTAAGCGTGTGATTTTCACGATGGGGAAAGGCGGAGTTGGGAAAACAACCATTGCAGGGAATATTGCACGAGGCTTGGCAAAAAAGGGTGTAGATGTCTTGTTAACCACCACTGATCCCGCCAATCACCTTGCATTCATTAATACAAAGGTGACCGGTATTACTGTTCGCCATATAGATGAAAAAAATGTTCTGTCAGAATATCAAAAAAAGATATTGGATAAAGCACGTCAATCTTTAGGCGATGCCGATTTAAGTTATATTGAAGAAGATTTACGTTCACCCTGCACGCAAGAGATAGCTATATTCAATGCTTTTGCAGAAATTGTTGCGCAAGCCGACAATCAAGTAGTAGTTATTGACACTGCGCCAACCGGTCATACGTTATTATTGTTAGACTCGACGCAAAGTTACCACCACGAAGTTGAACGAACACAAGGTAATATAACTCCTGCCGTGAAAAATCTATTACCCCGATTACGCAACAATCAGGAAACTGAAGTAGTCATTGTAACCCTCCCGGAAGCCACTCCCGTATTTGAAGCAGAACGTTTGCAAGCAGATTTACAACGTGCAGGAATTACCAATAAATGGTGGGTAGTGAACGCAAGTCTTTTACTTACCAACACGACCAATTCATTTTTGAAAGCTAAGGCTCAAAGCGAAATACAATGGATTAATAAAGTCAATGTATTATCAAAAGGAAATACTGCAATCATTGCATGGCAAGATATTTAGTGGGACTATTCCGAACAGTGATATCGATAAAATATTACCCAAAGGTCGAATACTATCCCTCTTTTTCAAACTCATTAAGCAGCTTTTTATACTTTTCCTGAATCGGAATGGAACGCTCGGTTTGGCGGTCAAAGCCGGCCATTACGCTGTGGCACGTACTCTTGACAATGCCGGTATTACTGCACCGCAACTGCTGCATCATTTGAAAACTCTTGTTTCCCAATTCATAAACCGTGGTGTCGCAGACGATTTGATCGTGAAATTTAATCGGACTTTTGAAATCCAAGCCCACGTGAACCAGCACCAAATCAACGGTCAACCAGTTGATGGCTTCGCCCAAAACGCACTCAAAATAGCAACTTCTGCCGTAATCAAAATAATTGCATTGAACGCCGTTATTGACGTGGGCAAATGGGTCCAAATCGCTCATTTTAATCTGAATCGGGATGGAAAACTTAAAATGAAAAGGAATCGGTTCGGTTGGCATATTTTAAAATAAAGTTGGTTCCCAATTGGTATAACCATTAATTTTTTTGGTAGAATGGGATTCTTTGTTCAAAAAATCCAATTTAGCATGAACACCCCAATAAAATCCGCCCATTTTTCCTGATGAGCAAATCACTCTGTGGCAAGGAATCAGATAGACAATCGGATTTTTGCTGATGGCATTCCCCACGGGACGCGATGACTTGGGACGCCCGATATTCTTGGCAATTTCGCCATAAGTGGAAATTTTGCCAACCGGTATTTTCAACAACTCATTCCACACTTTGATTTGAAAATCGGTTCCGCGTATATACAAATGAATCGGAGAAATATCGCTCCAATCATTGGAAAAAAGCTTCCGCACATTTTTGTGTTCATGTGTAGATTGCTTGGTTAACAAGACATTAGGGTATCGTAATCGAATCTCATTTAAAAAATTATCCTCATCATTTCCCAAACCCATCAGACAGATTCCTTTCGCGGTGGAAGCAATCCACATTCTTCCGAACGGGGTCGTGATATAGCTGTAAAAAACGGATAATTTGTTCTTTTTTCTGCAATACTCTGTCCGCGGCATCATTTCGATGGTTACCACATCACTATGCGCATGTCCCGTATTCAACAAAGTTTTTTTCATTATAATTATATCTAATTGGATATCAGTGCATTATTGGTAATTTCACTTTTCAATTTGTCGGCAGGAATCGGCACCACGCCGCTGAACTCACATACGATGCCACCCGCCAAATTGGCAATTTGCGCGGTCATTTTTGGAGACAATCCGGCTAACAAACAAAGCATGGCAACGGCAATCACCGTGTCGCCCGCGCCGGAAACATCGCTAATTTGACGCAAATAAGCAGATTGTGTATAAAACTCATCGCGCGTGCTATCGTAGATGGTAACGCCCTTTTCCGACAAAGTGGTAAACAAATAATGATTATCATTTTGAATGGCAAATTCCTTCATCAATCGCTGAACGGACTCCATGGAAAAATCCTTTTCATCGTAATGCAATCCCTCTTTCAGCTCTTTTAAATTGGGCTTAAAAAGAGTGCAGCCTTTGTAAAAATTGAAATTTTTCTTCTTTGGGTCCACGGCAACCGGAATTTCGTTGGCTTTTGCCCATTTTACAATGGTAGTAATGATTTCTTCCGTCAAGATTCCTTTGTCATAATCCTCAAAAATAATGGCATCCACCTGATGTTGAAACAAGAGAGATTTTACATTTTTTAATAGTATGTCGGCGTCGGCGGGAGAAATGGGTTTGATATCTTCCTCATCAATCCGAAGCATCTGCACGCGATTTCCGACGATGCGGTATTTGATGGTCGTTTTGCGATGGTCGGAGCGGAATATGGACATCGGCGACAGCTCTTTTTCATCCAATAATTCCAAAAACAAACGACTTTTTTCATCATTGCCGATAACGGAACAAAGAATAGGAGTTGCGCCCAAGGAGTGGAGATTAACGGCTACATTGGCAGCTCCTCCCAAGCGATAATAACGATTTTGAATATCCACAATCGGGACCGGAGCTTCCGGTGAAATGCGATTGACACTGCCACACAAGTAGGCATCAATCATTACATCTCCAATGACCAGGATTTTACTATTCTTAAATTTCCGGAAGAGCTCTTCTACCATCTATTTTTTAATTTGTTTCGCTAATGGAGCTAACGGGAAAGAACCTTCGCACATCGCGCGAAGCAATCCCATTGTGCTGTTCGTTTTGTCGGTTTCGGAAGTACGTTTGCGTTTGGGAACAAATTTTTTATCCAAATATTCAACGCGCTCTAATACTTCTTCTTTTTCTATTCTTTTGAATTTCAATAAAGTAAGCATTGATTCGAAATCCATTTTCGGGTGTTGGAACATGATTTTTACCATATTGTAAGCAATGGCAACATCTAAATTCTCTTTTTTCAAGTATGCAAAAAGATCATAGATACGGGCAATATCAAAAGTGATCACTTTATATTTTCCGTGTAAATGTTTGAATCGTTGGCCCATAAAAATGCCGATGAATTTCGGGCAGATTCCCAATTCGTCAACCATTTTTTTGATAAGCGGGAAGTAGTTATGGGTAAAGAGGTAGTGATAGCAATTTTCGGGAACACCCCATTTTTGGAGTTGTTCGTATCTGCCGCGCACTTCGTCCGGAATATTTTTTCTGATATTTTCAATATACTCGGAAGATATTGGAATCGGCGCAGAATCGGTATCGGGGTACATTCGGTCGGCACCGGGCAAAACTCTTTCAAAAATAGTGGTACCATCAACAAACGATTTACGGGTTTCCTGCGGCACACCGTCAAAAGTCATCAAGGCTCGTTCTTCTATGACGTCAAATGCCGTAGCCACATCATCTTGGGTTGCCCAGAAAATGATTTGTGCATCATTCTCGCCGGCATGCATCAAATGACGAATTTTTTCAAAAACGCTCTCACTCACAACATCTTCTAAATCTTCACTACTTGCCATATTCGGTTTTTCAAGGCAGGCAATTACTTTTAAACGTCCGATAAATTCTTCGTAAAATGGCTTTCCGGGTTGGGTAAAATGGGACAACAATCCGCCAAATTCAGGAAGGTTGACGGCATACAATTTTGCATTATTTTTCAGTGCATCGTTGATGGGAGTAAAGTAGAAATTGTAATCTTTGGGATTCAATTCCATGGAAGTCATTTTCCAATTTTCCTTTTTGATGCGTTTTGAAAGTTCGTTTCTGATAGCCAGCAAAGCCCATTGGCGGAAGCACTCCACGTGTGTCAATTCGGGAATCCATTTGGTATGGGAAACTCCTTTTATTTCGACACGGGTACCACCGGTGCAACTAACATTCACATCTTCGCGACCAGCACCAATGCCGGTACGTACTTTTCCCAAACTACGATTTAAGAAACGAATATAATTTCCTGCTTCTTCAACTTCATCAGGATTGAGCATTTCAGGATAGGTAACGGTTTCAATGAGCGGCATACCCAAGCGGTCGGTACGATAGACGCGACGGTGACCGATGTCGGAAACTTCGCGGCACGCATCTTCTTCCAAACTCATTTGAATCAAACGTATCGTCTTGTTTTTCAAAGGTATAGAACCTTCAATACCAATAATGCAGGTACGTTGAAATCCGGTTGGGATGGAGCCGTCCAAGTACTGTTTACGGGTAATGTGAACTTCTCCGACGATGCTCATTTTAGAAGCCAAAGCTGCTTCCACTGAAATATCCAAAGCTTCGCGGTCGATTTGAAATGGAGGAGTATCGTCTATTTCGTATGTACAAGCGGTAGGATGCACGATATGATAAATAATTTCTTTGCGGGTTTTGAACTCCATCAATGCGGTGCCGTCATATTCGCCCATTTCCGAAAGAGTGGGACGCATGTGCCGGATAATTTCTGCGTCATATTCATCTGCCTTTTGGAAAATGCCGGCAGGACAACGACAAAACAATTTCTTTTTGGTTAAAAGTTGTTGGTGTACCTCTAATCCTGATTTAAAGCCGATGCGGTCATAATCTTTTTGTTGCGCATCTTTACGGTTGATGTAACCGATTTTTTCACGAGAAGTTTCAAAGTTCTCAATAGGATTTATTTTTTTCACAATATCTGATTTATATTTTAGTCTGTTTATATTTCACGCGGCAAATTTACATTTTTTTTTTCAATAACAAACACTTCTTTTTTGAGCCAAAAATGATGCTTTTTGAGCTAAAAATGGTGCTATTTTCTGTAGCCGCCACTTTCAAAATCGATAAAATCATTTCCAAAGGCAATCCTTTTCGTTTCTTTTGCCCGTAATTCAGTAACTCTTAGCCTATTCATTGGCAATCTTTTCAACCAAATCCTCTTTAACGCGACAAACATTGGTGTTTCGGATACAAAATTGGCAACATCCGTTAATTGTTTTACACTATCACGCACTTTGCTCAAATCTGGATTCGCCGTTCCTGCATGAAAAAAGATCTCTTTATATTTTTTAGATATTCCGGTAAAATGGGAATTTTTGGGACACAAGATGTTGCCATGTGGTGTTATTAAGCAGCACAATTACGAAAAGAAATTGTATGATTTACCGTTTATTCCACCACTACTTTAGCGGTTTGTAGTCCTTTTCCCGTAACAACTTGCAGCAAATAGGTTCCTGCGCTTAAATCTGCAACGGAAATGGTGCCGTTGGTATGTCCGGTTTTTACGCGCACCCCATTCATCGAATAGATGGAATATTGCACGCTGTCGGTTGTAATAGATTGTAAATGAATGGTCTGCGTAGCCGGATTAGGATAAACCGTCAAATTGTCGGGTGCAGTAGTTTCGTTCAGCCCAACATGATTAGGAATGATATTCAGAACAATTCCTTCCAAAACGCCCAATGAGTAGGGAAACGACGGGTCGGGAATGAGCCACCAGCCATCGCTTTGTCCGCCCCACCCGAAATTAATATGGAAATAGCCATCTTCGCGGTAGCCGTCCACAGCCACGTTATGTCCTGTGCTCCACGCTTCGTCCACCACTGCCAAGTGAGCCGGATAGCCGTTTTTTAAATTATCGATTAAGGTGGCGTACATGGTGGAATCGGTTTGTTCGAACAGTTCGCAGTTTTCAAATCCGAATCTTTGGTAAGCCTGATAAGCCTGATTGACGGCAAAGGTGCCGGACCCTTGCGAAGTGTAAACTTGTGTGCAGGCAGTGCCGCAAGCAAAGACGATGGCAGCTGCCAAGTTATCGGTAACATCTTCATCTATCGCAAATTGGGCATCTGCGGAATCCAACCAGTTATTTAAAACGGGAAACGATGGAAAGCCGATGGTTTCGGCGTCATCGTCAATCATATAATTTCGACCGTCGTAATTATGGGCATAATCGTCAGAATCATCGAATCGGGTATTTTGTGTAGTACGCAGGTAGTTAACGATTTGTCCCATGACGATGGCGGGGCAGCCGGCATAACTTGCGCTTTGTGTGGAGGGGTCTCTCGGGCACATTTGGTTGTAAGGGGCAGTTTGTGTCCAGCGGGTTTCGAGCCAGCCTTCGGTGGAGGTGGTTCCGGCGGGGGGCCAGCACTGTGCGCGGGGCGGTGAATAGCTTTTCTTGCTCAATGTTTTCCACTGATTATCAATTTTTTGACGTGCACTTTCCGACAAAGAAACCGCCCATGTTTGATATTGATGAATGGCAGATTCCAACATCGGGAGATAGCCGTCGGAAGCGAGAAATTGCGAAGTCCGTGACCACGCCAAAATTGGGGATAATTGGGCATCTGCCGACACAATAACATAACTTTCCGGTTGGGCGTTGATGATAAAAAATTGTTGATTTCCGGCAGAATCGGCGTGAACTTTTATACTTTCAACCGTATAGGATTGACCGTTTCCATTTAAAAAAGATTGGGCAATTGCCGTGGCTTTACGTTTTGTAACAGGCTGTGCCATAGCGACAAATGACGCAAATAGCAAAATCAGGAATAGCGCTTTTTTCATACATAAAAATTTGTTTAATAAACGATAGCATTTTAAATTTATTGTTTATTAAATGCTTTTCCCGCCGCTGTTAACCTCTATGCAGAGCGGACGGATATTTCATCGCGACTTGATTTTATTGTTTCTTTTATATCAAGACAAAAAAAACGGAACACTGATGTGTTCCGTTTTTATCATAGAATTGCTTAAAGATTAGTAAGCAACACCTTGAGCGATCATAGCTTCGGCAACTTTGATGAAACCGGCGATGTTAGCACCTTTCACGTAGTTGATATAACCGTTCTTTTCAGTACCGTGTTTTACGCAGTTATCATGAATGCTGTTCATTATACCGTGTAATTTTTCGTCAACTTCTTTAGCTGTCCAAGAGAGGTGCATAGCATTTTGGCTCATTTCCAACCCTGAAGTAGCAACGCCGCCTGCGTTAGCAGCTTTTCCGGGAGCGAAGTTAACGTTTGCATTTTGAAGAACTGCAACAGCGTCAGCGGTGCAACCCATGTTAGAAACTTCAACAACGTATTGAACGCCGTTTTTAACCAATAATTCTGCATATTTGCCATCCAATTCGTTTTGAATAGCACAAGTCATGGCGATGTCGCAAGGAACAACCCAAGATTTTTCGCCTGCGAAGAATTTAGCAGATTTGAATTTATCTGCGAAAGGAGCAACAACGTTGTTACGTGTAGCATTTAATTCATCCATGTAAGCGATTTTTTCAGGAGTAGTGATACCTTCTTCGTCTAAGATGTAACCATCAGGACCTGAGATAGCCACTAATTTAGCACCCAATTCAGCCAATTTAAGAGCGGTACCCCAAGCAACGTTACCGAAACCGGAGATAACAACGCGTTTGCCTTTTAATTGGTCTTTCTTAGTAGCCAACATGCCTTCCAAGAAATAAACTGCACCGAAACCGGTAGCTTCCGGACGTACTAATGAGCCGCCCCATTCCAAACCTTTTCCGGTTAAAACGCCAACGTGTTCGCCACGTAATCTTTTGTATTGTCCATACATGAAACCAATTTCACGACCACCAACTCCGATGTCACCGGCAGGAACGTCAGTATCAGCACCGATATATTTTTGTAATTCAGTCATGAAAGATTGGCAGAAACGCATCACTTCGCCTTCTGATTTGCCTTTAGGATCGAAGTCTGAACCACCTTTGCCACCACCCATTGGAAGAGTAGTCAAAGAGTTTTTGAATGTTTGTTCAAAAGCCAAGAACTTCATCGTATCTTCTGTAACGGTGGGATGAAAACGGATACCTCCTTTGTATGGTCCGATTGCCATGTTATGTTGAACACGGTATCCACGGTTAACTTGGATTTGTCCTTTATCATCAACCCAAGTAACTTTGAATTTAATGATTCTTTCCGGTTCCAAAATTCTTTCTACGATAGCATATTTATCGTATTTAGGATTTTCATTTACAAAATCAACGATGGTTTCAAGTACTTCTTTCGCAGCTTGAATGTACAACGGTTGTCCCGGGTTTTTTGCTTCTAATTCAGCGGTTAATTTTTTAAGATCCATAATATATTTTTTTAAAAATGTGAATGTTTCATGTGATTCATTTCAGCCGGCAAAGGTAGTACTATTTTTGGAAATAAACTGCCTGAAATATTTTTTTTGAAAAAGATTTCAACGTTTCAAAAATGTCCTCAAAATAGCCTCATCCCGATGTTTTATATATAGTAAAACTATTGTCCTTTTAATCCGTAATCTTTTTTGCTCATGACCTCCCCAATTTTTGGAAATTTAGCAACAATAATATGCAATTTCCCTTCCATGAATGGCAATCCTACACAAGAATTTGTTCTTCGTATCACCCAATTGAGGAGTGCCGTACAAACTGTGCCATGAAGAAGTGATGTATCATTTTGAGATAAAACCCATGTTTTTCTTGCCGGAGTGTCATTATTATATTATAATTGATTGAATAACAATTGATTAAAGTGTTTATTAAAGATAAATTATTAAATACTGATGGTAGATAACTATTTTATTTATTTATATATATATCAGGATTTTAGTGTAAATTTGCACGCTATAATGCCATTATATTAATTAATTAAACTATCATGAAAATTCAAGACATCGTTACACAATTAGAATTAACCGTTTTTTGTGGGGAAGAAAACCTCAGCAATGAAGTAAAAGGAGGTTACGTCTCCGACTTATTAAGTGACGTAATGGGATTTGCGAAAGAAGGACAGATTTGGGTAACGTTGCAAACTCATAAAAATGTATTGGCGATTGCCTGCTTGAAAGAGTTGTCAGCCATTCTGTTAGTAAAGGGCAACCAACCCGAAGCCGATATGTTGGAACAAGCCAAAGTGGAAGGAATACCCGTATTGGGAACCTCGGAGCAAACTTTTGAAATTGCGGGGAAAATTTACAAACTTATCACAAAATAATCGTGAATATCTACAAAGCCGATTTACATACCCATACCCTCTTGTCCCCGTGCGGGGATTTGGACATGACCCCCAACTATATCATCGAATTGGCACTGCAACGCGGAATTGACATCATCGGAATTACCGACCATAACACAACCCTTCATTGTAAATTGGCAGACCAATACTCCCACAACCGTGATATTTTTGTGCTCTGCGGCGCGGAAGTGACTACCAAGGAAGAAGCTCATTGCCTCGCATTCTTTGAAAATTTTGAGATTCTCGACGAATTTCAAAAATTTTTAGACCAACATCTCCCCAATATCCCGAACTCCCCCGATTTTTTCGGCGACCAAGTGCAAATTGATGAAGAAATGAATATCATCTACGAAGAACCGCGCCTACTTACTTCCGCTTTAGATGTCAATATTGAA
>JALNYF010000040.1 GCA_023229985.1 Bacteroidales bacterium | reverse complement strand
TTCGTCTAAATCCACGGTAATGGTGCCGCGATAGGCGTGGGCAACAATATTAACTTCGGCTTCGTAAAGTGCGACTACCGTTCTTTTAATTATATCCGGTTGCACGCCTAACTGTTTCATCATTTTTTTAACGATACTGGAAGTCGTTCCGGCATTTGTAAAATCGCCGCCTTCAACTTGATATTCAAAATTCATAATCTCTAATTTTAATATACGCCTTTCAGTCCTGCCGCATAGAGCAGCCCGGAAGTCCGAAACAGAGAATAATCGGTTTCGATCAAGATCATCTCATTGTCGGCGGCTAATTCTTTCATTTCTTCGGTAACTTTTTTTCCGCGAACAAACAATATTACTTTAATATCGGACATTTCGCAGGTGCGTATGGTTTGCAAATTTGCCAAACCAGTAATCAACATCAGCGATTTTTCTGTCCGAATGGTTAGTACATCGCTCATTAAATCCGAGGCAAATGCGCAGTCGATGGTTTTATCGGGTGGCACTTGCCCTTCTACAACTTTCCCATTGATAAGGGAATTAATCTCTTCAAGTTTCATTTTATCTTTTTTCGTTTAAACATGCAAAAATATAAATATTATCGTTATCCGCGCCATTTCAGGAAATATTTGCGCCAAAAATTATCAAAAACTCTGAATGTGATGGCTTTTGTTTGAGGAATTGGATGATTTTAATCTCTTCCGGGGTTGATGGGTGTATTGATTGGGTTGATGAAAAAAGAATATTCAGTTCGGAACTGAATATTTCGGAACTGCAAAGATATAAAATGTTTTTTTAAAGAGTTGAATTTAAGTTATAGATGCAATTATTAAATCGAGATTTTCTTCCTTGCAGCACGATAAAAAAATGCACTGACTTGCTGCGACATTTCTATGGCAAGACAAAGAAAAAAACGCTGTAGCATCATTGGCTACTTCGTTATGGTTAATATTAATATTTATCGGACAGTAACCTTTTTTTTATTAAATAATTCGGTAAACCATGGAAGCTTTTTTCTCAAAAATTGTTTCCATTTCATTGTCATCGTATTAATAATCATCTTATTACATATAGTGTTTATTTTTTTATTTTTTTCGAATAGTAAATATTTTTTTTATAAATTTGCGGCTTGAATATCATCAACCAAAAATAATTATTATGACAAAAATTCGATCATTTTCCGTTGTAGCTATTGCATTTGCTTTATTGCTATGCTCTTTGACTGACGCACAAGCGCAAAAAAGCGGGGTTTCCTTGCATTTAGGCGGTATTTTACCACTTAAGCCCATGTCTGAAAACCCTATTTATCTTAATCCTGTTGACCCTACTACCAACGGCTCTGCCATGTTCGGGGCTTCGTTGGGGCTGCGTTACAACTATCGCTTCATGAACACCCGTATTGAAGATTTGGGACTCGGTATCTTTATTAGTGCCGATTTAATGTGGAATGCGCTGAATAAAGATGTTAGAGATGCTTATGATTTTGTTTCCAAGACGAAACCGATGTATGTTAACGTGCCTATTGTTGCAGGTCTCAGCTACACCAGCACCTTTAGCGATATTATTGCCGTTTGGGGCGAAGTGGGTGTCGGGTGCGATTTGTTCCAAAAAACAACGGAAGGTTGGAAGAATATGACCACTTCTTATAAAATGGATACGAAATTTGCCGTAGAAGCCGGCGTTGGCGTAATGTTCATCGACTTAATCAGTATCGGGGTTCATTACTATTGGTTAGGAAATCACGATGTGGTGGTGGCAACTGGCTTATTAGCCGGTACCAGCAAAAAGCTGCAAACCGGACAAATGGCATTTAAGTTAGGATTCCACTTCTAATGAATAAATTATTCTTTATTATTATTGCGCTGTTAATTTCCTCGATGGAATTAACAGCGCAGTCTTTATCAACAGACTACGTCAATCCTTTTGTTGGGACTGCCGAGCATGGGCACACTTTCCCCGGTGCAATCGTACCTTTTGGTGCAGTGCAAGTTAGTCCCGATACGCGCTTGACCGGTTGGGATGGTTGTTCTGCTTATCACTATTCCGATTCTGTTATTTACGGTTTTTCCCATACGCACTTGAGCGGTACCGGCTGCTCCGACTATGGCGACATACTCATTATGCCGTTTGCTCAGACCGGCTCTCCCGTTAATACGAAATATGCCTCCTCATTTTCTCACCAAAATGAAACGGCAAGCCCCGGCTATTATTCGGTTATTTTAAATCAATATGGCGTAAAAGCGGAACTCACCGCCACGCAACACGTAGGCTGCCACCGTTATTCTTTTCCCGATGAGGCTCAACCTAAAGGAATTGTGATTGATTTGAACCACCGAGATGAAACCATTGAGAGTTTTATACAAACTGTTAATAATCAAGAATTTAAAGGTTATCGAATCTCTAAAGCGTGGAATCCTGAGCAACATATTTATTTTTCGTTACTGATGTCACAGCCGGTAAAAAAAATTGAATATTATCGAAATGATACGCACATGCGTACCATTGACAAAATTGCGGGAGAAAATTGCAAAGCCATTTTCTATTTTGATGAATCCGTAACGGAAGTAGTGTTAAAGGTCGCTATTTCCGCGGTGGATATGGAAGGCGCTTCCCGCAATCAATCCGAAATCGATGATTTTAATTTCGACCAAGTTCACCAACGGGCACGCAATTTATGGAATGACGAATTAGGCAAAATTACTGTTTCCACTTCCGATAATGACGCTAAAAAAATATTCTATACAGCTTTATATCATTGTTTTACAGCTCCATATCAGTATTCTGACGTAGATGGACGTTATAGAGGAATGGACGGAAAAACGCACACCAGTGACGGAAAGATTGTATATACGGTTTTTTCGTTATGGGACACCTACCGCGCTTTGCACCCGTTGTTGTCAATTATTGACAGAGAGCGTACCGGCGATTTCATCCATACTTTTTTGCTGAATTATCGGCAGGGCGGGCAACTCCCCATGTGGGAATTGTCGGCTTATGAAACGTGGTGCATGATTGGCTACCATTCGGTTCCCGTAATTTTAGATGCTTATTTAAAAGGGATTAATGATTACAATCACATAGAGATGCTGCAAGCCATGGTGGCTTCTGCCCGTTTGCCAAAATTGGGACGCCCCGAGTTTGAACAATACGGATTTATACCGGCAGATAAAGAGCATGAATCTGTTTCCAAAACGCTGGAATATGCTTATGATGATTGGTGTATTGCCGAATTTGCACGTGCCGGTCGTGACATGAGAACCGCCGACAAGTTTTACCGGCGGGCGCAATCGTACAAGAATATCATGGACAGCAACGGATTTATGCATCCAAAAAGCAATGGCGGTTTTATAGAGCCCTTTGTCCCTTCGGAAGTCAATAACCATTACACCGAAGCCAATTCTTGGCAATATTCTACCTACGTGCCTCACGATTTTACCCATTATATGGCGTTAATGGGCGGCAAAGAAAAAACAGAGGAGTTTTTGGATTCTCTCTTCTATGGAAATTCAAAATTAAGCGGCAGAACACAATCTGACATTACCGGTGTCATCGGACAATATGCCCATGGCAACGAACCGAGCCACCACGCAGCTTATCTCTACAATTTCATCGGGAAACCTTGGAAAACCCAACGCATCACACGACATATCATGCAGAATTTGTACTCTTCGCAGCCGGACGGATTGTGCGGAAATGAAGATTGTGGGCAGATGTCAGCGTGGTATGTGCTAAGTGCTATGGGTTTTTATCCCGTAACGCCCGGAAACAACACATATATAATTGGTTCACCCCTTTTTGATACCGTCTCCTTGCATTTGGAAAATGGGAAAACTTTTCAAATTATCTGCCACCAACAAGCAAAAAAACACCCTTATATTCAATCGGCGAAATATCAGGGGAACCCCTACAATTATTCCTATATTACTTATGATATGATCAAAGAAGGCGGCATTTTGGAATTGACGATGGGCGAGCGTCCGAATCAAAATTTATGGAACAAACCTGAAAATTGTCCCCACACGGAAATCCCCGAAACAGTTGCCATGAGTCCCGTTTTCTTTCCGAATACTTCATCATTCCGCGATAGTTTGCGCGTGTCACTATCCATCACGCACCCTACCCATTCCCCGAACAGCATCATTTATTATCAAACCTCTCAGGACAGTTTTACCCAAACCCATCGCTATACGTCACCCTTATTAATTACGGAAAGTACTCAATTTAAGGCATTTAACCAAGATAATAACGGAATAAGTCAGTGGGTTGAAGCCAATTATTATCGTTTTGAACAAGATAAAAACATTCGAATTTTGTCGCAGTATAATCCTCAATACACGGCGGGTGGCGATGAAGGGTTGATAGACCACATTCGCGGAAATACCAATTTTAGATTAGGTGGGTGGCAAGGTTACCAAGATACTGATTTTGAAGCCATCATTGATTTAAAATCAATTAAACACATTCAATCTGTCAGCGTCGGGTTTTTAGAGGAAATTCGCTCTTGGATTTGGTTTCCAACCAAAATGATAGTCGAAATTTCTACCGATGGCGAGCGATATATGCCTTATGGAACCATTCTCAATTCGCACCCCGACAATGATTATACTACTAAAACTGAAGATTTTAATATTATTCAAGAAGCAGATTGTCAATATATTAGAATAAAAGCCGTGAACTATGGCACCATTCCGGATTGGCATTTGGGAGCCGGTGGCAAAGCTTTTATTTTTGTTGATGAAATATTGGTGGGTTTTGATAAAAAGTGATGTCGCAAAGAAATTTTGAAAAAGGAATATTTTGTTTGGATATTTAAAATAAAAATGTATTTTTGCGAACTGAAAAAAAGAGTATAATAACGTGAAAAACAACTCACAACAATTTGAAAATAAGGCAATTATAAAAGACCGATTAAAATATATCGGGATAATAATGCTGTTGATGCTTTGTTTTTCTTTTTGGTACAATCATGAGGAGGTGGAGAAGTCGGATTGGGTGCAATCAAATTCGACTATTTCTGAAGATGGGCAGGACATGGAGGAAACGTTCATCATTTCCAGAGAGGCGTTGCCCATCAGTTTTTGTCAGCCGCAAAATGTCACTATTTCTGCTGGCAATTTTTTTTGTAAAGGAAACAACAATTTATTTTTTTTTAAAGAAATATCGCAATCTTGTATCTATAAAATACTGCAGCATAACATGTTGCACACATCTCTTTCTTATTTATCGTTACAGGAAGAAAATGGTTACTACACTTACCGGCAAGGTAAGCTATTGATTTAATTTTATTATTGATTTTTTTCAAGCCGTCTCCTCTGAGGGGTACGGTTGATATCGCGCAATCAAGCGTAATGTTTTTTTATTAACTTTAATCAATAATAAATCTATGGAAAATAAAAATATAGAATCCATTGCAGAATATTTAGCACAGCAGAAAAATGAACAGATAGAAGCTAAGCCGAAGAGTTTGGCTTTACCAATTGCAATGATGGTAGTATCATTAGTGTTGATGATAATTGCCGCAACACCTCTTATTCCGGGTAAATATATATCACTTACCGTTATCTTTCTTACATTGGTTACCTTAATTTTGGGGATCGCGATGTTGGTGAATATAAAAAAAGACAAATATGCTTTTATATATCGCCCAACGCAAGAAAGATTAAAAAAAATGTCAGTTTATATCAGTATGTCAGACGTTGCCAAACTGCGCAACGGGATGGCTTCCAACAATTATTCCGTATTACAGGAGATCAAACGCGAGTTCCAGTCGGGTTGTTGTTTGGAAATTTGGGGAGCAGCGAAAAGTCAAATTTATCTGATGCAGGTGCGCGAATATGTTGCTTACCAATATCAACCCACTTCGGAAGTGGCGGTTCTAATGGATAAGAATGCAGAATATCTAAAACGCTTACTGAACTCTCAAGTACACTGATTATGTTTTATTTTATCATTTTACTTTTTGTTGTAGGTTATTGTTTTATAGCCTTGGAGCACCCTTTGAAAATAAACAAGGCAGCTACTGCGCTGATTCTGGGGATTTTGATTTGGATGTTCTATATTCTGTCAGGAGAGGGTATTTACGAAATACCCAACTTCGGTGCAGGATTAGCTGATTATAAGTTGGCTCACCCCGAAAGTACAACCCCGTTCATTGATTATATTACACAATCTCAATTAATAGAACATCTGGGCTCTATTGCCGAAATCCTCTTTTTCTTGTTGGGGGCAATGACCATTGTGGAATTAATAGACAGTTATCAAGGTTTCAACATCATTACCGATAGAATTAAAACCAAAAACAATATCGCATTATTGTGGTTAATAAGCTTTATCACCTTTTTCCTATCGGCAATATTGGACAACTTGACGACTGCTATTGTGATGGTCGCCTTGCTGCGCAAATTGATTTCTGACCAAAAAGAGCGATGGTTTTACGCGGGAATGGTAGTTATTGCTTCCAATGCCGGCGGCGCATTTTCACCCATCGGCGACGTTACAACCATTATGCTCTGGATTGCCAACAAAATTTCAGCTTCACAAATTATTCTTCAAACTTTCGTTGCCAGCTTGGTATCTATGGTGGTTCCGTTAATTGCTGTCAGCTTGTTCATGAAGAAAAAAGCTCACGATGCAGAGGCAGCCGTTAAACGGGAAGTTTCATCCATTCCACAATCGCAACGAACGCTAATTTTAGTATTGGGCGTAGGTATCTTATTGTTCGTTCCAATTTTTAAAACACTTACCCATTTAAAACCTTATATGGGCATCCTATTAGGCTTGGCTGTTTTGTGGATTGTGACCGATATAATGAAACGAAAAAGTAAGGATAAAAGCGCATATTCCAGCATTCTCGAGACTTTCCCCCGCATCGACCTCTCCAGTATTCTTTTCTTCTTGGGTATCTTGTTGGCTGTTGCCGGTTTAGAATCTATCGGGCATCTCTCTATGTTGGCAACAGGATTAGATGGAGTTTTCGATGGAAACTATTATCTTATTAACATCTTTATCGGGATTTGTTCCTCGATTGTCGATAATGTTCCTTTGGTTGCGGCGTGCATGGGCATGTATGATTTCCCAATGAACGACATGTTTTGGATGTTCTTGGCATATTGTGCCGGGACGGGAGGCAGTCTTTTAATCATCGGATCTGCTGCCGGAGTTGCCGTAATGGGAATGGAAAAGATAGATTTTATCTGGTACCTGAAAAAGATAACTCCTTATGCCATATTAGGTTACCTTGCGGGTGCCGGTATTTTTATTCTAATGGATGTATTACTATTTTAAAATAACAAACCTATGATTGAATCATTTAAAGAAGGATTAATGCAATTTCTGTCCTATACAGGATTTGTGAATTGCGAGTGGGGGCATATTATTATGATTACCATTGGATTAATTTTTATTGCGCTGGCGATTATCAAAGAATACGAACCCTTATTGCTGATACCGATCGGTTTCGGCATCATTTTAGGAAATATCCCGTTTACCGACGGTTTACAGATTGGTATCTATGAATCTGGCTCGGTACTTAATTATCTGTATTTCGGTGTTTTAAAAGGTGTTTATCCGCCATTGATATTCTTGGGTATCGGAGCCATGACCGATTTTTCGGCGTTGATTTCCAACCCGAAGTTAATCTTAATTGGCGCAGCGGCACAATTGGGTATCTTTGCTGCCTATATTTTCGCCATGTTGATTGGCTTTTCACCTACCGAAGCCGCCTCTATCGGTATTATCGGTGGCGCAGACGGTCCGACAGCCATCTTCTTATCTTCTAAATTAGCTCCCGAATTGATGGGTGCCATCGCCATCTCCGCATACTCTTACATGGCTCTGGTTCCAGTCATTCAACCTCCGGTAATGCGTCTGCTGACTACCAAGAAAGAACGCCTTATCCGTATGCGCCCGCCCCGCGTGGTTACACAACGCGAAAAAGTGCTTTTCCCCCTTATCTGTATCTTACTAACTACTTTCCTCGTCCCCAGCGGATTACCGCTATTAGGAATGTTGTTTTTTGGGAACTTGTTGAAAGAAAGTGGCGTAACAAAACGATTAGCCACCACCGCCAGTGGTCCGCTGATCGACATTGTTACCATCCTAATTGGTTTAACAGTGGGCTGCTCCACGCAAGCCACTACTTTTCTAAGATTTGAATCCGTGCTGATTTTCGGTTTGGGCGCTGCCTCGTTCATCTTTGCCACTTTCGGCGGAGTTACTTTCGTCAAAATCTTGAACCTGTTTTTGAAGCCGGGGAATAAAATCAATCCTCTTATCGGCAACGCCGGTGTGTCGGCAGTTCCCGACTCGGCGCGCGTTTCGCACATCGAAGGACAACGTTACGATAAAACAAACTTCCTGCTCATGCACGCCATGGGACCCAATGTGGCAGGCGTAATCGGTAGCGCAGTCGCCGCCGGTATCTTGCTCAGCTTCTTGTACTAATTTTTGCTATCCAGTTAAAGTTTGTTTTGAGAAACAAAAAAGGCTGAACTTCTCTCGAAGTCCAGCCTTTTTTCGTTTATTTGTAATTGCAAAATATCACTGTCGGTAAATAATGATTTAATACTCAATATCAAACAGAACACCTTTTTCCCATTATAAAACTATTCTTAACTCCTTATAAAACAATCACCAAAAAATTGTGATAGCCACAAGCGTAGTTTTGTCGTGCTGTACGACGGACGAGTTGTTGTTACCTAACTGTCTTCTATACAAAACTTTAATGGATGCGGTCCCATCATAGAAATTAGAAACGAAAAAATGGAAATCATAAATTTAAAATGGGTGGCATCTTGCAGAATGAAAAAATAAATTCTCAAAGTTCATTATTTCGCAAAAAGTGATAAATTTGCAGATTCATTTTATCAACTAAATATCCAAAAAAATAGCATGAATCCAATATTTAATTCTTCCGTTTATTGCCAGCGGCGCGAAAATTTGGCAAAGCAGGTTCAGTCCGGCATTATTCTTTTTTTAGGGAACAATGACGCTCCAATGAATTATAAATCAAACTGTTACAGATACCGTCAAGATAGTAATTTCTTGTATTTCTTTGGCTTGGCAGCCGCAGGCTTATCTGCCATCATCGACATTGACGAAAACAGAACTATCATTTTCGGTGATGATTTTACGATTGACGACATCATTTGGGTGGGCGACCAACCTGCCATTGCGACCCTTGCCGCGCAGGTAGGGGTTTCTGAAACGAAACCGACCAACGAATTGGCAAATTATTTGAACCATAACAAGCATCGCAAAATACATTTTATCAAACCATATCGCCACGATAATCAAATACAACTGTCTCAATTATTGCATTGGCCTATTTCAGAATTGAGCAATCAATTCTCCATCGAACTTACGAAAGCCATCGTCAATTTGCGTGCCATTAAAGAACAACGGGAATTAGATGAGATGGAAAAAGCGTGCCAACTTGGATATAAGATGCACACTTCGGTGATGCAGGCATGCAAACCCGGCATTTCCGAACAATTCTTAATGGGTTTGGCGGAAGGTATTTCGCTACAAGAGGGAAACGGACCATCATTCCAAATTATTCTGACACAACATGGTGAGATTTTCCACAATTTAGACCATAACGTAGATTTACAAAAAGGACGCTTGCTGCTCATGGATGCGGGTGCAGAAAATAGCATGCACTACTGTTCCGATTCAACAAGAACGATGCCGGTAGGCGGGCAATTTACTACGCGTCAACAAGAGATTTATGAAATTGTTTTAAAAGGCAATATGACGGGAATTGACATGGTGAGAGCCGGCATTGCTTATCGAGATGTTCATTTTGCTGTTGCAGAAATAGTGGCGCAAGGGCTCAAGGATTTAGGCTTAATGAAGGGAGATATCAAAGAGGCAGTACGCTTGGGCGCACACGCGTTGTTCTTCCCACACGGCTTGGGACACATGATAGGATTAGATGTACATGATATGGAAAACTTGGGCGAAGATTTCGTTGGCTACAATGACACCTATCACCGAAGTGATATTTTTGGCACGTGCAATTTGCGTATGGCGCGGACCTTAGAACCGAACATGGTGATTACCGTTGAACCGGGGATTTACTTTATACCGAAATTAATTGAAATGTGGAAAGCTGAAAAGCATTTGATTGATTTTATCAACTATGAAAAAGTGATGGAATATCTTGATTTTGGCGGAATTAGAATTGAAGATTGTGTCTGCGTAACAGAAACGGGACATAAAGTTTTAGGACCGCACTTGCCGAAAGGGGTAACGGAATTACAGGAAATGTTGGGGAAATAGTAATGAGAACTGCCAACGGGCAAACAATAAAAAAGGTCGAAATAAATTTCGACCTTTTTTATTGATATATGAATAGGTTAATTATTAAGCATAACCGGCATAATCAGCATGAGCAAGTTTTCTTCATCATCTTCTTTTTGTTGAGCGGGATAGATGAGAGCGGCACGATTAGGCATTGACATATCAATTTGAATTTCGGGGGCATCAATATTCTCCAAAATTTCGCGGAGGAAACGTGAGTTAAAACCGATGGTCATAGGTTCGCCGGTATAAACGCCCACAATATTTTCTTCTGCTTTTTTGGAATAATCAATATCTTCGGCCGTGATGGCTGCATTTTCAGGGGTGAGGGAGACTCTGATTTGATAGGTGGACTGGTTTGCATAAATTCCCACACGACGAATAGATTGAAGGAATGCATCGCGGGAAACGATGAAAGTCTTATCGTTGGATTTGGGTATAACGACTTTATAGTTTGGATAATTTCCTTCTTTCAAAGAGGAATAAAGAACGATATTCTCAAAAGCAAAGCGAATGTAATTAGTTTCCGGGGAATAATCTACGTGAACGAGACCGTTGTAAGCCGACAAAACATTTTTCAATTGTGCCATTGGTTTTTTGGGTAAGATGAAAGAAACAGGGTCTTGAGTTTTAACGCAAGTATTTCTAAATCTTACTAATTTGTGCGCATCAGTAGCAACAAAAGTGATATTATCTTCATTCAATTCACAGAAGATACCCATCATGTTGGCGCGAATTTCGTCTGTACCGGTAGCAAAAATTGTTTTAGAGATACCTCTTTGTAAAACGTTAGCGTCAATATCAAAGCTGCGGCTTTCTTCCATGGATTTGGCTTGTGGAAATTCGTCACCATTGTAACAATGACCGTCATATTCGCCATCGGCGGCTGAAATCTTGATGGAGAATTTATCATCTTCCTGCGTAATGGAGAAGACAATCGGCATTTCTTGTGTCAGCTTGAGGGTTTCCAATAGTGTTTTCGATGGAACAGCCACGGAACCTTCTCCTTCAACATTATTCAATTCAATAACAGCACTCATTGTACAATCTAAGTCAGAGGCAGTTACGGTCAAATTATTCCCTTCTATCTTGAATAAAAAATTATCCAAAATCGGCATATTATTATTGTTGCTCAAGACCCCACTGATTGCGTTTAGGTTCTTGTAAATTTCATTGCGAGATACAATAAATTTCATAGTATTTTCATTAAAAAATTAATTTGCAAATATACAATATTTTTAGATACGTCTTACGACGTTTCTTTTTTTTTCAAAAAAAATGATAAAATACGACAAAACCTACTAAGAGGCAGCAAATTTGCTTGATTCTGCGCAAACTTTACCACATGCGCGTTCAGAGGCTATTTTTTCTGCTTTTTTAACCGTATAATCTAATCCTTCCGCGACCACTTCATCATCTATCAGTAATTCTACTTTATACAATTTTGAATGCTTATTGCGTTCCACCTCGGCATGGCGAAAAGTGATTTTTTTCTTTTGTTTTTGTCCCCAATTGATAATTTTGCTTTTGAAGTTGGATTCTTCTTCAAATATGGTATCAATATCCAAATAGGGGAAGAAAAGTCTGTTGAGAATAATTTTTCTGGATTGATTATACCCTTTGTCGAGAAAAATGGCTCCCACTAAGGCTTCAAAGGCATCTCCTTCGGCGGACTTAGCGTGGGAATGAGTATCAATAGTGATTAATTCGTTGAGTCTGATTTTTTTCGACAAAGAGGATAGGCGTTCACGATTAACCAATTTGGAGCGCATTTCCGTCAACTCTCCTTCGGGTTTGAAGGGGAATTTTTTGAACAGATATTCGGCAATGACGGTATCGAGAACGGCATCGCCCAAGTATTCCAAACGTTCATTATTCAACTGCCCTACCGCCGAAAAGTTGGAAGCGGAGCGATGAATCAGCGCTAAACTATATAGAGAAATATTGGAGGGGCGTATGCCTAATATGTCTTTTAAATAATTGGCTATTAGCTGTTCGTGCGACAGATTCCTCTTATTTCTATTAAACAATTTCCACACAATAAATTAGTTTCAACTTTTTTTGAATAAAATAGAAGCATTGTGACCGCCGAAGCCGAAAGAGTTACAGAGGGCGTATTGAATATCGCGTTGTACAGCTTTATTCCAGCAAAAATTCCAATTAGGAATATCGGGATCTTTTTCCAACATATTGATGGTAGGTGGAATCATTCCGTTTTGTAGTGCTAAGATGGTCGCGATACTTTCGATGGCGGAAGCGGCACCGAGCAGGTGTCCGGTCATTGATTTCGTAGAATTGAATACCATCTTATGAGCATGTTCGCCAAACAGATTTTTGATAGCAATACATTCCGAAATATCACCGAGCGGAGTAGAAGTACCGTGCGTATTGATATGTCCAACTTCGTAAGGTGAAACACCTGCCTCAAGGATTGCATTTTTCATAGCGAGCATTGCTCCGCGGCCTTCCGGGTGAGGCGAAGTGATATGCATGGCGTCGGAGGTAATACCGATTCCGACAATTTCCGCATAGATTTTGGCATTTCTGGCTTTGGCATGTTCGTACTCTTCCAAGATGAGGATACCGGCACCTTCACCCATAACAAAGCCGTCTCTTCCCAATGAGAAAGGGCGGGAGGCTGTTTCGATATCGTCGTTGCGCGTGGATAGTGCGCGCATGGCGTTGAACCCGCCAATACCAACTGCAACGATACCGGCTTCGGTACCACCGGTGGCTACAACATCTAACTTCCCCAACTGAATGTTGTGAAAAGCGTCTCCAATGGCGTTAGCCGATGACGCACAAGCCGACGTAGTTACGTAGTTTGGACCGCGAAAATCTAAAAAAATGGAAATATTACCCGCAACTAGATTGCTAAGGGCTTTCGGAATAAAGAAAGGACTGAAGCGAGGTACTTTATCCCCGATTATATATTCTTCTATGGAATCGGTGATACTGGTAACTCCGCCTATTCCCGTACCTAAGATAACTCCGGCACGGTCTTTGTCGATGGCTTCGATATCCAGCATGCTATCTTTAATGGCTTCCATCGTTGCCACCCACGCATACTGTGCGCAAAGATCTAATTTTCGGGACTCTTTTCTGTCAATATAATTGGCTATATCAAAACCTTTTAGCTCGCAAGCAAATTGTGTTTTGAAATTTGTCGCATCAAAGTGGGTAATTCTATTGACACCATTCACCCCCAGAAGCAAATTATTCCAATAATCAGCAACATTATTGCCAATTGGCGTCAATGCGCCCAATCCGGTAATAACGACTCTCTTTAATTCCATTTATTTGAAAGGAACAATTATTTCCTGTTGTTTTCGATATATGCGATGGCATCCGCAACAGTATGAATTTTTTCAGAAGCTTCGTCCGGAATAGAAATATCAAACTTCTTCTCAAATTCCATAATTAATTCTACTGTATCCAATGAATCTGCACCTAAATCATTGGTAAAACTCTTATCTAAGGTAATTTCTTCTTTATCAATGCTTAATTTTTCAGCAATAATTCCTTTTACTTCATCAATAATTTCTGCCATGTTATTAGTTTTAAAATTAACGTGCAAAAATACTACATTTTTTTATTGTTGTACTTTTTTTATCTTTTTTTTCTACCTATATTTGTTATCATATTGATATACAATATTTTAATTTTTATCTTCGACGGTTATTTTATATATGAAAATAACTGTTCAAACCGGTAAAAATTATGTAACCTGTTCATTAATAGGCAAAAGCATCATAAAAAATGTACCATATTGATTATGAAGTATTTATATTATTTTTTAGAATAATCATCTCGAAATACGACAAAATAGACGCTCATTACACATTATTGTTTATACCAATACATGGTTTCACCGAAAAGAGAAACGCCGATATCACCGCCTACTTTAAGTTTATTCCGGGATTCAAATTTCATAAAGCATTTTTAGTTTTTCCGTTTTTGAATACGTGTCTCAGCCATATTATCTTGCCGGCGTATGTTCCTGACGTAGTTTTTATATCTTTACTTTGCTCTTTTTTGGTATTGGGTTCTGTAACATAATAATTACCAACGATTTTATCGACATTATTCTACACAAAAAAAGGCATGATTAGACAAAAAGGACAAAATGAAAGTGAAGAAGAAAAAAGAAGTAACCGTTACATTTTAGAGATAATTCATGTGATGATTATTTTCCGATTACTTGTAAATAAATGCGTTTTTTGACTTGGTAATTGACATAAGCGTTGGTGAAATCATCCATGCTTTGCTGTAGCATAGATTGTGCGTTGAGTAAATCGGATAAGGTACTTGTTCCTGCCTGATAATAATCTTGTTGGATTTTCAGATTCTCTTGCGAAAGTGCGATAGATTGTTGAGAAATCAATAATTGTTGATAGGCTTCCTGCCATTCGTTCCAAGTTTGTTCAATTTGAACGGCCATCAGTTGCAGGTTATTATCGCGTTCATTAATAGCGATTTGCTCATTAATTTTGCATTTTTTGATAGCGTGTTCCCCAC
Source organism: Bacteroidales bacterium (assembly GCA_023229985.1). Lineage (GTDB taxonomy): Bacteria > Bacteroidota > Bacteroidia > Bacteroidales > WCHB1-69 > UBA1756. The sequence continues at coordinate 4,395 of JALNYF010000040.1, read as the reverse complement.
CCCACCAATCGGAAATGGGAATAGAAATGGATCCGAAAACCATTCCGAAATTGTTTGTCGGAGTATTATCTTTGTTCATTTCCATCATATAAGCGGAATAGGCAGCTCCTACCGCCACTTGAGGGAGATATTTGCCCATTTCCATTTTGGTCTGTAGTTCGGCAGCCTTGACATTCAAATCCAATAATTGTTTTTCTACTCGTTGATTAACAGCATATTGTGATTCAACATAATAAGAAGTTGGTTCTTCCGGCATCGTAATCGAATCCTGTTCAATATCAAAATTCTGTTCGGGGATTTGCGCATATTGACGCAATATCATCTTACAAACGCGGATGCCATTTTCAACTTTCAATTTTCCGCCGGCTAATTCTTGTTGTTTGAGTTGCACGGTCAGCTTATCGTTTCTATTGACAACGCCGGCTGCAACTGCTGCGTCCACATCAATGGCGATGCGAGTCAGTTGTCGTTGGAATGTTTCAATAGTTTTCAATTTTTCTTTTAAGGCAACGATTTGCCAATAGTAGGTTTCCACTTTTTCGATGACTTCATTTTCCGACATTTTAACCTGTAAATCAGCGGCTTGAATCCCAATTTTTGCCAATTGGTTACCGTGCACGATTCGCAAACCGGCAAAGAGTGGTTGCACGGCAGTAACAGAGCCGCTGATTCCGCCGCTCAGCGCCTGAATGGGGAGTGTGGGCAGCGGAATGGAAAGAAGCACGGGCGAGAAATAAGAAATCTGCAATTCGCCCAAGTCAAAATCGGTATCAATCATGGGGCGATTGGTTTTAAATCCAATTCCTATTGCGGAAATAGATGGAAAATATTTTGTAAATGCCTCTTTTTTAACTTGTTGTGCAGCATCTATTGAGAGTCGTTTATTCTGAATGGTCAGATTATTATGCAATGCCATGGCTTTGCAGCTATCTAAAGAGTAAATCGTTTGCGCCTGAACGGAGAGCGCAACTAACAGCAGAATAATAATGAAAAGGGATTTTTTATTCATGATTTTCCGCGATTAATTCATTTTTACGTTTTCTTTTGTCAGCTCTTTCGTAGGTAAGCCAATAGATAACGGGCAGCACGGTCACAACGAACAGCATTGAAATCCAAGTTCCAAAGCAGATAACGACTGCCATGGGCGACCAAAGTGCGCTATGGCTGATAATCATGGGAACTACCCCCATAGAGGCAGCAGCGGAAGTAAGAAAAATGGGACGCATACGGCGTTTGCCGGCTTCCAAGGCAGCTTCATAAGCTGTCTTGCCATTGTGAATTCGCTGATTTTCAGCATAGTCGTACATAATAATCCCATTTCGGACAATAATACCCATCAAAGCAACCAAGCCTAAAACCGACGTTAAGGTATATTCCATTCCCATAATCTGGATGCCGACCGCTGCACCAAAGATGGACAACGTAGCCGCACCCAAGATGAGCAACGCCAACACGATATTTCTAAAATGGAAAACTAAAATAATGAAGATGATAAACACTGAAAATACTAATCCGGTAAAAATCTGTGGCATCAGCATATCATCTTGTTTGCGACCGCCCCCCCACGACAAATCCACGCTTTCAGGAAGTGTGAGATTATCCGAAATTTGTTCTTCGATTTCTTTTGTTGTCTGAGTAATATTAACCCCGCGTTTCACATCGGCAGAAATCGTGTTACAAAGCACGCCGTTTCGACGGAATATCTGCCCGGGCGAATAGTCGTCTTTGATGTCTGCAATTTGTCGCAACGGAACCGGATTTCCGGTTAAGCCCGCAATATATTCATCAGAAATATTGTCAAAATTACCCAGCGAATCTTTTGCCGTTTTGAGGACTACCTGAACAGGATAATCTTTTTCCCACAAAGTGGTGATGGGAAGTCCATTTCCGTAAGCAAAAGCCAGATTGGTCATCACGGTCGGCTTGGTGATTCCCAACCGATTGGCTTCGTGGTTGTTGATATCCACATAAATTCCCGACATGGTTTCATCGTTATTGGATTTTACCATCAACAAATCGCTTCTTTTGCGCAATTCTTTAATAATCGCATCTTCAGCGATTTTTAAATCTTCGGGATTGTCGCTTTTTAGCTGTATCTCAATAGGGAAATTGGTAAATACATAGTCCAATTGCTTGAACCGAATGTATGCGCCGGGGAAATAGTTAATGTATTTATCCTCATACTCATCCAACAAAGTATTGGTCATTTCTTCGCTGGTGGTTGTGACGATAAGTTGTGCATATTGTTTGGACGGGACTTTCGGGGCATAGCAAGTATGGAAACGCGGGGAGGAGCATCCCACAAAAGAGGTTACATTATGGATACGTTTATCTTTTTGTAAAATAGAAGAAATGGAATCGCATACTTTTTCGGTTTGTGCCAGCGACGAGCCGGTGGGAAGATACATTTCCACCACAAATTGATTTCGCTCCGTTACCGGCATCATTTTTTGAGGCAAATGTAAAAAAACCAAGGTACCGCCAACTACAGCCAGAACTGCAATGGCAACCGTAATTTTTGGAAATTTGAAAGCAACGTGTATAATTTTATCATAACCCTGCTGTATCTTATTGGACATAATAAACTTACTATTTTTCACGCGATTGGCTTCATGAAATCCTTTTTTAATAAAAGCATACTGAACAAACGGGATAAACAACATGGCGATCAGCAAGGAGACGAACAGGGTAATGGTGATGGTTCCGGGGAATGCGGTCAAAAATTCGCGGAACATTCCAGTACACGTAAACAGCAAAGGATAGAAAGTAATGGTAATCGCCAATGTTGCCGACAAAATGGACTTAAACAATTCCGTCCCACTCGATAGGGAGGCTTCCAAGCGCGGCACGCCGTGGTCTAATTTCTCCACATAATTGTCAATCACAACGATAGAATCATCGACTATAATTCCCAGCACCACCAGCAAACCCGCTAATGTCACCGTATTTATTTCATAACCCAAAAGATATAAAAATCCAATGGAAATAAACATGGTAATGGGAATCGTCATGGCAGAGATGGCAGCCACGCGCATAGGTTGCAGAAGCAGAATAACGATAATGACAGTAATGATGGCAATGAGCATCTCGCGGAGAAACATATTGACAGAGTGAGAAACCACCTCCGATTGGTCGGCAACGGGGAAGACGGAGACTTCATCGGGAAGTCCCGATTCAAAATCGTTGATAACGGCTTTTACTTCTTTGCCGTATTCTACAATATTATTACCGTCGTGCATTTCGATAGAGAGCAGCACGCTCTTTTTTTCTCCATTACAGATATAGCTGTCGGGGTCGGGATATTCGCGCACGATGCGCGCAACATCTTTCAGGCGGATAATACTTCCTGTCGGATCTACATAAACAATCTGTTCGGCAATGTCGTTTTCGGAGCAATAGGTTTCGGAGACATGAATCGGTGCCAAGCAGTCATCAGATTCATAATTTCCGCTGATAGTCGTAATATTCTGTGCAAAAAGAGTGCTGTATAAAGAAGAAAGATTAATGCCGTATTCGATCAATTTTTCTTTGTTTAAATAAATGCTGATTTGTTCATTTTGGACGCCATATCTTCGGAGGTTGGAAACGGAAGGAATTTTGCGCAGTCGGTTTTCCAAATCTGACAAGTAGCCTTCCAATTCACGGTATGTTTTTTCTTTTGACTCGATAGAAATCAGCAAGGCGGAGGTATTTCCAAAGTCGTTGCTGGTCATGATGGCAGCCACGCCTGCGGGAAGGTTTCTTTTAAAATCGTTGACCCCGTGCCGGAATTTAGACCAAAATTCATCGTCCGATTTAACTTTCTGGTCTAATTGCACGAAGATAATAACCATTCCATCTTTTGTGATAGAATAGGTTTCTTCTTTGTTAATTTCCTTATAACTAAATAAATATTCTTCCAAAGGAGCAGTTAGTTGCTCTTCCACCTCCGAAGAACTTGCCCCCGGATAAACCCCAATCACCAATCCTTGACGAATCGAGAAAGTCGGGAACTCTTGTTTGGGCATGCGGATTAAAGCGAACACGCCAAACAATGCCAAGAACACAACTATTAAAATAATAATTGATTTATGTTTAATAGAGAACTCAACTGCGCTTCTGATGATTGATTTATTCTTCATCTCAGAATCTCAATTTTGGTTCCATCACTTACTTTTTGTTCGCCTCTAACAATGACGGAATCGCCGACCGATAAGCCTGACGTAATCACAATTCCTTGTTGTGCCAAGCCGCCGGTAGTAACCATTTGTTGTTGTGCCATTTTATTCTTAGCCAACCATACATAATGTTTGCCATCGTGTGACAATTTCACCACATGATTGGGTAAAATAATAACGAAATTGCTTTCAGTGTTAGGGATCTGGACATTGCACACCATCCCGGGCATCATTTCGC
>JALNYF010000004.1 GCA_023229985.1 Bacteroidales bacterium | reverse complement strand
ATTCCCGATTCAGTCTCAAGGTGTTAAAGGATGTTGGGACTATAGTATCAACAAAATATATTCGATAACCATTCTCAATTTTACGCTTGACTACCTGAAATTGCCGGAAGATGAGTACTTGCACACGATTCAACTTTACAAACGAGAGAACAAAATGTTGTTTTACGACAAACTGATGTTTATCTATTTGGAGATGCCGAAGTTCAAGAAAAGAGAGGATGAATTGACGAATGATTTTGAAAAATGGATGTATTTTATCAAGAATTTGGAACGATTGGAGAAGATTCCAAAAAAATATCGCGACACCATCTTTGAGAAGATGTTTGCCGCTGCAGAAATAGCAAAATTAGACAAAATGGAATATAGAAGATACATTAAAAGCAAAAAAGCGATCAACGATTATGACAATGCTATCAATTACGCGCGTGAAGAAGGCAAATTGGAAGGAAGATTAGAGGGAAAATTGGAAGGAAGAATGGAGGGCGAATTAAAAGGTCGATTAGAGGGCGAATTGAAAGGCAAGTTGGAAGGTAAATTGGAAGGCAAATTGGAAATTGCCCGAACTTTACTGAAAATGGGAAAGCCTATCGATGAAATTGTATTGATAACCGGATTGTTGAAAGAGCAAATTGAGGAATTGGGAATGAGGGATTAGAATTTTCTCGTCGCCCATCGCACTATTATATCATGCTTTAATACCACGAGACAAGCCTGCCACGCACTGCCTTTCGAAGGCTGTTTCACAACAACAAATAAACCACATGAAAATGCCGGCTTCTTGGACGATACTTTGATTAATTGCCAACAGATTAAACCGAGAAATCACACACTTTTAAGACAATATTTCAGATTTTTTTCGAAATATCAGCGTATTGCGAATGTTCATTTGGGTAATGTTTCCGGTTCAATGAACGAACAATATTTATTTTACTTGATTAGCTATTATTGCGGAACAAATTAATAAATTTCCAACCTTGCTTATCAAAGCATTGCAACTCAATTTTATTTTTTAAACAATCCATCACTCATTACCAAGCGCACGTATGCGCCGTAATTAAAGTGAAAATTGTTATAGTCAGTCAAGTGTATTTTTCCCCATGAAATATAAAATATCGGATCTATGGAGATATTCTCGTTAAAACAGAATTTAATACCCGCCGTTCCGGTGAAGGCGAAACCGGCACCGCCGTAGTTCGGTTCAAACTCTTGCATAGGGACACCTTGTACATAAGTTGCACCTCCGTAAATATCCAACAGATTATATTCAAAATCCTCAATGACAGCATCGAAACTCTTGACTTTCACGAAGTTAAATTGTGCGCCTAATTCTATGAATGGTTTGATGTATTGGCTTGCGTCGAAAGTATATGAGCCGGTCACATCAATAAAAGAGCGATTTTCCTTCCCAATCAGCAGATATTGCAGATAGTCGTTTCGTTCATTTCCCGGCACCGAATTGGTATAAGAAACCGTAAAAATATCTTTTGCCGTCAAGCGGGCAAAGGTGTAATAGATGCTCAGCCGCCAATGTTTATTAAAACGATAGGAGGCACCTAACATCACTGACATAGCGGGTTTGTACTTCACGGCAGTGGGATATTCCTTAATACCAATGTTAGTGTCGGTTGAAGAGACATAATTGTTATTATCCGTAATGCGTTTGAGAATAATTTCTTTAAACGAATCATTATTAAAGATATAATTCAGATTGTTCTCATTCTGAGGTTGTCCGCTGTAGTATCCGGCGGTCTTTTTACTTCCAAAATAGATTCCGCCGCCAATGATAAAATCAACTCCGGGAGAAAAATTGGAATCATCCTCGGATTTGTCGCGCTGCGACCAACCCCATTGCGGAATAAACAGCGCTAAAATTAGAAAGATAATAAAAGATTTTTTCAAGTTAATGTCTTTATTTTTAATTGTTTACAAAATATTTTACACAATAACAAGTGAGAACAAAGGTACATTTTTTATCTTGATTTGTAAGATATTTTCATGGTAAACGACTTATTTTATTTTTTGTTTCGTCGGGCAATTTATTGAGCGGTTGGGAAATATGCCTCGTCAAAAAATGTCATTACTACTTTTTATTGTGGAAAATTGCGTGAATAATCTTGGGTATTTTTATTTTTTTAATAATTTGGATATTTGCAAGTCTTGATAGTTGACCATGAGCAACCGTTGCGTATCCAAAACGGCATATTTATCATCTATGATTCCCAACACAACTCTTTATCGGCAAAAACCGGACCATCTTTACATACTCTTTTTACGCCGTTCAGGGTAGGGAAGGCGCAACCCAAACAAGCCCCAACGCCGCAAGCCATACGCCTTTCGGCTGAAATCCACAGCGGTGTTCGCACCTCTTTGCACATGGTAAAAACTGCCTTCATCATGGGTTCGGGACCGCACGCAAAAACAGCGTCATAATGATCAGGTTCGAACAAGTCCGTTATCAATCCATGATAACCTTCATCTCCATACTCTGTTGCAATAAAAAAATCTGTATCCAAAATCACAAAATGATCGAGCGCAAACAGTTCATCGCGGTAGCCAAGATATACATCTACTTCATTTTCAGTGTTTTTTAATAAAGTTTCCGCGGTAAACCATAGCGGGGCAATTCCGATGCCACCTCCAATCAGAGCAATTCGTCCGCTCACTTTTTCGCATGGAAATCCATTTCCCAAGGGTCCTAATATAAATATGGTATCGTTGTTTTTTAAATGTGATAATTCTTCCGTTCCTTGTCCGCTGATGCGGTACATGAATGAAACAGAGTTGTCAGTGGCTTGGTAAATGCTGATGGGGCGCATTAGGGGGCGCGAGGCATCGGCAGTTTTGAGCATAAAGAATTGTCCGGCGCGGCACCGGCTTCCGTTTGCGACAAGCTCCATTACAAAAATACCTTTTCCAACTTGGTAATGATTGATGACCTTGGTTTGAAAATATTCCATACGAACTAAATTATAGCATTAAGAATATCATTTTTCATACGAATTGCCTCATTACGAGCGCATTCGGCAAAATTGCTTTCTCCATTTTCTATTTTTTTATAAGCCAACAGAATGGAGCGTGAGGCATTGACCACGCCGCCGTTTCCTTTGTGAAGGCAAAGTGCAATATCTTCGGCTTTCCCGCCTTGTGCACCATATCCCGGAATCAGGAAAAAAGTGGTCGGCAGATTTTTTCTCATCTCCTTGGCTTCGTCGGCAAAAGTACAGCCTACAACGCCCCCCAGCGCAGAATAGCCACATGAACCGATCAACGATTCCCCCATTTGGGCAATCTGTCTGCCCACAGTATCACAAACGCGTTCTCCTTTGTCTGTCAGCAAGCACTCAATATCTTTTGAACCGGCATTGGAAGTCCGTAGTAGTGCAAAAATTCCTTTGTTATTATTTTGAATATAAGGTATATAAGGGGATATTGTATCTAAACCCATATAAGGATTGACGGTAATGAAATCGGCTTCAAAGTCACCGGTAAAGTGTGCGCGGGCGTACATTTCGGCGGTTTTGGCAATATCACCCCGTTTAATATCGGCTATAACGATGGCACCATGAAGACGCAAATATTCCAATGTGCGTTGATAACATCTCATTCCTTGTACGCCAAGTGCCTCATAATAAGCAATTTGTACTTTATAGCATGCCACTACGTCCAAGGTCGCTTGGATAATTTCGGTGTTAAACGCGAAAATGGCATCTTCAATATTCGCGTTTTGTCGTTTCAATGTATCGGGCAGATAGGCATAATCCGTATCTAATCCAACGCATACATGTCCTTTATTTGCTACTTGTTGAAATAACTTATCTATAATCATAAATTGTATTTTGGTTCTAACTGCGCCTTGGAAGAATAACAAGAATTATTCTACGGAGACGGATTTTGCCAAGTTTCGGGGTTTATCCACGTTGCAACCGCGCAGTACGGCTACGTGATAAGCCAATAACTGCAACGGGATGCAGGATATCAGTGGGGTCAGCAATTCGGTAGTAGCGGGGATTTCGATGCAATAGTTTGACATTTCTTTCACTAAAGTATCGCCTTTGGTTACGATAGAGATGATTCTTCCTTTTCTGGCAATCACTTCCTGAATATTGCTCACCGTTTTTTCGTAAGTTTCTTGTTCTGTAGCGAGAACGATGACGGGCATTTCTTCGTCAATAAGGGCGATGGGACCGTGTTTCATTTCTGCTGATGGGTAGCCTTCGGCGTGGATATAGGAGATCTCTTTCAGTTTCAGTGCACCTTCCAAGGCAACGGGGTAATTAACGCCGCGTCCCAAGTAAATGGCATTTCTTTTATTGACAAAATGGGTGGAAATATCTTTAATGATGTCATCTAATTGTAAAATTTCGTTTACTTTCTCTGGAATATCTTCGAGGCAGCCAATAATTTGGTGATATTCGGAGAGGGCAAGTGTTCCTTTTTTGCGGGCGATGCTGAGAGCCATCAGAGTCAAGACAGTAACTTGAGCGGTAAAGGCTTTGGTGGAGGCGACGCCGATTTCGGGACCGGCGTGGGTATATGAGCCGGCGTTGGTAGCGCGTGCCAGCGTAGAGCCAACGACGTTGCAAATGCCGATGACGGTTGCCCCTTTTCGTTTTGCCAATTCAACGGCGGCAATGGTATCTGCCGTTTCGCCGGATTGGGAAATAGCGATGATCACGTCATCTTCATAAATCAACGGGTTCCGGTATCTAAATTCCGAAGCGTATTCCACTTCGACGGGTATACGGGCTATGTTTTCAAACAGATATTCGGCTACCAACCCTGCGTGGTAGGAAGTTCCGCAAGCCACGATGATGAATCTGCGAGCGTTCATCATTTTCGTTTCATATTCAATAATGCCGCCCAATGAAACAACGTCTTTTTGAACATTTAGCCTGCCGCGCATGCTGTCGCGAATGGCTTTCGGTTGTTCAAAAATCTCTTTCAGCATATAATGTTCAAAGCCGTCCTTTTCTAATTGTTCCAAGTTCATCTCCAATTTCTGCCAATAAGGGCGTTTTTTGGCATTGTCATTGATATTTCTGATAACCAATTTCTTTTGTGGTGCCACCACTGCCACGTCTCCATCTTCCAAATAGACTACTTTTTTAGTATATTCAACGATGGGTGCGCCGTCAGAGCCGACATAATACTCATTATCACCGATCCCAATCAGGAGCGGGCTGCCTTTTTTTGCTAAGATGATTTGCCCCGGATTATCTGCCGACAGAATAGCCAAAGCATAAGTTCCCACCACGCCACCAAGGGCAATGCGTACCGCCTCTTCCAACGGAACCTGTTCCTTAACAAATATATCCTGAATCAAATGAACCAATACTTCGGTATCGGTATTGCTTTGGAATTTGTATCCGCGGCTCATCAATTCTTTTTTCAAGACAAGGTAATTTTCAACGATACCGTTGTGGATGAGTGCTATTTTCCCATCTTCCGATAAATGTGGGTGGGCATTTTGGGTGTTGGGTTCGCCATGCGTTGCCCATCGGGTATGCGCAATTCCGGCACAGGCTTTGATGTCTTTGTCTGAACAGAATAAGTCCAAGTCTGCTACGCGCCCTCTACATTTGTACAAACCGATTTTATTACCTTGCGACAAAGCCACGCCGGCACTGTCATATCCCCTATATTCCAACCGTTTCAATCCTTTAATGAGAATCGGGTAAGCTTCATTACTTCCCGTGTATGCCACAATTCCACACATAAGCAAAAATTTTTAGAAATGATTAGTAAACCGTATAATAAATGTCTAAACGCAATCTATCAGAATAGCTTCCATCGGTTCCTCGGAAAATTAAGCGGTTCCCTCGGATGCCCGCGCCTGCTACTACTATATTGATACCTTTATCGTGAATTCCGTTTTTGATTATTTTCTGGACATAATTGGTAATCCTGAAACGATATTCATGTGTGTTTTCGTCATAGATTCCTCCAAAATAGTCTGTCGATGTGTAAACGGCATCATCAGGTAGGTAGGTAGTGGTTTCGTCTTCATTCACTAATTGTAAGCCAAGGTTGTAGGGGTTAAACAGATGAACTTCATCTTGCGAAATATTGGTAATTACCAATTCTGCTTTATTGATGACCACATTCTTGTCGGCAAAGAGAGTCGGCAATTCGGGCATATTCAGATGTGTTTTAATGCCGGCGGTAGGTTGAACGTACAATTCGGTTTCGCCCAATTGTGTTTGTCCGTTTATCAGTTGATTTTGCAAATTAGCGGAGGCGGTAGAATAGTCGTGACGGAAGAAATTGTAGCGAGTACATGCCGAACTAATCGGGAAAGCATATTTTTTATGAACCCCATCTAACGAATAATAAACTGAGATCCCCGACATGGCGGAGGTTAAGCTCAAGTAGCAAAGACTGCCGGTTTGTGAAGGATTGACTAATTGAGCATTTACCAACAAGCCATAGAAGTCTTTCTGAAATTCAGACGTTGATGATAAATCGCAATCTTGCAACAGATGTCGTCCAAACTCGTCGCTAAGGCGAATACGAAGATGAGCAGCGGAAGTCGTTGATTCTATAACTACAGATGTCGTAGGTTTGGGATATATCGGAGAATTGGAATAGGTAAGATTTCCACCTGTGGTTGCGCTGACATCATGGTTATAGTAGGCTGATTTTGATAGTTCTTCGGCTAACTCATAGACTTCCACTCTCATAGGGGAGAGGGTATCGCCAAAATAGCCGGAACATTGCAGGGTTAAAACCACGGAGTCAATGACAGGAGTGATATTATCGAAGCTGACATTACTGCCGGACAGGACAAATTGAGAACAAAAACCGGCTTGTGTTTTACCAAAAACAGGGTCGTTGATGTACCCCAGCATATTATTCAGCAGGTTTTTAGTATAAATAGAATCCTCGAAAACGGAGTGGGCGGTTACGGGAACTTGGATAAAATCTGCGTTAAGCAGGGATTCGTCTTGAAGATTGAGTCCAATGGTATCAATATCTTTTTTGCAGCCTGCAAGGATTATGATAACAGTTATGAGAAGGAGACTTGGAAAATATTTTTTCATTATTAAAAGGTTATCGGCTCTTTTTCTACCAAATTATCGTAAAAAACATCATATTCATCAACGTATGAATCGCTCTGTGGGTGGGTAAACACGGTTCGTGGATAGTTGTCGAGGTAAGAGAGTATTTTGCTGTTGATATGATCTTGTGCCACAACAACAGCATCAGAAAAATCAACTGCGGTTTGCATTAAACTTTCATAGTTGGGGGTTCTCAAATGCTTAATGAATGATGCGTCAATACCCGTTCCTTCTAGCTTTTTTGCAAAATTGGCATCTAACATTTGGGTAAATTGGTCATCATAAATTGAATAAACAATTCGGGTATCTTGAAAAAGTGGGTTGTCTTTATAGCATGTTTTGATAAATATTGGGACTAAACTTGACATCCAGCCGTGACAATGTACAATATCCGGATTCCATCCCAATTTCCTTACAGTTTCAATCACTCCTTTGGCGAAAAAAATCATTCTTTCATCATTATCAGCAAAAAAATCACCTTTTTCATCATAAAAAATATGTTTTCTTCTAAAAAAATCATCGCTATCTATAAAATAAATCTGCATCCTGACCACTTGAAGTGAGGCAACTTTGATAATCAACGGATGATCGAAATTATTGACAATGATGTTCTGACCTGATAAACGAATTACTTCGTGCAGTTGGTTTTTTCGCTCATTGATACACCCAAACTTGGGCATAAATGTTCTGATTTCATTTTCCCTTTCCTGAATGCCTTGCGGCAAAAATCTACAAATGTTTGCAAGATAACTCTCTGGAAGATAAGGATAAATCTCAGGAGCAATGTACAGTATTCTTTTTTTTCCCATACTCATAATTTTCAGAGTGCAAAAGTACAAAAAAAATCAATACAAACCTTTTTCTATGATTTTATTTTTATATATATAACTACTAAAAAATAATCTTCTGTTATATTATTCGGGATTCCTGTTTTTTCTATATTTTTGCAAAAATTTTCTCTCAATTCAAAATGTAATTTTTAACTTGCTTTTTTTATTTTTTATAAACAGATTTTTTTAATAAAATATTGATAATCAAATAGATTTATAATGGACGATTTATATTCATTTTCACGAAAGAGGCAATATCGTGCGTGGGAAATTATTCGAAATACCCGAATTATGGATATTTGGGAGCGTCACAACGCCGAAATACACCTCATTGGCTCCCTGAAATTAGGACTGCTCATGAAGCATCGCGACATAGATTTTCATATCTATTCCAATTCGCAGAGCATCATGAAGGATAGTTTCGCTGCAATAACAGAATTAGCTGCTAATGAAAATGTTAAAGAAATATTATATAGAAATTTGATCAATACCAATGAGCATTGTTTGGAGTGGCACGCATCCTATATAGACCAAAACAAGGAATTGTGGCAAATTGACATGATTCATATTGTAAAAGGCTCTTTTTATGATGGTTATTTCGAAAATGTGATGCAACAAATCGAAGCGCAACTGACGGACGAAAAAAAACATACCATTCTTCAATTAAAATATGAAACTCCTGAAGATCAAAAGATAATGGGGATTGAGTATTACAAAGCGGTCATTCAGGACGGAGTAAAATCTTACGCAGAATTAATGGAATGGAGAAAAAATCATCCGGTTAACGGCATTTTAGAATGGTAAGATCTTTCCATGTTTCCAATCACGAAATTATTCGGCTAAACCGCTCTAAAAGCCTGCTAATCCGCTATTTAATTGCTGACTTTCTCTACAATCATCATATCGGCAATGTGGCTGACCAAGATGCGGAAGATGCCAAAATTGTGCATCGTTGTTTGCAATTGATTGACACCCATACCGGCGGTTCGGACTGCACAACCATTGATGTGAAAGATTGTGGAACCGCTTACCGTTTTTTGCTTTCGGTGCTTGCCATTACGCCCGGAAACTGGTTCTTAACCGGAACCAACAGATTAATTAACAGACCGATTTCACCTGTTATTCAAGCACTTAAAAGTATTGATGCCGACATTCGGGAAACCGATGAAGGACTATACATTGTCGGGAAGGAACTGCATGCCACAGAATTGACAATTGACGGACGTGAAAGCAGTCAGTTTGCAAGTTCTTTGCTTCTGATTGCCGACAAAATTGGCGCGCAGCACATTCATTTTCCTCCCGAAACTTCCTCATTTCCCTATATTACGATGACACGGCGTGTTCTTGAAATAGTAAAAAGTCATCCAACTTATGAAGTAGAAAGCGATTGGAGTACGGCTGCCTTTTGGTACGCATTTTTGCTTTTATCGGATTTAGAGGAATTAACCCTTGAAAATTTGCATCTGAATAGTATTCAGGGAGATAGCATTGTAGCCGAATGGTTTTCCGAGATGGGAATTGCCTCCATGCAATCAGGAAACGACCTCCGAATTACCAAAAAAAATAGGGGAGAATTGCCGTCACTTTGTCTCTCCTTTCTTGACCATCCCGACTTGGCACCGGTTGTAGCCGTAGCCGCGGTTTTATCTCCTTTTTCTCTCACCATGAACGGTTTACAAAATTTAAACCATAAAGAATCCAATCGATTGAATATTTTATACAAAGAGTTATCGCCTTTTGCCGCTTTGTCGATGGCGACTGATTCCACTTTAACTATTTGTAAAAAAGATATTTATGTTGAAGATACTGCTCCCTTGTTTTTTCAAACTTATAGCGACCATCGCTGGGTGATGGCATTTTCGTTGTTTGCTTTGCGTTATCGCATCGATTTATCTGATACAGCTTGCGTTGTCAAATCTTATCCTCAATTTAAAAAATATTTCCGCGGCAATCCACAATTTTAAAAAATTGTGTACCTTTGCCGCTCAATTTTAATCTTATCTCTTAGATGAACGAAATAATCTTTTTTACGCTGTTTATTGGATTAGTTACAGTGTTACTTGTTTTGGATTTGGGCGTATTTCACAAAAAGGATCACGTCATTCGCTTTAAAGAAGCTGCTATCTGGACGGGTATTTGGATCGGCTTTGCTTTGTTGTTTTACGTTTTTATTTTGTTTAAAGCGGAATTGATTCACGGTGTTTCGGGAATGGAGGATTTAATAAAGCTCAATAAACTGCACGGTCACGGGCTGAATTTGGATAATGTCTCTTTTAATGAAGGACTTACCATGTATCGCCACGCTATGTCACTGGAATATATTACCGGTTATTTAATCGAAAAAGCCCTTTCCATCGATAATATTTTTGTGATGATTATGATTTTTATGGCATTTGGGGTTGAGAAAAAATATTATCATCGGGTATTATTTTTCGGCATCTTGGGCGCGATCGTACTTCGTTTTGTCTTTATCTTCGCTGCCTCGGCGTTAATTCAGCAATTCCATTGGATATTACTTCTTTTTGGCGGTATTTTGGTATTTACCGGTATTAAAATGTTTTTAAACAGAAATAAGAGAGAGAGTATTGATTCCGCCAACCACCCCCTTGTGAAGTTTCTGTCGAAACGAAAGTTATCCACTTCAGAATTTAAAGGGCACGACTTTTTTCATAAAATTGACGGACGCTGGCTGTGCACCCCGCTTTTTATTGTGTTGTTGATTATCGAATTTTCCGACGTGATTTTTGCTTTTGATTCGATTCCTGCCATCTTTTCTGTCACGCAAGACCCGTTTATCGTATTCTTTTCCAATATTTTTGCCATTTTAGGTCTCCGGTCACTTTTCTTTATGTTGGAAAGTGTAATGGACAAGTTCTATTATTTGAAAGTGGGCTTGGCAGTCCTTTTAACATTTATTGGGGTAAAAATGATTCTTCCGTTTGTCTTTCCAGATTTTCATATCAGCACGGCAGCATCACTCTTTGTTATTTTAGGAATATTGTTAGTCAGCATATTAGCTTCCATCTTATTTCCTCCCAAGAAAAAAGTTGCAGTGACGGTTTCTTCTGAGGAGTCTAAATTGAAGGAGAACCAATAATGGCAGATAAGAAGCGAATAGCACTATTAGGTTCGACCGGTTCTATAGGGAAGCAAGTGTTGGAAGTTGCGGAGCAATTACCAGATCTGCTTCAGGTTGAAGTGTTGGCTGCCTATTCCAATGCCTCTTTGCTCATTGAGCAAGCCATCAAATTTAAGCCGAATGTAGCGGTCATCGTCAAAGATGATTTATATGAACAAGTTAAAGAGGCTCTTTGGAATTACGACATCAAAGTTTTTGCAGGGGAACAAGCCTTAAATGATGTGGTGGAAATGGATTGCGTGGACATGGTGGTTTCTGCCATTGTGGGCATTGCCGGTTTAAAACCGATATATAAAGCCATTGAAGCACGCAAACAAATTGCTTTGGCAAACAAAGAAACGTTGGTGGTTGCCGGCGACTTAATGACTCAAACAGCTTATGAAAACGGAGTCAATATCTATCCGATTGATTCAGAGCATTCTGCCATTTTCCAATCGTTGGCGGGTGAGTTTCATAATCCGATAGAAAGAATTATCATTACTGCCTCGGGCGGTCCTTTCAGAGGGAAAACTGCCGATTTTCTGCGAACTGTTACCAAGGCGCAGGCATTGAAGCACCCGAATTGGAGTATGGGTCATAAAATTACCATTGACAGTGCAACTTTAATGAATAAAGGGTTGGAAGTGATTGAGGCTAAGTGGCTGTTCAATACCCCGTTGGATAAGATTGAAGTGGTCATTCATCCGCAATCCATTGTACATTCGTTGGTTGAATTTCAAGACGGCTCCATCAAAGCCCAGTTGGGTTTACCGGATATGAAACTACCTATCCAATACGCACTTACTTATCCTTATCGCTGCGGAAACAGGTTGCCGCGGCTCCATTTTTCGGAGCATCCACATCTTACTTTTGAAGCCCCCGATTTAGAGACTTTCCCTTGTCTGAATTTAGCGTATAGGGCTTCTCGTGGCGGCGGTTGTATGCCTTGCGTGCTTAATGCCGCCAATGAAATGGCGGTGGCACTGTTTTTGCATGATAAAATCGGATTCTACGATATTCCGCGCATAATTGAAGATGCCTTAACGCATGCAGATTATTCCAATCCAAGTTCTGTTGATGATTATTTGGCTATAGATCAAGATATTAAACAAACTGTTTTACAATCAATTAAATAAAAATGGGAATTACGACACAAATTATCGGATTAATTTTAAGCTTATCAATATTAGTTTTTGTTCATGAATTGGGACATTACTTTTTTGCTCGAATTTTTAAAACCCGCGTAGAAAAATTCTATCTCTTTTTCAATCCCGGTTTTTCTATCATGCGAATGAAAAAGATTGAGGGGAAATGGAAATTCAGTTTTTTCTCGACCAAATCGCCGCAGTTGTTTAAAGAACATTCGGAGAGTACGGAGTGGGGGATTGGCTGGTTGCCGTTGGGTGGCTATTGTAGCATTGCCGGTATGGTGGATGAAACCACGAAAGCGGGCGACTTGCCGGCAGAACCGCAACCATGGGAATTTCGCGCAAAACCGGCTTGGCAACGACTGTTTATCATCATTGGAGGGGTGCTTGTCAATTTCGTAACCGCACTGATTCTCTACGTCGCGATCTTGTTTACGTGGGGCGATGAATATATTCCGATGCAAAATGCAAAATATGGACTTTATTTTTCGGAAGTTGCTCAAAATGAAGGTTTTAAAACAGGGGACGAAATCGTTTCAGTCGATGGAAAAACTTACGAAAAATTAGGTGATTTTGCTACTTCCTTATTGGTAGATGATGTTACGCGCGTCGAAGTTTTGCGTGATAATCAGAAAGATACGGTATATCTTTCCGGCGATTTTGCACAAAAAGTATTGGCTTCCGGCGAGCAGGCGTTTTGCCAATTCAATTTCCCGTTTATCGTCGATTCGGTTGTGAACGGCTCCGTTGCTGAAAAGGCAAAACTTCAAAAAAATGATAGCTTAGTAGCCTTAAATGATTCTACTATTTTTTCCTTCTTTGAATTCCAATCTTATTTACAACAACTTAAAAATCAGCCAATCAAACTGGTTTTTTGTAGAAATAACAAAGTCGATACCGTGCAAACAACTCTGACGGACGAAGGGAAATTGGGCGTTTATCCGGTTTCTTACGTTGATTTGTTAGGCACGAAACACGTCGATTACGGTTTCTGGAGTTCTATTCCTAACGGCATTCAGAAAGGATTTCAAAAATTGGGAGATTACGTAAAGTCTTTCAAATTAATCTTTACCAAAGAAGGTGCTTCACAATTGGGCGGTTTTGGAACGATTGGCAGTATTTTCCCAAAAGAATGGGATTGGGAAATTTTTTGGAACATGACTGCCTTTCTCTCTCTGATTCTGGCATTTATGAATTTCTTGCCCATTCCGGCTTTAGATGGCGGCTACATTCTTTTTATCTTGGTAGAAATGATTACCCGCCGCAAACCCAGCGACAAGTTTATCGGCTACGCCAACACAATCGGATTTATTTTGCTCTTTGCACTACTGATTTATGCTAATGGAATGGACATCCTTCGGGCTTTTAAGTAGAAATATCAAATAATATCAATATGAAAAAGATTACCATTTATAAAGCATTATTTTTAATGCTGTGTTTCGTTATTTCATTCAACGGCGTAAAAGCTCAATCGTGGGAGGAGGTAGCCATTACGGATTTGACAAGTTCCGATATCTTTCTCATTGTCGATACCACTTCTAGCAAAGCACTCACATCTGCTAACGGCACCGCTTCCGCTCCGACAGCTGTAAGTGTTACGTTTAATGAAACGAAAACTGCCATCATTGGCGATATTCCCGATGATTTGAAGTGGAATATCGGTGGCGATGCTCTCGGCTATATTTTCTATCCCAATGGTACAACCACAACTTGGCTCTATTGTACCAATACCAACAACGGTGTTCGCGTGGGAACTAATGTTAGCAAAACTTTTGTCCTCGACTCGAATTGGCTTCAACATCTTGGAACATCGAGATTTATGGGAGTTTATATCACAAATCCGGATTGGCGTTGCTATACCGCTTATACGCAAGCCAATATTGCCCAAACGGTCACAAAATTTTATAAATATGTCAATAACAGTACAATAGCTACTCCCACTTTTTCTGTTTCTTCAGGAAATTATTTTGAGCCGCAGGAGGTGACGATCACATGTACAACGCCCAATACGACCATTTTATATACTACAGACGGAAGTACGCCTAATAGCCTGTCGCAGGTTTATTCTCTTCCTATTTTATTGAACACTACGACTGTCTTAAAAGCGATTGCTTGTAATGAAAATGACACAAGTTACGTTTCAACAGCGACTTACACATTTCCTATCGATGTCGCCAATATTGCCGAGCTTCGTCAAGGTGAAACCGGCAATACTTTATATCGACTCACAGGGGAAGCCATTATCACTATGCAATCTTCTGTGCGCAATGCCAAATACATACAAGATGGCACTGCGGGGATTCTAATAGATGACAATGGTGGCATCATTACTACTCTCTATTCCCAAGGTGATGGCATTACCGGAATTGTGGGGACTTTGAATCTCTATAATGGCATGTTGCAATTTTTGCCGGCTTTGGATGCCGGAGCTGCCACTTCGCATAACAACGAAATAGTTCCTATTTCTGTCTCTTTGCCGGAAGCCGGTAATTATCCGGCACAAGTGATCAGAATCAACAATGTCTTGATTGAAGGAATTGGCGATTTTGTGGCCGCTACGAATTATAACTTAAACGGTGGAAATAATCCCGTTTTACGAACTCATTACACCGATTTGGACTATATCGGAACACCCATTCCTGCGCAAGCTCAAGATATTACCGGCGTTGTTTTGCTTTATAATACCACTGTGCAAATTATTCCTCGAAGCTTAACCGATTTTACTCCTTCGCTTGTCACGTGCAGTATGCCGCCGACTCTCAATCCTTGCACCGTTTCCGATATTACCTACCATGGACTGACCATTTCATCTTCGATTGGTGAAATTGGCGAAGCTTGCGCCTGCCTTGAATATGGCTTCGTTTATAGTGCAACCAATCCATTTCCGTCCTTGACGGAAGCAGATTGCGAAATTGTAGAAATGGGAAACAGCATTGAAGCCAACGTTCCCTTTCAACAAGATTTGTCGCTATCCGCAAATACCACTTATTATTTTTCCAGTTATGCCATCAATGGTTTCGACACTGCTTACAGCGTTGTAGAGCCTGCCACAACATTAATGCCGAATAACTATGAAATTTCATTTGTTGTGAATGGTTCAGTAACGGCCGTCGCGCCAATCACTTATACTGAAGGGGAGGCTCCGATTACTTTGCCATCCATTGATGGTTGCGGCGATTATGATTTTGTTGGTTGGACATCAACGCCAACCAATTTGACAGCAGAAGCACCTGCTTTTATTAGTCAGTTATCCGCTACTTCCGACACGGTTTTATACGCGTTATTTTCAAAAACAGACTTAAATTTAACTACCACCGACAGCATCGAAATTACCCGAAGCAATTTCGAGGAAGGGGCTTTAGCATATAATATGGATGATTTGTGGGAAGCCATATCTACCAATCGTCAAGATACGCTGTACGGTTTAATGGATTTGTATTCTAATACCACTCAAACCACTCTGCAATGTCGCCCCGATAGAGGTACGCTTCCGTATAATATAACCCCTGTTCCGGGCGCAATTACGCGCATTGACATTGTTGGCGGACAAACCGGAACTCCCCGTTATTGGACACCTTATTTGTCCGCTTCCGACTCCTTATCGAAGAGTACTTTCCTTTCCGAAGGAACGGAATTAGCAGAACAGGTGGGTGTGGATAATGCTGCCACCATTTCTTGGGAAATAGCGCCCGAACAACAATTCAGATTTTTCTACCTCAATATGACTGGTGGTGCTTCATATTTAAATAGTATTAAAATTGTATATAATTGTGGTACAATTAATTACACAACAAATGCAACAGACAGCATATTATTTTATGCTTCCATTTGTGAAGGGGAAACCTATCTCCTGAATGGCTTTAATGAAAATAGTAATGGTACTTACTATCAAGATGTTACGGAAAACGACTATTGCCATTATACTAATGTATTATTTCTCACGGTGGTTACTGCTGACACAACAGATATTTACGATGCTATTTGTCAAGGCGAATCATACCTCGCAAACGGATTTGATATTTCTGAGACGGAAACGCAAGTTCCGGGGATCATTTATCAAACTCATTCATTGAACAATGTTGCCGGCTGCGATTCTATTGTTACTTTGAATTTGACGATTAAAAGCGCTACGACCGGCATTGACGTACAAAGCGCGTGCGAAAGTTACACTTGGATAGACGGAAATACATACACCGCAAGCACCAACACGCCGACTTTCACTTTGATCAATGCGGATGGTTGCGATTCTATTGTTACTTTGAATTTGACGATTAAAAGCGCTACGACCGCTATTGACGTACAAAGCGCGTGCGAAAGTTACACTTGGATAGACGGAAATACATACACAGAAAGTACCAACACGCCGACTTTCACTTTGATCAATGCGGACGGTTGCGATTCTATTGTTACTTTGAATTTGACGATTAAAAGCGCTACGACCGCTATTGACGTACAAAGCGCGTGCGAAAGTTACACTTGGATAGACGGAAATACATACACCGAAAGTACCAACACGCCGACTTTCACTTTGATCAATGCGGATGGTTGCGATAGCACAATAACATTGCACTTAACAATTCATAGAACTTCAGAAACAATTGATTATCAAACCCATTTTGATAGTTTTACATGGATTGACGGTGTTACCTATACGGAAAGTACGAACACGCCAACGTTTACTTTACAAGATGCCAACGGTTGTGATTCTGTTATCACCTTGCATTTAACGATTAACATTTCTGTGCCGGGAGTTGATTATGTAACGAGTTGTGATTCTTTTGTTTGGATGGACGGAATTACATACTATGAAAGTACCAACACGCCAACATGGACGATAGATGAGGATTCCGTTATTACACTGAATTTGACCATCAACCACTCTACAATCGGAACGGACGTGCAAAGTGCGTGCGAAAGTTACACTTGGATTGACGGAAATACCTACACCGCAAGTACTAACACACCGACTTTCACTTTAACTAATGCGGCGGGCTGCGATAGTGTGGTTACGTTGCATTTGACCATCAATAACTCCACAATCGGAACGGACGTGCAAACTGCGTGCGAAAGTTACACTTGGATAGACGGAAATACCTACACCGCAAGTACCGACACCCCGACTTTCACTTTAACCAATGCGGCGGGCTGCGATAGTGTGGTGACGTTGGATTTGACCATCAACCACTCCACAATCGGGACAGACGTGCAAACTGCGTGCGAAAGTTACACTTGGATAGACGGAAATACCTACACCGCAAGTACTAACACCCCGACTTTCACTTTAACCAATGCGGCGGGCTGCGATAGT
Source organism: Bacteroidales bacterium (assembly GCA_023229985.1). Classification (GTDB taxonomy): domain Bacteria; phylum Bacteroidota; class Bacteroidia; order Bacteroidales; family WCHB1-69; genus UBA1756. The sequence goes on along the minus strand of JALNYF010000004.1, from coordinate 43,199 downwards.
GTGGTGACGTTGGATTTGACCATCAACCACTCCACAATCGCTACGGATGTGCAAAGTGCGTGCGACAGTTACACATGGATAGACGGAAATACCTACACCGCAAGTACCAACACGCCGACTTTCACTTTGACTAATGCGGCGGGCTGCGATAGTGTGGTGACCTTGCATTTGACCATCAATCACTCCACAATCGGGACAGACGTGCAAACTGCGTGCGAAAGTTACACTTGGATAGACGGAAATACCTACACTGCAAGTACCGACACGCCGACTTTCACTTTGACCAATACGGCGGGTTGCGATAGTGTGGTGACCTTGGATTTGACCATCAACCACTCCACAATCGGTACGGACGTGCAAACTGCGTGCGAAAGTTACACTTGGATAGACGGAAATACCTACACCGCAAGCACCAACACCCCGACATTCACTTTAACCAATGCAGCAGGCTGCGATAGTTTGGTGACCTTGAATTTGACCATCAATCACTCCACAATCGGGACGGACGTGCAAAGCGCGTGCGACAGTTACACTTGGATAGACGGAAATACCTACACCGCAAGTACCAACACGCCGACATTCACTTTAACCAATGCAGCAGGCTGCGATAGTTTGGTGACCTTGAATTTGACCATCAATCACTCCACAATCGGGACGGACGTGCAAAGCGCGTGCGACAGTTACACTTGGATAGACGGAAATACCTACACCGCAAGTACCAACACGCCGACATTCACTTTAACCAATGCAGCAGGCTGCGATAGTTTGGTGACCTTGCATTTGACTATCAATCACTCCACAATTGGGACAGACGTGCAAAGCGCGTGCGACAGTTACACTTGGATAGACGGAAATACCTACACCGCAAGCACCAACACGCCGACTTTCACTTTAACGAATGCAGCAGGCTGCGATAGTGTGGTGACCTTGGATTTGACCATCAACCATTCCACAATCGCTACAGACGTGCAAAGTGCGTGCGACAGTTACACTTGGATAGACGGAAATAACTACACCGCAAGCACCAACACGCCGACTTTCACTTTAACGAATGCAGCAGGCTGCGATAGTGTGGTGACCTTAGATTTGACAATTTATGAAAATCCCGATGCCGTTATTACCGGTGATTCGGCTGTCTTCTCTGGAGAAGCTGCGACTCTAATAGCGAGTGAAGGCAGTAGTTATGAGTGGAGTACAGGCGATACGACCCAATCTATTACAGTTTATCCGGCGGATACTACAACTTATTATGTAATTGTCAGCAATGAATTCGGCTGCAGTGACACGGCTTATTTTACAATTAACGTTATTAATTCTGTTGAAGATAATGTATTGATTTATTGCAATATATATCCGAATCCTGCCGATCATTTGGTAACAATAGAAGCCGAAAATATGCAACTAATACGAGTAGTTTCCATATCAGGGCAACTCATAGATTTATATTCGATGAGTGGAAATATTTATTATTTGAATACGGAAGATTACGCGCCGGGTGTATATTTGATTGATATCATAACAACTGATGAGAGAATTATCAGTCGAAAAATTATCGTCCGCCACTAATTTGCATGGCTGTTTTCAGTCCGTCGATGGCTGCGCTGGTAATTCCTCCGGCGTAGCCGGCACCTTCACCCACAGGGTAAATACCCGAAACAGTGGACATCCGGTTTTCATCGCGTAATATCCTAATAGGCGATGAAGAGCGGGTCTCAATACCTGTTAATACGGCATCTTCATCTTGAAATCCTTTCAACTTTTTATTCAATAACGGAATGGCTTCACGTATGGAACGAACAACATAAGAAGGCAGACATCTGTCTAATTGACAATAAATTACTCCGTGAGGGTAGGAGGGAATGATGCTTCGCGCCGCAGTAGCTACTTTGTTTGTCATAAACTCTGCCAACAAATTGCATGGGGCTTTATAATCTCCCGAAATCGCAAAAGCCATTTTTTCGTATTTTTCCTGATAACTGAGCCCGTCTAATGGATTATCAACAAAAAAATCTGAAGGATTGATGCCGACTAATAGTGCAGCGTTGGCATTGATCCCATCTCGTTTTTTATTGCTCATTCCGTTGGTTACGATACTTTTTTCTTCGCTTGCAGATGCCATTACCGTACCGCCCGGACACATGCAAAACGTATAAACACTACGTTTTTTCAAATGCACAACGCCCTTGTATGAAGCCGGTGGTAAAAACGGCGCAAAACGTCCGTACTGCATTTTGTTAATTTTACTTTGTAAATGTTCTATCCGAACTCCCATTGAAAAACTCTTGGGCTCCATCTTTAAACCTTTGTCGAATAAAGTACGAATGGTGTCCCGCGCAGAATGCCCCAGACAGAGCAATAGGTGTTGCGTGTCAAATTCTAAATTATTATTACACAATATTTTAATCTCTTCTTTTTCTTTTTTAAAATCTGTAAAAACGGTATTAAAATAAAAAGTCCCTCCCAATGATTGAATTTCTTTGCGCATATTTTTGACCACAATTTCCAAATAATCGGTGCCAACGTGAGGATTGCTCATGTAAGTAACGTCCTCCGTGGCTCCATGCTGATAAAACTCTTGCAGTACAAAATCAATCCACTCGCTGTTGATATTGGTAGTGAGTTTGCCATCGGAAAATGCCCCCGCACCGCCTTCGCCAAACTGTATGTTCGAGTTCTCATTTAACTGTTTGTTATTCAAAAAATTGGCAACTTCTTCTTTCCGTTTTTCAATTTCACTTCCCCTCTCAATAATGATAGGGCGGGCGTGGCAACGTGCCAAGTAAAGTGCTGCAAACATGCCGGCAGGTCCGAAACCGACAACCACCGGTGGCAGCTGTTGGCTCCATTGCGGATATTCAAGAATCGGTTGAGGTTTCGCCAGTGTTATGTTTGGCAAAGCCAATAAATGCGGATATTCTTTTTTTAAATTTAAGTAAAACTGATAGTTATATAAAATATCATCGCGTTTTCGCGCGTCAATGGAGCAACGTAAAATTTTAAAATCGACGATGTCGTCAGCCGAAATAGCATATTTGTTGATGACAGCTTGTCGCAAATCTGTTTTTTGCGTAACAGATACAGTATAATTGGCAATTTTAATTTCCATTGTTTATTTCTTGGGCGACGATGTATGCGCATGCAAAGGCAAAAAACAGATTATAGCCGCCGCAAACACCATCAATATCTATCAATTCACCGGTTACGTATATATTTTTGTATTTTTTAAGTTGTAGATGTGCATCTAATTCGGAGACATCAATGCCTCCAGTGCACACTTGCGCCATCTCTATGTCGTAAGTGCCTTCAATATACATTCGTAAATCTCTTAAATCAAAAGGTTTTTGTTCGTACCATTCGTTTAACTTGGGTGGCAAAATTCCGCAAAAACTGTGATGATTTTTCCAATGCTCCTCTAAATTGTAGGAGTGATCGCCGTTCATCAAATCAAGTGACAAGTAACAATTTGATTTAGAAACTAAACGATTGTAATAAGCTGAACAATTGAGAATTACAATTCCTGAAACACCATCATCCTTGAAAATGACTTCTCCTTTTTCCTGAAAAATGGTTTGTTCATTTTGGCATAAAGCAACTTGCGCTTTTACGCGACAGCCGGATAATTTACGATAGTAATTCTTGATCCGGAAACCAACCAACGAAGGACGAAAGTCACTTCTTTTCAGGCTAAAATAAGTTAAAAAGTGATTATAATTGTGCCTGTTCGCAGCAATCATTCCTGCCGGTGATCCGGTAGCCAGAATGACTTTGTCAAATAAGGCAGGGTAATCATTGATGCGCCATTGGCTCTGAACAGGTTCAATTTTCGTTACTTCGTATTCTTTCTCCATCGTGACTTTCTCGGAAATGTTTTGAAGTAACACATCTACAACGGTTTGTGAGAAAAAAGTGGATGGGTAAACGCGATTTTCATTATCAACGCTCATTTTAAGTCCCATATCCATCAACTCATTTTGAATAGTATGGCTGCTGACTTTTTGCAGAAAATTGCTCATAAAAGGCACGTTGTTGTAGTGAAAATCTTGAATATCGGTATTTAAAATATTGGCTTTGCCACCGCCCGATGCCTTTAACTTCGTCCCGACTTTTGTACTTTTTTCAAACAAAAATAGCTGATTTGCCGAATTCTCTGACAATTTTTTGGCTAAGAATAGTCCGGAAGCACCGGCCCCCACAATAGCGATTGAGATTTTATTCGACATCGTGCAGATGATTAATATCCAAAAATCTGTTTCAAGTCAAGTGACGTGATTTTCCCGTATTGTTTTTCAATGGCAGGAAGGTCAATATCTTCTTCTTTTGCCAAAATCATGTAAATTTTGGGCTGATTTTTTATATATTTCTGATTAAAAGCAATCACATCGTTCATGGTAAATTGATCCACTGCTTGGTAAATGTCTTTTCTGTAATCGTAATCAAAGCCTAACTCTTTGTTTCTCAAATAAGTATTGAGTATATTGGCTTTGGTAATTCTGTTAGTGGCGATATTGGTTTTGACGCCCTCTTTTGCCAAGTCGAAAGCGGATTGCGAAACGGGCATTTCGTTAAAAAGAGCATCAAAAGCGGTTGCAGCGTCCAAAATTTTATCGGTTTGTGTCCCAATGAACGCGAAATTGTACATAAACTCCTCTCTTTCACTCGGAACGATGTAGTTGGATTGAGCGGTATAAGCCAAAGAGCGCTTTTCCCGCATTTCTTGAAAGACAATGGCGTTCATCCCACCCCCAAAATATCGATTATACATCGTAATGATGGGTAAAAGTGAGACATCAAATTTTGGTCCGCGCGAATAGGTCACCAAACGTGCTTGTTTAGCATTGTATGGCGCAAAAAATACTTGGTCTGCCTTCACCTCTTTGTGCTCAAAAACGACTGCGGGTTGCGGTTCCGTGAATTTTTGTATAGGATAGTACTTCTTGATTGTTTTAATGACTGATTTGCTGTCGGTAGGTCCGTAGTATGATATTTCGGGACGTATGGTAAACAACTGTTTTAAAACATCTGTCAATTCGTATGCCGATAGGGTTTTAAGAGAATCCGGCTTTAAGGAGTACCCAATCAAAGCTTCCCCGTATTCGCAATAACTGCGTAAGGCATTTAATACTTGTTCTTGATTATTTTTGGCATCATTCATTCCCTTAATAATATTGTCAATCATGCTGTTAAAAGCAGGTTCGTCGGCTTGTGCATTGGTAAAGAGGTTCATCGCCAACGCAAAGGCTTGTTCAAAATTTTCATTGAGTCCCGAGATGCTGATTCTAATGTTATCATCTGAACAAGAAGTATTTAGGTTGCAAGCCAGCTGATAGAAACGTTGATTGATTTTTTCGGCGGTAAGGTCGGGTGTCCCTAAATAATCGACGTAGGAAGTGGCAATGGGAAGTCGTTCGTCGTTTAATTCGCCTACCGGAAAAATAATTTGTAAGGAGAAAGTATTATTTTCCCTGTTTTTAACAGAATAAACGGGTATATTCTTGATTTTTCCAAAGGATATTTCTGATTGAAAATTGCAAAAAACAGGTGCTATAGTTGCCACTTTTCGAGATTGAAGTTGTGTGAAAAAAGCGGATTCGGCATCTCTGTTTATCTGAATCGGGGTAATTGCAGGCTTGGAAATGCTCTCTGCCTGTGGTGGAGTACCTTGTCTTTTATAAACTATAACGTACTTATTATCAGGAAAATACTTATTTGCAAAATCAATGATGTCTTGTTTCGTGATTTTAGCATATTCTTGAATGGATTGACATGCCTCCGACCATGGAATCGCGTTCATAAATGAATTAGCCAACCACATAGCGCGGGAAGCGTTACTCTCTAATTGTCGCATTTCGGTTAAACGCATATTGTTGATGCTCGCTTCCATTAATCCATCATCAAATTCTCCTTTCTTGAGCAGTTCTATTTGATTGATTAACAATTCTTTAACCTCATCTAAAGATTGATTATTTTTCGGTTTGCCGTACAAAACGTATGCAGAATTGTCGCACAATACGTAAGGATAAGCAGATGCGGATTGCATTAATTGTTTCTGATTAATATTTAAGTCAATAAGTCCTGATTTGCCATTATTCAATACATTGTCCAACATTTTCATAATGTAAATTTCTTTGTCGTTGGCGGGTTTGCCGATAGGGTAGGCAATTCTGATAAATTCGGCTTCTAAGCCAACTACTTCTTTTACAATGATTTGATTTTCGGATTTTTCCTGTTGTACGGCAAGGGAAGGTAGGGTTTTAGGTTGCCAATCCCCGAAATACTTTTCTATCAAGGTGATGGCTTCATCGGGATTAAAGTCACCGGATAGGCAAATGGCTATATTATTAGGTACGTAATAGGTATTGATGAAGTTTTTAATATTCGTAATTGACGGATTTTTAAGATGTTCTGCCTCGCCAAGGGTCGTTTGTGTCCCGTATGGATGAGTCGGGAAAAGTGCCGACAACATCACTTCGTTTGCTTTTCGACTGTCGCTGCTGAGTGAACGGTTCTTTTCTTCATAAACAGTCTCTAACTCTGTATGAAAGAGCCGAATAACGGGATTTTGAAAACGGTCTGCCTGAATCATCGCCCAATTTTCCAATTCGTTGGACGGAATATTTTCGGTATAAACCGTATTATCATTTGATGTCCATGCATTAGTTCCTTCCGAACCAATAAATTTCATCATTTTGACGTATTCGTTAGGCACTGCCAAACCGCTGGCTACGTAGGAAAGACTGTCGATGATACGATAGTATTCATTTCGTTTTTCGGGATTGGTTTCTTGTCGATAAACCTCGAATAGTTGTTCAATTTTGTCTAATAAAACTTTTTCTTCCGTCCAATTGACGGTGCCGAATTGGGAAGTCCCTTTAAACATTAAGTGTTCCAGATAGTGAGCCAATCCGGTAGTCTCGTGCGGGTCGTTTTTACTTCCAACGCGCACGGCAATGTAAGTTTGAATACGTGGAACATCTTTATATACAGTCATATAAACCTTCAACCCATTTTTTAAGGTATAGATTTTAGCGTTTAATGGGTCATTAGAAGCCGTTTGATATGTATAAAGGTTTGTTTGTGCTTGCACGGCAATGCAGTTGATAGCACACCAGAGGAAGCAAAAGAAAATTTTAAATAGTGATTTTTTCATGATGGTTTTATTTATGAAGGAAATTTATTTTTGTGTACAAATTTGATAAGTTCTGTAGCCACCGGCTAAGTTGAGAACATTTTTAAAACCGGATTGAAGCAAGATGCGCGATGCGATATAACCTCTTAGACCGATTGCGCAATAAATGACAATTGTTTTGTCGGTCGGAATATCGTCCAAATATTCGCGTAATTCGTCTAAAGGATAGTTGACGGAACCTTCAATGTTACCGGCTTTGTTTTCTAAAAATGAGCGAACGTCAATGAGCAAGAAATCCCGATTTTTTTCTTGTAGCCAATTTTGTAATTCATTCCATTGTATGGTGCGAACTTGCTGATTGATAATATTTTCGGCAACATATCCAGCAATAGTGACGGCATCTTTGGCGGAGGAGTAGGGGGGTGCGTAAGCATGGTCAAAATCTGTTAAATCATAGATAGTTCCTTGATGCGCAATGACTTGTGCCATAACGTCCAGTCGTTTGTCTGTGCCTTCTTTGCCCACAACTTGTACTCCCAATAATTTACCGGTTTGTGGTGCAAAATGGATTTTGATGGTAATGGGAAAACTGCCGGGATAATAGGTGGCGTGTGAGGCTGTATGCGTGATGGAAGTTAAAAAAGGAATGTTATTTTTTCTTAATTCGGCAGCGGAAAGCCCGCACATGCCGACTGTTAAGTCAAAAACTTTGGCGATGGCAGTGGCAATAGTGCCGTGATAGCTTTGGGTGTTTCCCGTGGCGATGTTGTTGGCGCAAATACGTGCTTGTTTGTTGGTTGGTCCCGCCAAAAAGCAGGTGGTGCTCTGCTGTGTAATGGGGTGAGGAAATTCAATGGCATCGCCAACGGCGTAGATATCGGGAATCGTAGTTTGCATATATTCATTGACAATAATTCCTCCGCGCGCCCCGACAGCCAAGCCTGCATTTTTTGCTAATTCTGTACGTGCTCTGATACCGATGCTTAACAGAACAAAATCACTGAGAAGACTTTCCCCGTTTTCTAAAATAATTTCGGTCTGCTCGCCGACTTCTTTAAACTCGGCAACTCCATTGTGCGTATATAAATGAATGTTTTTCTCTTTCAAATGCGTTTCAACAAAGGCAGAAATTTCCCAATCTGCAATCGGTAATACGTAGTCAGCTTTTTCAATAATGGTAACATCCATTCCTAAATGGTGCAGATTTTCTGCCATTTCCAATCCGATGAAGCCGGCTCCGATAATAGCGGCGCGAGCAGGTTTTTTTGTCAAAGAGTGCAGATGTGCGTGAATGGCATCGGTGTCAGGAATATCTCTCAATGTAAAAATGTTAGGCAGATGAATGCCGGAAATTGGCGGTTTAATAGGTTCTGCGCCGGGGGATAACACTAATTTGTCGTAGCTCTCTTTGAACTCTTTCCCAGTGTCTAATTCAGTATAGATTACACATTTATTCTCAGGGTCGATGGCTGTCACGTTGGCATGGATTCGGACATCAACGTCGAAGCGATTCCCAAAAGAGGTAGGCGTTTGCAAGAACAGATCATTACGGTCGGTGATAGTATTCCCGATGTAGTAAGGAAGTCCGCAGTTCGCGTAAGAAATATGACTTCCTCTTTCCAATAAAATAATAGTAGCAGATTCGTCCATTCTTCTTAGGCGTGCCGCTACGGTTGCTCCGCCGGCTACTCCTCCAATAATAATGCATTTCATATCTTCAATATTTAAGTCTATTAATAAATTTATTTCAGAACAAAATGAGTTTGGGAGCGGGGGCAGATATTCGGTTTCTCTTATTTGCCGTGCATAATGGTCACTTCGCCGCGCAAGGACTGATGCATGTATTTTACGACTTCTTTCGGGTCGGAAAATTTACCCAGAAGGAACATCAGTTTGGTCGTTGCCGTCTCGATGGTCATGTCGTAACCACTTAATATACCGGCTTTTTGTAAGTTCAGACTTGTTTCGTAACGTCCCATTTCAACGGATCCGATTCGACATTGTGAGACATTAACAATGATCATTCCCGACTCCGTGGCAGCCTTCAATCGTTGGTACAGCCATTCGGCGCGCGGCGCGTTCCCTGCTCCGAAACTTTCTAATATTACCCCCCTTAAATGAGGCGTTTCCAAAACAGATTGTACGACCGATTCTTGAATGCCCGGAAACAATTTCAAAATGGCGATATTATTGTCAAAGTGAGTATTGATAGATAATGGTTTGACTTCGTTTTCGTAATGAATGACCATTGGGAAGTACTTGATATGTACGCCGGATTTGGCTAAAATAGGGTAGTTGAAGGAGGCAAAAGCGTTGAAATACTCTGTGCTTTTTTTCATGGCACGGTTGCCCCGCATAAGCAAATCCTCAAAAAACAAAGCTACTTCCGGCACTACCGGTTTGTTGTCCTCGTAAGCGGCGGCTATCTCAATGGCATTCATCACATTCTCTTTGGCATCACTGCGCAACATTCCCAAAGGCAATTGTGAACCGGTAAAGATGACCGGTTTTGATAAATTTTCAAGCATAAAGCTGACGGCTGATGCCGAATATGCCATAGTGTCGGTGCCATGTAAAATGACAAAACCGTCGTAACGATAGTAATATTCGCGGATGGTTTCAGCAATTTTTACCCAAAAATTCGGCTCAACATCGGAAGAATCAATCATAGGGTTAAAAGAAACGGAAGAGATGTTGACGGGCAACATCTCTAATTCCGGTATCAATTTTAAGATTGCATCTTTATCAAGTGGTGAAAGGGAACCATTGGTTGGGTTTTCACCCATACTGATGGTTCCACCGGTAAAAATTAACAGAACCGATTTTTCTTTGCTCATTCCTCGATTATCTTCCCCAACGTTTAAGAATATCGTTGCCGGCAAAAATGGCTTGTGCGCCCAATCCTTCTTCGATGCGAAGCAATTGATTGTATTTTGCGATTCTGTCAGTACGGCTCGCGGAACCGGATTTGATCAAACCTGTTCCTAATGCTACTGCCAAGTCGGCAATGGTCGTATCTTCGGTTTCTCCGGAACGATGGGACATAACGCTCGTGTATGCCGCTTTATGCGCCATGGTAACGGCATTAATGGTTTCCGTCAATGTACCTATTTGGTTTACTTTTATCAAAATTGAATTGGCAACTTGTTTCTCAAGTCCCATTCTCAATCTTTCAACGTTGGTAACAAATAAGTCGTCGCCAACCAATTGAACGGTTTTACCGACTCTGTCGGTTAGCATTTTCCAACCGTCCCAATCATCTTCTGCCATACCGTCTTCAATAGAAAGAATCGGATATTTTTTGCACCAATTTGCCCAATAATCAACCATTTGTGAAGGGGTTAATTTCTCGCCGGATGATTTTTTAAGGTGATAAACGTTTTCTTCCGGTAAATAATATTCGGAGGATGCAGGGTCTAAAGCGATGAAAATATCTTCGCCGGGTTTGTAACCTGCTTTTTCGATGGCTTTTAAAACTACTTCAATGGCTTCGTCGTTGGATTTTAAGTTGGGAGCAAATCCGCCTTCGTCACCAACATTGGTGGAATAGCCTTGGTCTTTCAGGACTTTTTTCAAGTTATGAAAAACTTCTGCCCCCATTTGCAAAGCGCGAGCAAAGCTGTCAGCTTTGGCGGGCATAATCATAAATTCTTGAAAATCAATGCTATTATCTGCGTGTGAACCACCGTTTAAGATGTTCATCATCGGAACCGGCAACAGACAAGCATTACAACCGCCGACATAGCGATAAAGGGCTTGACCGCTTTCTTGTGCAGCAGCGTTGGCAGCAGCCAAGGAAACTCCCAAAATGGCGTTGGCCCCCATTTCCTTTTTGTTGGGTGTTCCGTCGATAGCAATCATTTCAGCATCAATGGCGACTTGGTCCATCACCTCCATACCGATAATTTTTTCGGAAATAACTTTATTTACATTTTGAACGGCTTTCAATACGCCTTTGCCCAAAAATTGACTCTCATCATTATCACGTAATTCTACTGCTTCGTGGACACCGGTAGATGCACCTGATGGAACAGCAGCGCGTCCGATGGCACCGGCTGCGGTGTAAACTTCAACTTCTACGGTCGGATTGCCTCTCGAATCCAAAATCTGACGTCCATAAATTCCAATAATCTTACTCATAATTCATTGTTTTTTATATGTTATTAATGTTTTTTTTCTGAGTGCAAAAATACACTACTTTTTTGAATTGGTGAGCTATTTTGTCATTTTTTTACTTTGGTTATAAGTACTTGAAATTCAATGAATAGCCGAAAGTGTATTCTTGACTGCTCAATAATGATGTGCTAGGAGATGGGCACTTTTTCCCAAGAATATCAAATGTGCCGTTTTTTGTTGAGAAAAATTTCGGAAGGTGCTGAGCGAATTAAAAAAAAGTGTATTTTTGCAGCCGCATTTCTGAGGAGGAAATGAGGGTCCCTTAGCTCAGCAGGTTAGAGCATCTGACTCATAATCAGAGGGTCCTTGGTTCGAGCCCAAGAGGGACCACCAAATCGATTAATACATTAAAAATCAGTAGTTTACGGATGTAAGTTGCTGATTTTGTTTTTTAAATCGGGACAGAAACGAGACAAAAACAATTTTTTGGATTTCTACCAGAAAACCAAAAAAAAATGTCAAAAAATTCAACACGTTTAGCCATTTCTGCGGAATATTCTACAGCTAATTATTGGTTCGAGCCCAAGAGGGACCACAACTTAATCCCAATAATTTGCGTTATTGGGATTTTTTTCGTCTTATACTTCCCAATTTTAAATATGGATACTCATCAATGGATAAACACTCCCTATCATATTTTAGTATATTTATGGGAAAAATATCGAGATTTATTTTTGAGCCAAAAATTACTAAAATCAAATTTAATTCAGACAAAAAAAGCTTTTTTTAGACTATTTTTTTTGGAAACAATGGTTTTTTAGAGTTAATTATCCAAAAAAAGTAAAATTTATTAAGTCTTTTCATTTACATTAAAGTACTTATTATCAATTATTTAGATTAATAGTGTACTCGAGAATACCATTATTTGTGTGAATAAGTAATAAAGTTAAAGAATTTTTAATAGAAAATGGTTTGATATCAAAAAAAAGTATATTTTTGTGGGAATTTTTCTAACTAAAATAATAAAACCATGAACGAACAAGAAAACACTGTAAGTTTCTTCAGATTTGAAGACTTGAGAATCTACGCAAAAGCACTTGATTATATCACTTGGGTGCATTCTGTTACTCCAAAGTTTCCTGTTTCTCAGCAAACCAACTTAGGTGATGCTTTCCTAAAGTCTGCGCAAGGAATTGCTCTCAATATTGCGGAAGGCTCTGCCAGAAACAAAGCTCAATTTGTTTATTACTTAAAAATGGCTAAAAGTTCCGTCAGAGAATGCGTTGTTTATACTGAAATTGCTTCCAAACTTGATGCCATGAATAGTGATGAAAAAGATTATTCCAGAAATCAATTGATGGAATTAACAAAGATGATTGGTTCGTTAGTTGCTTCGTTGCAAAGAAGTACGCCCTCCGTTAGAGATGAGGAAATTGACGATATGCCTAATATGATGATTTAATGAATTAAAAGCGTTAGAAATATGTCTGTTTCTAACGCTTTTTTTTGATTAGTCATAGTCGTTTTTTTAGTGGTTAGTGATTATTTGTCAGAATAGTTATTTTTAATTCTTAATTTTTAATTGTATCAGCGATTCCATGATTCGTAGCGCTTCGTCCACCGGCAATGGCGGGGTAACCCTCTGTTTACCAAGATATACGGACACTTTGCCATGCGTTGCGCCAACGATTCCAAAATCAGCATCTGCCATTTCGCCGGGCCCATTGACGATACACCCCATCACTCCGATTTTCAGATTTGGATAGCCCGCAAAGCGTTCTTTCACCATCTGCAAAACAGATTGAATATCATATTGCGTGCGCCCACAAGACGGACAAGAGATAAACTCGGTTTGAGAAAACTTAACGCGACAAGCCTGCAAAATCATATCGGCTAATCGTTGATTTTGATCTTTTGTAAAATATTGATTATCAATTATTAAATCTTTAATTGGACGAGTAAAATGCTCAAAACCAGCCATAGCTGCCACCGTTGCCATCCATGTGTAATAGTCTTCTTGATGATATGTTAAATGCAGAATTCCATTTTCGACTTGCACGTTGACGTTTTGTTTTTCGTTGGGAACTGTGGTTAATAATTGGGCGAAAGGGATTTCATTCTCCGGTGGTTCGGTGAGGGAAACACGAATGGTATTTCCAATCCCTGCCAGCAGCAAAGCCCCGATTCCGACTGCCGATTTCACGCGTCCTTCGTCGCCGGCACCGGCTTCGGTTACGCCCAAGTGTAAGGGGAACACCGTTCCTTCCGCCTGCATCTTATCCGCTAACAAGCGCGTTGCTTCCACCATCGTTTGTGCATTGCTTGACTTCATTGACAATACAACATTATGAAAATCATACTGTTGGCAAATATGTACCCATTCCATTGCGGACATTGCCATCGCAAGTGGTGTATTGCCATATCTGCTGACTATTCTGTCGCACAACGAGCCATGATTGGTTCCGATACGAATGGCGGTTCCGTGTTCTTTGCAGATTTGCAGAAGAGGTTTTGCGCGCAGTGCCATTTTCTCTAAGGATTCTTGGTATTCGGTATCGGTCAAATCGAGTTGCTGGAAATTGCGTTTATCAACATAATTTCCCGGGTTAACGCGCACTTTTTCAACTATTTTTGCACATTCTTCGGCCACTTTCGGGTTGAAATGGACATCCGCAATTAGCGGATTATCAATTCCTTCCGAGCGAAGTGCTTCTTTTATTTGTCGTAAACACTCTACCTCGCGCAGGGAAGGCACCGTCAAGCGTATCATTTGGCAGCCAGACAAAACCAACTGCCGAACTTGCTGTAATGTTGCAGGAATGTTTGCCGTGTCGGTATTGGTCATAGATTGAACAATCAAGGGAAGTCCGCTGCCAAGACGGAGGTTGCCAATTTTAACCTGAATGCTGGAATTACTTATCATAGAATTAGTTATACTTTAACTGATTAGTACAAAAAATTGTTATACGGATAAATCTGAATGTGCAATTTCTTAATTTCATCATATAATATAGACTTCATTTCGTCAACATTTTCTTTTGTTTTGGCAGAAATAAAGATGGTTTGATGATTAATTTTTGCCATCCAAGTTTGTTTGAGTTCTTCCAAAGTAATATTCGATTTGTCTTTGGGAGTCAGGTCGTCGGGGTCTTTTTCCACCCAAGAATAGTTGTCGATTTTATTAAAAATGGTAATGACCGGTTTATCTCCGGCATCAATTTCAGCCAATGTTTGGTTAACGATGGCAATTTGCTCTTCAAAATCGGGGTGACTGATATCGACTACGTGCAAAATGAGGTCGGTTTCGCGAATTTCGTCCAATGTTGATTTGAAGGATTCAATCAGGCTGTGAGGAAGTTTGCGGATAAAACCTACGGTATCGGAGAGGAGAAACGGCAGATTGTCGATGACTACTTTTCGGACAGTGGTATCCAATGTGGCGAAGAGTTTATTTTCTGCAAAAACGTCAGATTTGCTAATCAGGTTCATCAAAGTAGATTTCCCGACATTGGTATAGCCGACCAAGGCAACACGCACAAATTTCTCACGGTTAGAGCGTTGCGTAAGTTTTTGTCGGTCAATGTCAATTAATTTCTTTTTGAGTAAGGCGATTCGTTCGCGGATAATTCTCCGGTCAGTTTCAATTTCTTTTTCACCGGGACCTCTCATTCCGATACCGCCGCGTTGTTTTTGCAAGTGTCCCCACATACCGGTCAGGCGCGGGAGAAGGTATTGATACTGAGCTAATTCCACTTGAACTTTGGAGTGGGCGGTCTGTGCGCGTTTGGAAAAAATATCCAAGATAAGGTGCGTTCTGTCCAATACTTTGCACTGCAATACTCCTTCTATATTGCGAATCTGTGATGGCGTTAATTCGTCATCAAAAACTGCTAGTTCAATTTGATTATCTTTGATATACGTAGCAACGTCTTCTAATTTTCCGCTTCCTAAATAGGTTTTTGGGTCAGGGTAGGGCAAATTCTGAACAAATTTTTTAACGGCAATTCCGCCGGCAGTCTCCAATAAGAATGCCAATTCGTCCAAATATTCGTTCACGCGTTCAAGGGTGGAAGTTGAAGATACTACGCTGATTAACACTGCTTTCTCGGTTTCTACAGCAGCAGTTAGTGGGTGATTTGTCATAAAAATTTTTTCTTTAAAATCGGCTGCAAAGGTAATTGATTTTGGTCATAAAATGTCTTGTTGTTCTGAAAAAATCTTTCATTTTTCATTAATATAAACAAGAAAAAAGATGTATTTTTGCCAGACAATTCAAAATTTGATTATGACACCCTTTTTTAGTAAACAATTTGAAGTCGGCTCACATCTTATTGACAAAAAATTTGATATTCGACTTCCATATTTGTTGGGTTATATGCAGGAGGTCGCGGAGCAACATTCTGCAGATCAACATGTTGCTTGGGAAGATTTACAAAAGAAAAATACTTTTTGGACACTTTATCGGATGGGATTGCAATTTGAACAGTTCCCGCATTGGCATGATACCATTGACATTACCACTTGGGCTAATACTCCCGATCATCTGATTCAGCCACGATGTTTTGAAATTCAAAATCAACGGCAACAAGTTATCGTGAAGGCTTATTCGCTTTGGACTATTTTGGATACAATTAATTTTAAACCTCAGATAGTTAGCGATATTGTCGGTGACATCATTCCTTGCTCGGATAAGGGCAAAGATTTATTTGAAAAGAATCTTAAAATTCCTAAAGTATCTATTTCTGATGCTTCTCCCATTTGTACGCGTGAGGTACTGTATTCAGACATTGACACCAACAACCATGTGAATAATACCCGATATGTGGGCTGGTTATTAGATAGTTACGCATTAGATTTTTTGGAAACGCATCATTTGAAAACCATCATTATTAATTATACAAGTCAGGCACATTTAGGGGACTATTACGAAATTTATACGCAAATTAAAGACTGCAACACCCATTTTTCTACTATTATCGATCGGAAAACGAACGAAGAATTTTGCAAAATAAAGACTATTTGGACGGGTATTTCCCAACCACGATAGTAGTGAAGTCTTCTTCTTTTAAATATTTGTTAGCCAATGATTCAATTAATTGGACATCGGCTTTTTGAACCGCTGCTATTCCGTCATAAAACGATTGTTCTGTCATGGCGTAATCTTCCCAGCCGATATACTTTTTCATATATTGAATAGTTCCGTCAATACTGCGCATGAGTGAGCCTAAAATGAATTGTTTCACGTTATTGAGCTCCTCTTCATCAGCAAGTTGTTCCCGCAAAATTTTCATTTCCGTAAAGCATGCTTCAATGGCGTAATCCACATTATCATTATTCACCTCCGTTTCGATAAAAAACACAGATTGGTCGGCGAAATAAGAAGATGCCGAATTGACGCTGTATGTGTAGCCATTTTTTTCGCGAAGATTTTGCATCAGCCGTGAGCCGAAATAGCCACCTAAAAAGGTGCTCAATATTTCAAAATCGAAATACTCTTGATCGGTATAAGATAAACATGGGCGGCACAGCACTAAGGAAGTTTGCATTGCATTTTCCCAATAATCGACAATCTTGGGTGGCAGTTTGGGAAAGATAATTTGCGGGGTTGTCATCGATCTATTTCCAGCCGGGAAATGGCTAATACATGTAGCAATATGTTTTTCCAATTCATCGTCAATATTTCCGGTTGCATACACTTTAATATTGGGTGCAGAAAAAGTATCGTGATAAAATTCTGTCAGTAATTCAGGAGTAATAGATTGGATATCAGATATTTCAATGATTTTTCCGTATGGTTTTTCGTTGCCGAAGAAAGCATTATACATCAAACGATTGGCGCGTATATCAGTTTTAAGTGATGAATATTCCCAATTTTTGATTTTAATTTCTTTCTGTTTTTTTACACTTTCTTCTTTAAAGGAAGGTGAAATAAGGACTTCAGATAAAAAAGAAAAAGCGTTTTTGCAGTTTGTTTTAGGAACGATAAATGAGATGGTGACATATTCAAATCCGACAGATAAATTCAAAGTGGCACCGAAATAATCCAATTTTCCATCAAACTCGTTGGCGGATAAAGAGGGGTGGCATTCGGAAAGAATAGAGTAGCAAAATGCGGCTACATTTTTTTGTTTTTCAAAAAAGACCCCGGCTTTTACGCGAATGATGAAATGAATCAAATCAAGATGTGGATTGATAAACAACTTGAAGGGGATACCGTTGGGGAGTTGAACGGAACTAGGTTGAGGTAGCACAAATGGTTCAAAGTCGTGAATGGGCGGTGCGATGGTTCTATCTAACATATTATTAATTAAGTTCGTAGGTGGTGCCTTCTTTTGTATCTTTTAAAACAATGCCGGCATCGTTCAATTTGTCGCGAATCATATCGGCGATCGTCCAATTCTTATTGGCTTTTGCATCTTTACGGATCTCAAGAATCAAGGACATTAATTGATCGGTGTATTCGGATTGGTTGTTTTGAGCCAATTCTTCTTTCATACCTAAAATATTGAAAAAGAAAGTATTAAAGGAGTTAGTAAGCAAGTCTAAATCGGCTTTAGTGGCAGTCATTTTTCCATCGTGAATAGAATTGATCATGCGTGAAGCGTCGAATAATTCGGCAATTAATTTCGGGGTATTGAAGTCATCATTCATCGCATCATAGCATCTTTGTATCCATTCATTGATATTTTCGTCTGAATGGTCGCCGGCTTTGAGTTTAGGGAGCAAGGCAGCGGCGGCGTATAGTTTGGTCATTCCTTTTTCGGCTGCTAATAAGGCATCGTTCGAGAAGTCCAACGTTCCGCGATAATGTGCTTGCAAGACAAAGAAGCGAATGGTCATGGGGGAATAGGCTTGTTTCAATGTCGGGTGTGAGCCTGTAAAGAACTCGTTGAGTGTGATAAAGTTACCCAACGATTTGCCCATTTTTTGTCCATTAATGGTAATCATGTTGTTGTGCATCCAATATTTAACGGATTCTTTTCCGTTGGCTACCGTACTTTGACAAACTTCCGATTCGTGATGGGGAAACAGTAGATCCATTCCGCCGCCGTGGATGTCGAATTGTTCGCCTAAATACTTGGTGCTCATTGCTGTACATTCAATATGCCAGCCCGGGAAGCCGTTGCTCCATGGGGATTCCCAGCGCATAATATGTTCGGGTGATGCTTTTTTCCAGAGGGCAAAATCGGCAGGATTATGTTTTTCTTCTTGTCCGTCTAAACTTCGTGTGTTGGCAATCAGTTCATCTAAGACCCGTCCCGATAATTTGCCATATCCATATTCTTTGTCAAATTTAGCCACGTCAAAATAGACTGAACCGTTAGAGATATAGGCAAAACCCTTATCTAAGATTCTTTTAACCATGTCCATTTGTTCAATAATATGACCGGAGGCGCGAGGTTCAATGGAGGGGCGTTTCACGTTGAGTGCATCCATGGCGCGGTGGTAGCTATCAATGTAAAATTGTGCAATTTCCATAGGCTCAAGCTGTTCAAGGCGTGCTTTTTTGGCAATTTTGTCTTCGCCTTCATCTGCATCATTTTCCAAATGTCCCACATCGGTAATATTGCGGACGTAGCGCACTTTGTAGCCGATATGTTGTAAATACCTGAAAACGAGGTCAAAAGTCACGGCAGGGCGGGCGTGTCCCAAATGAGGTTCTCCATAAACGGTAGGTCCACAGACATAAAGTCCAACCAAGTTTGGGTGCATTGGGACGAAATGTTCTTTCTTTTTGGAGAGTGTATTGAAAATCTCCAGTTTTGCTTGATTATCAGTATTATTCATTATATCAATATTTTAGCTTAATTATTTATTTTTTCGATAAAGCCTGCAAATTTACATGAATATTTTTAAAAGGCAGAATTTTTGATCAAAATGGATTCAAAAATAGAGCAGTTATTTATGTTTTAGTTTTTCGGTGAGTACTTTGCCGGTATATGATTTTTTACATTTGACAATATCTTCCGGTGTCCCTTCGCACACGATATGCCCTCCCGCTTCTCCGCCGTCCGGTCCTAAGTCAATTATCCAATCGGCACATTTGATAATTTCAGGGTTATGCTCAATAACAATGATAGAGTTTCCTTTCTCAATAAGTTGATTAAAAGCGCTATACAATTTATTGATATCATGAAAATGAAGTCCTGTTGTTGGTTCGTCAAAGATAAAGAGTATATTTTGTTTGGCATCGCCTTGGGAGAGAAAGAACGCTAATTTCACGCGTTGCGATTCGCCACCGGAAAGAGTTTGCGAGGGTTGTCCCATTTTTAAATAGCCTAATCCGACATCTTGCAAATAACTTAATTTGGCTATGATGCTTCCGGATAATCTGTTAGGTTCTTTAAGCGACGAGAAGAACTCAATTGCCTGATTAATAGTCATATCTAAAATGTCGCTAATGTCTTTTCCGGCAATTTTTACTTCAAGAATTTCATCTTTATAGTGTTTCCCGTGACATTCGGAGCAAACCAAGTCCACATCCGCCATAAACTGCATACTGACGTGAATAACCCCTTCGCCGTCACATTCATCGCACCTGCCGCCTACCGTATTGAAAGAGAAAAAACCGGGTTTGTAATTGCGTTGTTTGGAAAGTGGTTGATTGGCAAAGAGTTCTCTTATGTCATCAAATGCTTTGATATATATGGCGGGGTTTGAGCGCGAGGATTTTCCTATCGGGTTTTGGTCCACCACAATTACTTCGGAAATTTTGCTCCAATCCGCTTCGACCTTTGAATGTTTGCCCATTTTTTCAGAAGTATCCGATAGTTTTTTTTGGATGGCAGGATATAAAATATCTTTTATTAAGGTACTTTTTCCTGAGCCACTTACGCCGGTGATGACGGTAAGTATTTGTAAGGGAATTTTTACATTAACATTTTTCAAATTATGTTCTTTGGCACCGAAAATTTGAATATAGTTTCGCCATTTACGGCGAATATCAGGTATTTGAATGCACAGATTTCCATCTGTTAGCGGGGCTTCCATTCCTCGAATATAGGCAGCCGTCAGGTTATTGGATTTTTTGATTAATTGCGGGTAAGTGCCGCAAAAAACTATTTCACCGCCTAATCGTCCGGCTTCCGGACCGATGTCAATGATATAATCTGCATGTTTAATAATGTCTTCATCATGTTCAACAATGACGACGGTGTTGCCAATGTCGCGAAGTTGTTGTAAAACGTGAATAAGTCGTTCTGTATCACGTGGGTGCAATCCGATACTGGGTTCATCTAAAATGTAAAGTGAGCCGACCAAGCTACTTCCTAATGAGGTTGCCAAGTTGATTCGCTGTGATTCGCCACCCGACAAGGAGCGTGCCGCCCGATTAAGCGTCAGATAGCCTAACCCCACATCCATAATGAACGAAAGCCTGTTAATCAATTCTTTGACTATACCTTTGCCAATTATTTCGTCATTTTTATCTTTAAATTTGAATGTGGAAAGGAATTTATGCAATTCAGTAATGGGCATCGTGATGAGGTCGGAAATGGATTTATCGCCAATTTTTACGTAATTGGCATCTTTGCGTAGTCGGGTTCCTTGGCAATCGGGGCAGATGGTACGCCCGCGATAACGGGTAGCAAGGACCCGATATTGAATTTTATAACGTTGTTTTTCAACAAATTCAAAAAACTGTTGAATGCCCAAAACCTTATTGTCGGGGTCGCCGTTCCACAACAAATTGTACTCTTCTTTCGTCAGTTCATCAATAGCGCGGTGAGGCGGAAATTGTTGTTTTACGGCATATTTGATAAAATAATCCTGCCACTCTTTTAATTTTTCACCGTGCCAGCAGGCAACGGCTCCTTCAAAAACGGAAAGTGAGGTGTCGGGAATCACCAAGTCGGGATCTATTCCATCAACGATACCTGTGCCTCCGCAAATGGGACATGCACCATAAGGATTATTAAAACTGAATAAATTGATGGAGGGTTCTTCAAATTTAATGCCGTCCATTTCCATCGAATCATTGAAAATTTTCTGCTTAATATCTTCATTATCTTCAACTTGTAGCATACATGACCCTTTACCTTCATTAAAAGCGGTTTGCACGGAATCCGCAAAACGAGCTTGTTCGGTCATGATATTAGATGCCTTAAATCTATCTATCAAGATATAAAGGGAGGTGAGTGTCGTCTTTTTTGTTTGTAAAAGAGTATCAATATCCAGAATCTCCTTTTTGCAAATAAGTCGGCTGTAACCTTGCTTTTGTAAAATTTCAAGCTGTTCTGTTAATGTCCTTCCCGACACGATGACGATAGGGGCGGCAATATATACTTTGGCAGAAAGAGGAATGGCATGTGCAAATTTAAGTACGTCGTTTAGATTCTCACGTTTAACCAATTTTCCGCTGACGGGGGAAGTGGTTTTGCCGACGCGAGCATAAAGAAGTTTAAAATATTCATAAATTTCGGTTGTCGTTCCCACCGTAGAACGTGGATTACGCGAAATGACACGTTGTTCGATAGCGATGGCAGGCGGAATATTTTGAATGAAATCGACATCGGGCTTGGTTATTTTACCCATAAATTGACGAGCATAAGAACTCAAACTTTCTACGTAACGACGTTGTCCTTCTGCATATAACGTGTCAAAAGCCAGCGATGATTTTCCTGAACCCGACAAGCCTGTAATCACTATCAATTGATTTTGAGGAATCTCTACACTTATGTTTTTCAGGTTGTTGACTCTTGTGCCCTTTATAATTATTTTTTTATCCATTTCCCGTCTGCTTTTTCAAAAAATTAAGCGGCAAAATTACAATTAATCCCTGAAATAGGGAAGTATTTGAACTAAAAAGTTGTGCATTATTCTGTTTAAACTGCCAACACGCCATTTATTTCCGGTCATAAATAGAATCTTTTATCCGAAATAGAGTGATAGACAGTAAATATATTGTGTGTAGGTTAATGTTGGGGTTGTATTTGAATATTCACCCTTCCATCTCGTTTTGCATCAATATTCTTTTTGTTTTGGATATAATTGATGACCATATCTCGCATCGAAGTATTGGTATTGTAGCTATCGATAAGGGAGATGTTTTCAAAGATTTTGTCTCCATTACTGAAGACGAGAAAATCTATCGTGCCAACGCGATAGATTCGATCCTCTTCGATGGGTTGATCTCCGATAGTATATGAAATAGGTTTATTGTTGTAATAAACGATTCTTATATTGGAATATGCGGGACAACTTTTATCACCAAATTTTTTAATCAGTTTGATGACTTCACTTCCTTGAATGGAGGAGATCACGATTTTGTTATCAAACAAAATATTATAGATATTACCAACGGTGATGGGACCTTGCTTTAAAGAGCCACGAATCCCACCGAAGTTCAGCAGGGAAAAATCAACCGGCTTTTGATGATGGGCACGTGCCACTGAATCTGAAAAAGAGAGTAACGCGTCTGTCAGAAAGTTGGACAACGGGCTTTCAGGGCGGAAATTCTCTAAAGTAGAATTACAATATCCGATGGTAACACCCATCATTCCGTCGTTAATTTTTTTGATACTATCAAAATAGCCAGCAATGTTTTTATCATTGCTTTGTTGGTGTGTCGCGTCCAACGTGATCTTTTCGTAGGATATTTCAAATTTGCTGTTGTTTTGAGCCAAAATGGTACAAGGTAACAAGCAAACCCATATCCATAATTTCAATTTCATGGTATTTTATTTTGAAAGGCCTACTGGTTGTGCTAAGATGGCTTTCCCGTTAAACTGAAGTAATTCTTGAATTTTATCACGGTAAATACTACCTAAAACGACGGTATTGAGTTCATTAGCAGCGCAGAACAGATATACATTTTGGCTGACGTATCCGCAATCAGTTGCGCCGTACATCAGACGGGCATCCTCATCCATTCCCTCCATTTTGTCATAATTGGCAACAAAGACAAGCAAGACGGGTGCGGTAGTAGCAAAAGATTGCATGGCAGCATCTTCACGATGGTCTTCGGACGCTTTTAATACAAGTTTGTTTTCGATGGCATCATAGAAATAAACGCCTGTACTCAGATAAACGTAGATGTCAATTTCTTGGAGGTTGCGGGCTGAGGGAGCGGTTCGTTTTCCGTCGGGGCGATTCACGCCATTGGCTGCCCAGAGCAGGTCAGCCAATTGTTGTTGTGACAGCATTTTATCTGAGAACTCGCGGCTGGAGTGGCGATGATTCAGGGCGTCCATGAGAGGTAATCCTCCGCTTTTTTGGGGAGTGGGCAAGGAAATATCTTGTGCGGAGAGTAAGTTGAATCCCATCATAAATATTGTAATAAATGAAATAAGATTTCTCATTATCAAAAACTATTTTTCAGGTGAATTTTTTTTAGGAGTCGATTGTTGTCCGCTTTTGCTGATAGTATCGCGCATTAGGGTATCGGCTTTTAAGTTCTCCAATTTGTAATAGTCGAGTACGCCGAAAGAGCCATTGCGGAATGCTTCTGCCAAGGCGAGGGGTACTTCGGATTCTGCAAGAATAACTTTAGCTCTGGCTTCTTGGGCTTTTGCTTTCATTTCTTGTTCGGAGGCGACAGCCATCACGCGGCGTTCTTCGGCTTTTGCCTGTGCAATATTCTTATCTGCGTTGGCTTGGTCGATTTGCAGCATGGCACCGATATTTTTACCAACGTCAATGTCGGCGATGTCGATGGATAATATTTCAAAAGCGGTACCGGAATCTAAACCCTTGGTAAGCACTACTTTTGAAATTGAATCGGGGTTTTCGAGCACGGTCTTATAGGAAGTTGCTGAGCCGATAGCTGTAACAATTCCTTCGCCAACACGGGCAATGATGGTTTCTTCGCCGGCACCGCCCACCAATTGGCGAATGTTCGTACGAACCGTAACCCGCGCCTTGGCAATAAGTTGTATCCCGTCTTTGGCAACAGCTGCTACCGGTGGGGTATTGATAACTTTCGGATTGACAGATGTTTGAATGGCTTCCAACACATTACGACCGGCTAAATCAATCGCAGTAGCGGATTTGAAATCCAAGGAAATGTTGGCTTTATCTGCCGATATTAACGCATTGACAACAGGTATGACATGCCCCCCTGCCAAATAGTGTGCTTCCAACTCATCACGATTGAGTTTAATTCCTGCTTTTGAACCGGTAATCATGGCGTTGACGATAACACCGGGCGGTACTTTTCTCCATCTCATGAGTATGAGCTGAAGCAATGAAACATGAACTCCGGATACTAATGCGGTAAACCACAGCCCGACCGGAACCATCCATAAAAGAAGAATGAAAAGTAAGACACAGCCTACAAAGGTAATAATTGTAATGGGTTCCATAATGATTTAATTTTTTGTTTTTACTATAATTTTATTTCCGTCTATTTTGATAATTAATATTTCTTCATTTTCATTAATAAAGGTTTGGGATGATGTGACTTCGACTATTTCTCCATCAAAAATCGCTTTTCCGGAAGGTGCTAAACGTGAAAGTGTGGTGCCGACGGCTCCCACTTTGATACGCTGTTCGTCAAAATCATTCATCTTACTCTCCAATTTTGTGTCGAGCATTAGCTTTCGCCATGTCTTGCTCCGCAGTGCTGCAACCGATGAGACAATGATGACGACAAGTGTAATCGCCAAGGTAATATTGCCGGCGGTTGTTCCGTACGTTACATAAGATATAATGATGCCGGCGGTAATCGAAAGAAGTCCCAATATGCCGACAACTCCACCCGGAATGACTAAAATTTCTAAAATAAGTGCAATTAATCCGAAAACAATGAGTGAAATAACAACTGCCCAATTCATAAAAAAAATTTCGGCAAATATACATTTTTTTTTATTGTGCCATTTCTTTTTTGAAAAGAAAATTTTTCGGTTTTTAAATCGCAAAAGAAATCAAAAATTAGTGTATTTTTGCAGCCCAATTAACATAAGCAAATAAAATGATAACACACATCAAAGGAGTTCTGGTAGAGAAAAATCCGGCTTTCGTTGTAATTGAAACTGCCGGCGGTATCGGATATCTGGTGCACATTTCCCTCAATACTTTCTCTCAGATAAAAAATGAAACCGACATCAAACTTTTTACTCATTATGTCATTAAAGAAGATGCACAGTTGTTGTACGGCTTCGTTACCGAAGATGAACGTACTTTGTTCCGACTGCTTATTTCGGTAAGCGGAATCGGTCCCAATACCGCGTCTCTTATTCTCTCTTCCCTGACGGTAAATGATACCATTCAAGCCATCAGTTCCGAAAACAGTCAATTGATTCAATCCGTGAAAGGAGTGGGTGCCAAGACAGCGCAACGCGTCATCATTGAATTAAAAGACAAAATTGCCAAAGCTCCAATACAAATCAAAGATAAAATTTCAATTTCTTACAATAATAATAAAATAGAATCGTTATCTGCATTAGTTTCGCTGGGATTCCAAAAAAATGCCGCGGAGAAAGTGATAGATAAGATATTAAAAGAGGAAAATTCTTCTATGAACGTTGAAGATTTAATCAAAAGAGCATTGAAACTATTGTAAAAACTAACAGACAATTGAAACGTGATAACTGGGAATAAAGCTAACAAATATATTATAACCGTCGTTGCTGCTTTCGCTATATGTTCACTCATCTGGGCATTACCTCCATCGCAGCATTTTTTTTATAAAGTTACCGAACCTGTCAAAGCGGAATCCGCTAACGACACTGTAGGGGAGCTTATGGCGGCTGTTGATTCGGAAACCGATGAGGTCATATTTTCACCAAAACCCATTAATCCTCCCGATAGTAACGATCTGTATGTTCCTATTCCCAACTATGATAACAACCCGTTAGATGAGAATCAATTTTATAGTCCTTTCAACTTAAATAATCCTCAAAATGTAGGTACAACCATTGTATATGATTCAAATACAAATACCTACAATTTTCAAAACATGACCGGAAATGTGCCATTCGGTCCTTCTTCCTCTATGTCAGTTGATGAATATATCGATTACGATTTGCGCCAATCGGTGAATGATTATTGGCGCGAACGTGGTGCAAGTTATACTGCTCACGGACGACGTGGGGGCGGCTTAATTCCGCAACTCCATATCGGCGGAGATGTTTTTGAAAGTATTTTCGGGAGCAATACCATTGATATTCGCCCTTCCGGAAATGTGGAACTGATCTTTGGCGTCCTCCACAACCGCAACGATAACCCGTCACTTCCCGTTAAACAACGAAGAGTTACCCAATTCAATTTTGATGAAAATATTCAAATGAATGTCTTAGCCAAAATTGGCGATAAAATCGAATTTAACCTCAATTATAACACAAAAGCCATGTTTGATTTCGAGAATGAAATGAAACTGAAATTTGAGGGAAAAGAAGATGATATTCTGCAACTTATTGAATTTGGTAATGTTACGCTTCCGTTGAATAGTACCTTAATTACCGGTAGCCAAAGTTTGTTTGGTGTTAAAACACAACTCAAATTTGGGAAATTAATGGTGACAGCTGTAGCTTCAAACCAAGAATCTGAAACTCAAACTATTACAGTTAGTGGGGGAGCGCAAACCAACGATTTCTATTTCAAAGCAGACGAATACGAAGAGAATAGACACTATTTCCTTGGGCAGTTCTTTCGGGATCATTACAATCAGTATTTATCTACTTTGCCATTGGTTAGTTCACCTATTGTTATTACTAAAATAGAAGTATGGCGCACTACTGTTGGTGCAGCTACCACCGACAACCGTAATATTGTGGCATTCACTGATTTAGGTGAAATGAACCCACAGTTTTCCGGATTTCAAGGGCTGGGGGGGCAGTACCCAAGCGATTCAGTCAATAACCTGACCTCAGTCATCGATACTGCCGAATATCGTAATTTAGGCGGAGTCAATAACAACTTACGCGTTCATGGTCTTACCTCCGGTGTAGATTATGAGAAAGTGGAAAGTGCCAGACTGCTTTCTCCGTCAGAATATACCTTTAATAGCCAACTCGGCTTTATCTCTTTGAATACCGCAATGACCGCCGACCAAGTGTTGGCAGTGGCTTTTCAATATACCATCATTGGTGATGACAAAGTGTATCAGGTAGGTGAGTTCTCTAACGAGGTGAGTGCACCTAATTGCATCAGAGCCAAACTTTTAAAAAGTACAACGCTGAATACAAAATCACCACTTTGGAATTTAATGATGAAGAATGTTTACAACTTGGGAGCATATCAGGTTGCCAGCGAAGATTTTGTACTCAATATTCTATATACCGGTGATGAAGAGGGAGTCGCTAACGGGTTCTTCAATACCGGTGCGCAAAAAGGGATTCCTTTGATTAAATTATTGGGATTAGACCGGTTAAATAAACAGCAGGATCCACAACCCGATGGGATTTTTGACTTTTTAGATAACGCATCGACCCGCGGCGGTACCGTCAATTCGACGAATGGTAAGATTTATTTTCCTGTTATTGAGCCATTTGGAAAGGATTTGCGGTCAGTTTTTACCGATCAAACCAGCGGCGATAAATACGCTTTCGATTCTTTGTACACGACCACTAAAACATTAGCCCAGCAATATACGTCCAAAAATAAGTATTACTTGGAAGGTAATTATAAATCCAGTTACGGTTCTGAAATTTATCTAAATGCCATGAATGTGCCGGAAGGTTCTGTTAAGGTGACTGCCGGTGGTATTACCTTGAAAGAAAATATTGACTATACGGTAAATTATAGTATGGGAACAGTCAGTATTATCAATCAGGGCGTATTGAACTCAGGGACTCCCATTAACATTTCTTTGGAGAATCAATCCTCTTTCGGAATGAACGACCAACGTATGTTTGGTTTGAATTTGGATTATAAATTTTCGGACAATTTTAATGTCGGAGCGACTGTTTTGAATTTGAATGAACGTCCCATTACTCAAAAAGTAAATTACGGCGATGAACCTATCAATAATACGATTTGGGGAATGAACGTCAATTACAAAACCAAAGTACCATTCATTACAAAAGCTGTTGATTTATTGACATTTCACAGTACGACTGCAGAATCGAATTTGCAGTTAGAGGGTGAGTTTGCTCATTTTATTCCCGGGCACTCGCGCGCCATTGGGAAAGACGGAACTACCTATATTGATGATTTTGAAGCTACTAAATCGACTGTGGATCTTCGTTCCATCAATAAGTGGATTTTAGCTTCTACTCCGCAATCGCAGATGCAACTCTTTCCAGAAGCCTTTTCCAGCACCAACGATTCTCCCCGCCGACAGTTGGCTTATGGCTTCAACCGCGCAAAGTTATGTTGGTATATTATTGACCCTATTTTTTACCGTAATAATAGTGCTACTCCGTCCAATATCACGGATGATGACCAATCTGCCACTTACGCCCGAGAAGTTTATGAAACCGAATTGTTCCCCAATAAAGGAACAGCAACGAATACACCTACCAATATTTCGGTATTGAACTTGGCTTTTTATCCTGAAGAAAAAGGACCTTATAACTTTGATTTTGATGGAACAGAGGGCCTTTCTGCCGGTATGAACAGTGACGGGAAATTGAATAATCCGAGTTCACGCTGGGGTGGTATAATGCGGGAAATGGATAATACCGATTTCGAGTCAGCCAATTTTGAATATATCGAATTTTGGATGATGGATCCATTCATAGATAACCCTAATCACACTGGAGGTGACCTGTATTTTAATTTGGGCGATATTTCCGAAGATATCTTAAAGGATGGAAAAAAGTTTTTTGAAAACGGCTTGCCGGTAGATGGCGGTGACCAAGACGTTGAATATACCGTTTGGGGGCGTGTTCCTACGATTCAAATGATTGTTACGGCTTTTGATAATAATACGGAATCACGTGAAAATCAAGATGTTGGATTTGATGGTTTGCCTACTTCACGTGAACAGGACTTTTTTGCCGATTACCTCAACGCCATCGCAGCGCAATATGGAACGAACTCTCTTGCTTATCAACAAGCCGCAAGTGACCCTTCTTCCGATAATTTCCATTATTTTAGAGGTACTGATTATGATAATAGCAATGTGAAAATTTTAGACAGATACAAATATTATAATAATCCTGAAGGAAATTCACCCACCGATAATCAAAGTCAAGAAAACTATCCCACTTCCGGTACTAATATTCCTAATATGGAAGATGTGAACAATGACAATACATTGAGTGAAGATGAAAAGTATTATCAATATGTTGTTCATTTAACTCCGGAAAGAATGGTTGTCGGCGAGAATTATATCAATGATGTGTTCGAGGCAACACCGGAACCGCTTCCCAATGGCAGTAAACCGGTTACAAAATGGTATCAATTCAAAATACCGATTAAGTCTCCGAATAAAGTAGTGGGCAATATTTCCGGTTTCAATTCCATTCGTTTTATGCGTTTGTTTATGAAAGATTTTTCGGAACCGATTGTTTGTCGTTTGGCTACTTTCGAGTTAGTGAGAAGTGATTGGCGCAGTTATTCTTTGGATTTGATGGAAGAAGGCGATTATCTTCCGGCGCAGGGTGGGGAAGAAACTTCATTCAACGTTTCCAGTTTGAGTTTTGAAGAAAACGGAAACAGATCCCCCGTTCCTTATGTCATTCCTCCCGGAATTGAACGCGAACAAGGTTTTGGAAGTACCAATATTTATTACGTCAATGAACAAGCACTGACGATGAAAGTCCAGAATTTGGTTGATGGTGATGCTCGTGCCATTTACAAAAATACCAAATACGATCTGCGCAAATTTAAGCACCTTAAGATGTTTGTACACGCAGAAAAAGTGAATGCCGCCGACCACTTCAACAAAGGAGATATGACCGTTTTCGTTCGTTTAGGGTCAGATTTTACAGACAACTATTATGAATATGAAATTCCCATTGAATTAACTCCTTGGTATTGTGGAAAAGATTCTACCGCAATTTGGCCCGTGAATAACCGTATGGATATTGTCTTAGATTCTTTGGTATCTGTTAAACAACAGCGAAACATTGAAGTTCGGAGCGGTAGCCACCCGAGCTTGACCACACCCTATAAAATAACTGCCGACGGATACACCATCACCGTTGTGGGTACCCCGAACCTTTCGGATGTTGCTACCATCATGATTGGTGTCAGAAATCCTAAAAAGCAATCCATGAACGATGGCGACGATATGCTCAGCAAATCGGCGGAAATATGGGTGAATGAGTTGCGATTGAGCGATTTTGACGATAAACAAGGTTGGGCAGCATTGGGCAGAATGCGTGTGAATTTAGCCGACATCGGCGATATTACTTTGTCCGGCACTTACTCAACACCCGGTTTTGGGAGTTTAGACCAATCTGTTACCCAAACCCAAAGCGAAACCCTTTATACCATTGATTTCGCGACCAATATCGAAGCCGGTAAAGTTTTGTTCCCCGAAAAATGGAATATCAAAATACCGATTCACTACGATTTGTCGCAAAATGTTTCTGTTCCGGAATATAATCCGCTGAACCCCGACGTTAAACTCAAAGCTGATTTAGCTACATACGAAACCGGTCACGAACGCGATTCCATTCGTAAGATGACCACCGATTTTGTACAAAGACAAAATGTAAATTTGATGAATGTTCGCAAAGAAAGAAGTTTTGATGGTCCAATCAAAATCAGACCCTGGGACATTGAAAACTTTGACCTCTCATACGCCTATTCCGAAATTAAATCCAGAAACGTGGACGTGGAATTTGACAACGAGTTCTCACATCAAGGCGAAATTGGCTATGCGTTCAATTATAATCCGAAAAACATTCGACCGTTAGCCAATCAAAAATGGTTAAGATCGAAATGGTTACAATTAATTAGGGACTTTAATTTCTACCCGCTTCCTAAAACATTTACCTTTAGAACCACTGTTTTAAGAGAATTTAATGAGTTCAAATATCGCCCGAAGAGTAAAGGAAATGTTATTATTGATACCAGCTATGTTAAGTCCTTTGATTGGTCTCGAAATTATGCTTTGAGATGGGACTTGACGCAAGGACTGAAGTTTGAATATACTGCATTGGCTTCTGCGCGTATTGACGAACCGCAAGGCTTAATTGATACCCGTACCGAACGCGATTCCATCTGGAAATGCTTTGGTCAGGGCGGACGTGTCAATACTTTCCAACAACGCTTCGACGCTTCTTACCAAATTCCTATCAATAAGATACCCCTCTTCAGCTGGATTACGGCAACCGCAAGATATGGTTCAACCTACAATTTCACTGCTTCTTCTCTTTCTTTGGCTTATCTCGGAAATACGATTGCTAACTCTAATACAATACAGTTGAATACCAATGTGAACTTCGTCAATCTGTATAATAAAGTTCCTTATTTCAAAAAAGTAAATCAAGGCACGTCAAGTAATACAAACAAGGGGAAGCAAGTCTCTCAAAAAAAGAAATCAAATGGTGTTGATGAACCGGAAGAAAACGAATCAGGTAAAGGAAAAAAGAAAGGGAAAGACGGAAAAGATTCTCTTAAAGTGAATTACGGTAAGATTATCTTAGATGGGAGTGTCCGTTTCTTGATGCTGCTCCGCAATGTTTCGTTGAGCTACAGCGAAGGTAATGGAACTTCACTGCCGGGCTACATGTATTCTCCTAACTTATTGGGACTTAATTTCGTCAATGGGTCGCCGGGCTTTTTATTTGCTTTCGGTGGACAAACCGATATTCGCCACCAAGCGTCCGAAAAGGGATGGTTATCAACGGATACTTTGATGAACTTCCCATATCAAGAAAACCATAACCGCGTCATCAATTTCCGCGCTACCATTGAACCGTTTAAGGAATTTAGAATTGATGTGACCTCGAGCCGGAATGAATCATCTAACTATACGGAATACTATCGCGCCAACGCTCAAGGGGTCTTTTCTTCCTACAGTCCGAGGACTACGGGCAACTTCTCGATTACTCAATTCGGCTTGGGCTCTTTCTTTATGGACGGAGATAAATTATTCAATGATTTCAAGAGCGTAAGATTGGAATTGGCAAACCGCATTTCCGCGCTGAACCCCAATTCCGGCGGAGTAATAGATACGACGGGCTATCCGGTTGGCTATAACGGTCTCTCTCAAGAAGTGCTAACTGCCGCATTCTTATCCACTTACGGTGGAAAAAATAGTGCAAAAATGGACGTTTCCTCTCCATTCCCGAAGATTCCTCTTCCGAATTGGAGATTGAACTATACCGGATTTACAAAAATTAAAGGGGTTAGCAAGTATTTCCAAAGTTTATCACTTGTTCATTCTTACACATGCACCTATAATGTCGGAAATTATTCAACGAATCTGCTTTATAAAGAAGATGCTAACGGAAATTCCAAAGACCGCGACTTGTTAGGTAATTTCATTCCGAAACGTGAAATCGGTCAGATTACCATTTCTGAACAACTCAACCCATTAATCGGGTTTGACATGACTCTCAAAAATAGCGTCATGATTAAAGTGGAATATAAACGAAATAGAAATACATCACTCAGCTTCTCCAATAATCAGATTACGGAAATGACTTCCAACGAGTTAGCAGTTTCTGCCGGTTATCGTATCAAAGACATTACGATCGGATTCATCTTTTCCGGTATGAAACGCCAAATTACCAGCGACTTGAACCTGAGCCTTGCCTTCGCATTGAAAGATAATCAAACCATCTTGAGAAAAATTGCAGAGGAAATTAACCAGATTTCTGCCGGCTCACTCTCTATTACGATCAATTTTGCAGCTGATTATCAAATCAGTAAAATGGTCGGCTTGAGTCTCTATTATGACCATACCATTAATCGCCCCTATATTTCTCAACAGTATAATAATATGAATGTTGATGCCGGTATAAAAGTGAGATTGATGCTGACACAGTAATTTCTGATTTCCTAATTCGGTACGGCTTAATCATTGTAAAAAGTATAGTTCTATTCATCTTTTAGACCGCTTTTGTTGCACCTGTCAGTCTCTTCGTTGAGCAGGCGGCAATCATCATGACTTGATTTTATTTATTAGTGTCCGGTAAATAATAGAAATTATTGATAAATTGATTAGCATTGAGCAGATTGCGAACATTATATTTTGTAAGGCTTACATTTACGAAGAATGAATAAGAAATCCGAAGAATTTTAATTTCTTATAAAATTGCCATCACGACTGCCATGGTGGGTGAAATGTCCGGCAGAAGCAATATGTCTGACCGAAGCCACAAATCCCGCCGCCTTAGCAAATTCGTTGCGTTAAAAAAATTAGAAATGTGCAAGCGTCAAAACAGCGACTGTTCGAAGCAACCGTAGGTTGCAAGTTTGAGCTGTTTAGCTTGTACATTTCAATTTTTAGCAACAATTTGCGTAGCGGCAAAGCGCATTTCTTTTGCAACTTTTCTTTGGCAAGACAAAGAAAAGTTGAGAAAAAAACATATTGGGTTGAAGAGACTTCTTTATGTTGAATCTATACAGTAATAAATTCAATTTACCGGATACTAATAGATTTTTTTACCTTTTGTAGCAAGACAAAAAGTAAAGAAGAAAAACAAACCAATTACAAAGAATTAATAATAAATCGTGCAAGTTTTAGCCTCTGAAGAGACAAAAATTGGTTGATAAATTCATCATTTTTTAATCATTATTTTATTGATTTTTAATTATTTATCATTTATTAAAGGGTTCTATAAAATTTGATAATACTGCATCTATTGGGGACACCTACTTATTTATAAAAAAAAATAACGCAGCCCTTGTTTATTGAAAAGTTTTATTTAATTTTGCAACGAATTTTCGCATAGAAGTTGTATGGTCGTAACATAAAGAGCGAGAAAGTTATCAGTTGAACATAAACAAATTAAATTACACATAAATTATGGAAAAAATTATTTCGATTGAAGAAGCCCTCTCAAAAATTAAAAGTGGAATGACGATTATGATAGGAGGTTTCTTGTCTGCCGGTTCTGCCAACCGTCTTTTGGAAGAGATTTCAAAGAGCGATATTACCGATTTAACCGTTATTTGTAATGATTCAGCATATCCGGAAAAGGGAATCGGCGTATTAATTGCTGCTAAAAAAGTGAAAAAAGCCATTGTTTCTCATATCGGTTCCAATAAATGTGCCATCGAACAATTGAATAATAAAGAATTGGACATTGAATTTGTTCCACAAGGCACGTTGGCAGAGAGAGTCAGAGTGGGCGGTGCCGGCTTGGGCGGTGTTTTAACCCCAACAGGCATTGGGACCATTATCGAAGAAGGAAAACAAAAATTGACCATTGATGGGAAAGAATATCTTCTGGAAAAACCATTGCGCGCCGACGTCGCTTTACTTGGTGCAAGCATCGCCGATGAAAGCGGAAATCTCGTTTATAAAGGCACTACTCAAAACTTTAATTGCATAATGGCTACTGCCGCCGATCTCGTTATCGCCGAAGTAAAAGAAATCGTAAAAGTAGGGGAGATCCCAATGGAACAAGTTCATACTCCCGCACTGTTTGTCGATTTTATGGTTCAGGCTTAATAACAGTTGCAACCATAATATTCAAACACAATGCACATGGGAAAAATATTAATTGTTGATGACGAACCTTCCATTCGAACGGCATTACGTGAAATATTGGAGTTTGAAGATTATGAAGTATGTGAAGCCGGTAGCGGATTAGAAGCATTAGAGGTTGCCAAAGAAGAAAAAATTATCTTGGCTTTTTTAGATGTGAAGATGCCCGGAATGGACGGCGTCGAAACCTTGGAAAAAATCAAGGAAATCTATGATTTTCCCATCATTATGATCTCTGCTCACGCTACCATTGATAAAGTCGTTGAAGCCATCAAGAAAGGGGCTTATGATTTTATCTCGAAACCGATTGACATGAACCGTCTGCTGATTAGTACGAGAAACGCAGTCGAAAAAGTGCAACTGGTGAATGAAACCCTGACACTGAAAAAGAAAATTGATAAAAAATATGAAATCATCGGGAAGTCTAATTCCATTCATCGAATTAAATCCTTGATTGATAAGGTGGCACATACCGATGCCCGCGTAATGATTCTGGGCGAAAGCGGTGTGGGAAAGGAATTGGTCGCTCACTGGTTGCACCATAAAAGTGACCGCGCTACCGCTCCTTTCGTGGAAGTAAATTGCGCCGCTATTCCTTCTGAATTAATTGAAAGTCAACTGTTTGGTCACGAAAAAGGCTCCTTTACTTCTGCAATCAAAATGAAGAAAGGCGATTTTGAATTGGCTAACGGCGGCACTATTTTCTTTGACGAAATCGCCGATATGAGCCTCGAAGCCCAAGCTAAAGTGCTGCGTGCTCTACAAGAAAACAAAATTACCCGTGTTGGCGGCGAAAAAGATATTCCCGTCAATGTCCGCGTTATCGCCGCAACCAATAAAAACCTTCAGGAAGAAATTAAGTTGAAACGCTTCCGCGAAGACCTATATCACCGCCTCTGTGTGATCGTCATTCAAGTTCCTCCCTTGCGCGAACGTACCGAAGATATTTCACTCTTAGTTCGCCATTTTATAGACGATATCAGCCATAATGCCGGAAAACCCCCTCGCGATATTACCGACGAAGCCATTAAAGAACTTCAATCCTACCCGTGGACGGGCAATATCCGCGAACTGAGAAACGTTATTGAACGACTCCTTATCCTGTGCGATTCAATCATTACTGATGATGATGTACGCTTCTATACAAACCGTCCTCTAATTCCAAATAATTGATTATAAGTATGATGGATAATTTTTCTCCCATATATAATGACATTCTCAATCGAAAAGACTCCTTTTTTCTTCTTGCCGGTCCTTGCGTGGTGGAAAACAGATCCATCACTTTCGAAATAGCGGAATCGATTGTTGAAACCTGTCGTGAATTGTCGATACCCTATTTTTTTAAAGCCTCATACCGAAAAGCAAACCGCTCCTCCCTTCAGTCATTTACGGGAATTGGAGATGATGAGGCACTGCAAATCCTGGCAGATGTGAAAGACCATTTTCACGTGCCGATTGTGACCGATATTCACACCGAAGAAGAAGCCGTAAAAGCTGCACAAGTTGCAGATATCATCCAGATTCCTGCCTTTTTATCACGGCAAACCTCCCTGCTGATTGCAGCCGCGCAAACCGGAAAAATTGTGAATATTAAGAAAGGACAGTTCCTTTCCCCCGAATCAATGCGTTTCGCAGTTGAGAAAGTCCGCGCTTGCGGAAATGATCATGTCATGCTGACAGAACGCGGCACTATTTTCGGCTATCAAGACCTTATTGTGGATTTCCGCGGCGTAAAAGCCATGCAACAAAATCATTGCCCTGTTGTTTTAGATTGTACCCACTCGTTACAGCAACCTAATCAGCCTCAAGGAGTTACGGGAGGTCACCCCGAACTCATTGAAACGATTGCCAAAGCGGGTGTCGCAGTCGGCTTTGACGGACTTTTTATCGAAACCCACCCCAATCCTGCAAAAGCTCTTTCAGATGGTGCCAATATGCTGCCACTCCATGAATTAAAACCGCTTCTGCTTAAATTACTCAAAATCAAAAAAGCAATCTTATAGAGACTGATGATTTCGGGGAAGAGTTCATATTTACTCTGTTTATATTAGACCGCAGGTGAAAAAAAATTGAAAGTATCAATTGATAGATAGAGCGGTTAAAAACTAGCACGATCAAGAAAACATTAAGCAAACGTCAAGGATGCATCATTATTTTGGAATTTTGTTCAACGGACTTCGCAAAATCTGAAAGGTTGATGTAAAATATAAATACAGAAGTCCTTTCTGCTTATGAAAAAAAATATTTTATGTTTCTTATTATTAATGTCGGGTATTTCAGTTATTGCCCAACATTCGCCTCAGCAAATGCGCGATATTTTCGATGATTTTCACAAGCAACGAGATCAATTGGATGAAGAACCTGCTTTTGATACCATTTATCAGCAGCTGCAAACTTTGCTGAAAAATTGTGAGAATTTGCCTGAGAATGCGACACTTTCCATTGAAAAAGCGATATGGCATAATCAAACTGCCGAATTATTGGATCAATATAAGCACCGTTTTTCCTATAAAATTAATAGGCGTACCGCGGGCGGAATGATCGACCCCAACGACCTCCTTACGTGGGACAAAAACGAACTTAACCGACAGATTCTATTTCATCATCAACTTGCCCTTCAAGACGATGAAGTTTTAAAGCAAACCCCAATTGCAGATTATAAAATTCTGTTAGATACACTCTACAATACGAATAGTCGCCCTACGTTGTACGATTTCTTGGCATTTCGCTTTTGCTCGTTCTTAATGAATAATACTTCGTCGTCCCCTTTTTCATTTGTTCAAGATGTTAGAACGCTTTTTACTGATAATGAACATTTTATTGCCTTACAACCGGTCTGCTCCGATTCTCTCAATTTTGAGTATCATTGGTTGCGGGTTTTGCAAAAGCTGACTGCTTTCCACTTGCACACGCAATCATCGGAACCCATCATTGACATTTCATTGTATCGTTTGCAACAGCTCTATAATCTTATTGCTATTCCTGATAAAAGCAACTTGTATGAAGCCGCACTTCTTCAGTTGGCAAGCGAATATTTCGAACAAAAAGGATATGAAAACATATGCTTGGATTTGGGACTCTTTTATTTCTACCGCGCAAGCCAAAAAAACGCACAGGTAAATGATTACATAACAGCTGTTGAATGGAATGAAAAAGCGATCCGTTTTGCTCCGGAATCTTTGGCTGCCACTAACGCACAATCGAATATTAATAAGATTAAAGATACTGTTATTAACTTTAAAATCAATCAAATGATTCCGTCGGCTCCGGAATTAATTTCCCTCACTTCATCCAGTAGCAAAAAGCTTTATGTAATCGTCCTAAAAAATACTTACAATCTTGATAATGATGAAACCGTCCTTATTTCGCGACAAGGGATTGTTTATGATACGACCATTTCGGTGGTGATGGCTAATAACTATCGCTCTGACACAACATTAGCAGTCATTCCCGCGCTACCGTATGGAGAATACATTCTCTTTGTTTCTCCCAAACCTCTCCACAATACCATAGTTCGCATATACGATCAATCAATCCATATTGCTTGGCACGTTTTTCAAGTGACAGACTTAAGTTGCTCTTTTCGTACCAATCAACAGAAGAATGAGTTCATTGTCACTCATCGAAGGACAGGCGCACCGGTTCAGGGAGCTGTTATCGAATTATTCAATAACAATTACAGGAGCGGGAAAATAGACACCTATATGAGAACTGTTAAAACTGACAAAAACGGAAAAGCCGTTGTCAATGCAAGCGGTTATTCTGTCCATGTGAGTCACGGGAATGATAAGTTTCCTACGTTCAGCACATGGGCTAGCTGTCCGGATGGTCCGTTGGCAAAATACAACGGCAATTTATTTACCGATAGAGCCATCTATCGTCCGGGACAACTACTTCATTATAAGGGAATTATTTATCACAACAGCGATGAGACAGAATCGTGCATGGTGGAAAATCAGAGATTTGTGGTTGAATTGAAAGATGCCAATTATGAAGTTATTGCAAAAGACACGCTGACCACTAACGAATACGGCTCTTTTGCCGGCACTTTTCAGCTTCCTGCGAACGGTTTGACAGGCTCGTTTAGTCTAATATGCTCCTCTTTGCGACAACCCACAGAGACTGTTCGGTATCATTATTTTCGAGTGGAGGAGTATAAGCGTCCGCAATTTGAGATTGAAATCAATCCGCCAACAGACTTGTATAAGATAGGGGAGAACGTAGCCATTTCGGGGGCAGTAAACGCTTTCGCCGGCTATCCGTTACCGAATGTTGCTTACACATACAGCGTTACACGCCAAACCTATTTCCCTTTTCGATATACATACTTATCTTATGATAATTTTCAAGATAAGATGATTTTAGCCACTGGAAGCGGACTGACAGATGAAAAAGGCAATTTTGAATTGTCGTTTATTGCTGAAGGGGATAAAAATCAACAAGATCATCTTGCAGCTTACTATTATCAAATTGAAATAACGGTTACCGATGCCAATGGCGAAAGTCATGTTGCACAAACTACTGTGCGGGCAAGCCAAAAATCATTGCTGATTCAGTGCAACTTGCCGGGAATTATCAAAAAAGGAGAAACCCCGAATCAATTTGAATTGAAAACCGTTAATATGTCAGGGCAACCGCAAACCTCTGTTGTTCAATACCGAATCGAAAGTCTCCGCACACCTGAGCATTTCCTGATAGCTGCACCATCCGAAGCCATTACACAACATTCAAATCCGCTTGTCGAAAAACAATTCCCTTTTTATGCTTTTCACGGTGAAGAAAATCCCAAAAATTGGGAAATTATATCGGTTAAAGCAGAAGGAAGTTGCACTACTTCCGAAAATACTACTTTTTCTATCCCCAATATAGAGGATTATGAAGCCGGATGTTATCATATATTTTTCACTACAACAGATAGTTACGGAGAAATTGTAGAAAGAGAGTATTATTTCACGATTTATGGTGCGCAAGAAAAAAAATGTCCGGTGTTTAGGGATTTGTTTGTTAGGTCCAACCTGTCGGAAGCAAAAGTAGGGGAGAAGGTTGTTTTTGATGTCGGGACCTACCGAAATAATGCCAATGTTTATATTGAAATTATCAGTAACTCGGAAGTATTATATAGTGAATGGCGTAAATTAAACCAAGAAGTATGCTCCATTCCTGTGAACATTACGGAAAAGCAGCGCGGGACATTATATTGTTATGCCTATTCCGTTGAGAATGGAAATATTTACACGAACTATACCACTGTTATCATTCCTTTTAGTAATAAAAAAATTAATTTTGAATTTGTTACATTCAGAGATTTACTGCAACCCGGAGAAAAAGAGGCTTGGAAGATTAAATTGACAGATGAAAATGGGGTATTGCGTAACGCCGAATTATTATGCGCTATGTACGATGCTTCATTAGATGAAATGGCAATCAATAGTTTTTCAATAGATTTTAATTATGTGAAGCGAAGAATAATGAGTTACAATTTCCATGAGCCTTATCCATATTTTATGGGTTACTCCTATTATCGTTATTTCCAAAGAGTTAATAATCCCTATCCGGAGTGGATTTATACTAATGATTATCCATATTATTATTACTATCGTTCATATGCTTTCGCTAATGATCTTACTTATTCTGCAGATATTCCTGTCACAACGGTCGATTGTAGTTTTGACGCATTGGCTGAAGAAACTGGTGGCAGTAAACTTGAAGGAGAAGTAAACACTCAGAAGCCGCAGATACAGATTCGTAAAAACTTTGCGGAAACGGCTTTCTTCTATCCTTTTTTACGCACTGACGAGAATGGAATCATTGATATTGAGTTCACAATGCCCGAAAGTTTAACCAAATGGAAATGTTGTGGGTTGGCTCACACACAAGACGCCAAAGTGGGAACATTTGAGAAATTTGTGCAAACCCGCAAAGAATTGATGATTATTCCCAATGCACCGCGCTTTTTGTATGAACGCGATACCTTGTTATGGACTGCTAAAATCGTCAATACCGGCGCAAATTCAATGAAAGGAAGCGTTACGCTTGAGTTTTATAATACCGAGACCGGCATTCCTATCTCCACCATGGCTTCGCCGGCAGTACAACCGTTTACTATTGCACCGAATGGGACTCAACCAGTTGATTTTAAAATAGTTGCGCCATCAAATACCCTTGCTGTTTCATACCGAATCATCGCCAACGCAAAACCCATAACGACTGACGAAAATGCCGTTTCATATAGCGATGGCGAAGAAAAGAGTATTCCGGTTTTGACAAAACGAATGTTGATCACCGAAAGCGTTCCCCTTTATATCAATAAAAAAGGAACAAAAAAATATTCGATAGATGTAAATGAGGAAATGCAATCTTGCGTTTTAGAATTTACCCCTAACCCCGACTGGAACGCGCTATTAGCGATGCCATATCTGATGACATTCCCTTATGAATGTAATGAGCAGGTTTTCAATCGTTTATATTCAAATTTGCTTGCTAACGCCATCATGAAGAAGCAACCTGAACTAAAGAATCTTCTTAAGGAAGCAGCGCAGAATACACCCGAAGCATTGCGTTCAAAATTATCTATCAATGAGGAACTTAAACAAACAATTTTGATGGAAACCCCTTGGGTGAATGACGCGCAAAGTGAAGAAAATAATATTCAAAATCTTTTTACCCTATTTGATGAGAAAATGGTGAGCAAAGGAATCCGTGATGCGGTGTCAAAATTGGAAAATTCGCAAAATGAAGATGGTGGCTGGGCTTGGTTCCCCGGCGGATTAAGCAGTGATTACATTACGCAATATATTCTGCTCAATGCCGGTTGCTTGCAAGAAGCCGGAATCATTCGAGATTCAAGGAATTTTATCGGTCGGGATAAGATAAAAAATTCCGTTAATTACATCGATAAGGTGGTGCAAGGCAATTACGAAAAGATGAAGAAACGGAATCCTAATTATTTGAATGAAAATTGGTTAACTCCAAATATTATACAATATCTTTATGCACGCAGCTTTTATTTGAAAGATATTCCCGTGCATACTGAGGCTTATTCTTTTTATGAAAAACAACTATTAAAATACGGAAAGAAACAAAACAGCATCTATCTGCAAACCATGTCGGCATTGGCACTGTACAAAATCGGTATATTCAACAGTCTCCCTGATACGACGCAAGCTATTAATAATGAAACACATATAGTTACGGCGCATCAAATAATGAGTGTAATAAAGAAGCGCGCGCAATATTCCGATGAGATGGGAATGTTTTGGAAAAAAGAAGGATTGGGTTACTATTGGCACGAGTCATTGATTGAACGTCAAGCCTTGATGATTAAGGCGTTTTCTATGATTTTAAAAGATAATGAATCGGTTGAGATGATGAAAATCTGGCTTTTGCAACAGAAACGGACTCAAAATTGGTCCACAACGCGAAGCACTGCAGACGCTTGTGGTGCATTACTACTTACAACGGGAAAAAATGAAAAAAGTGATTCCGGAGTTACCGTTGAAATGTGCGGGCAGTCATTCACTTTTCAAGATAATTGGCAATTACCAATTAAACGCGATATGACTTCGCATTTTTCTGAAAATAACAAAAAAAATGCAGAGGTAACCCTAACACGTAACGACAATCAGCTGAGTTATGGCGCAGTTTATCATCAGTTTTGGCAGGACATGGACAGCGTCAAAGCTACCTCATCAAATATGCCATTGTCCATACAACGTTCCGTATATAAGGTAGATATAAATGAACGAGGAGAAGTACTGACGGCGATAGATGGAAATCACCCTTTAAGTATAGGGGACAAATTGCGAGTCAAATTAATTTTGAAAAGTGACCGAGATATGGAGTTTGTGCATTTGAAAGACCTACGTGCCGCTGCTTTTGAGCCGCTCACGACTCTATCCGGCTATCGCTATCAGGGTGGTTTATTCTACTATGAATCCTATAAAGATGCTTCCGTCAATTTCTTTTTTGATTTTCTGCCACAAGGGACTTATGTCTTTGAATACACTTTATTAGTCAATCAGGCAGGCACATTTAACAGTGGATTTGCCACGATACAATGTATGTACGCGGCGGAATTTACGGCACACAGTCAAAGCAGAATGATTCGGATTGCGGAGTAGTAGATTTCCAACTATTATTATCCCGTTGAGAATCATTCATTCCGATTATTAAATATTGCGAGTAGCCTAATCACGCCGAAAAATGGTATGTTGGTAGAATAATGATGGAAATGTTTTATTGTGTGATCTCATAAAGATTGAAATCCTACAGATTTTTCATTTATTGTTTGAAAATATCAGCAACACCAAAATAAGCATCGTAATCTACTCATTACTAATAAATTAATCTACATGCCAAACAGCCATAAAAAGTTATTAACAATTCTTGCATTCCGCTCATAAATGATGTATCTTTGCCTCGTTTTTACGTTCTTTGAATACATCGTTTTTCAAACACGGAAAC
>JALNYF010000098.1 GCA_023229985.1 Bacteroidales bacterium | reverse complement strand
TGTCTTGTGCAGTAAATTTTACATTTCACTTGCTGCCACGCAGTTACGAATTATGACCGGAGTAATAGGATTTGGAATCATCGTCTTAATAAGGAGAAACGGGATAACAAGTCTCAAACAATCATGGAATTACCCGAAGAACATATTAGCGTCCTGCGGAGGAGCTATTGTAGGTTTGGGAATTGGAGTACCGCTGTCGCTTTTAGCATTACAATACACACAAACTGCGATTGTTTCGACGATAATTGCCACGGTTCCCATACTTTTAATGGTGTATCAAAAGATTTTTCTAAAGCGTAAAATTGCTCCAATCGAATGGTTTGGCGTTTTGCTTTGTGTGGTCGGAGTGGGCATTCTTTTTATGTAAATCGATAAATAAAACAGTTACTTAGAGTGAATTTTCTTTCATTCGGAGAAAGAAATCGGAAATAAAATAAATTTTCCGGAAATGTCAAAAATGTCTGTTTTTTATTATACCTTTGCACCGGAAAATTTAAACAAAAACCACATTAAATATAAACAAAAAAAACAGAGGTAAACTATGGAAAAAATCAAGTCATTAGCGGATTTGAAGAAAAAAAGAGAAGACCTTCAATCCAATTTGAAACTGCGCGAACTTGGCGACAATGTCGATAATCTTATCCAAGTTAAGGTTGCCATGGCTACATGCGGAATTGCTTCCGGTGCTAAACAAGTGATGGAAGTCATCATTAATGAATGTAACAAACGCAATTTGCCCGTTGTCGTTACCCAAACCGGGTGCATGGGTTATTGTTATGCCGAACCCACCGTTGAAGTTAAAAAACCAGGTCAAGAGGCGGTAGTTTTCGGTTACATTACTCCGGCAAAAGCAGAAGAATTAGTAAACAAATACTTGGCAGGCAATGAATTATTAGACGGAATCATTCCTGTGAATTACGAAAAAATTGATAATAAATAAAAAGGAGGAAAGAATGGCAAATTATAAATACCACATCTTAATTTGCGGCGGAACAGGTTGTCATGCCTCTCAAAGTGCCCAAATTAAAATAAACTTTGAACAACTTATCGTAGAAAAAAACTTAACTGACGATGTTCAAATAGTAGAAACCGGTTGCTTCGGATTCTGTGAAAAAGGACCCATCGTAAAAATGTTACCCGATAATACTTTTTACACACAGGTTAAACCGGAAGACTGTAAAGAAATCATTGAAGAACACATTATTAAAGGTAGAAAAGTAGAACGTCTACTCTACCTTGATCCTACATCTCAGGAACACAAAGCCGATTCCAAACACATGGGATTTTACAAAAAACAATTGCGTATTGCTTTACGTAA
The DNA here is from genome assembly GCA_023229985.1 of Bacteroidales bacterium. Lineage (GTDB taxonomy): Bacteria > Bacteroidota > Bacteroidia > Bacteroidales > WCHB1-69 > UBA1756. The sequence continues at coordinate 3,215 of JALNYF010000098.1, read as the reverse complement.
CTGCGGTTTTATCAATCCTGAAAATATAGACGAATACATTGCTCGTGACGGTTACAAAGCCTTAGCTACCGTTTTGGAACAAAATGACCCGCAAGCTACAATTGACATCATCAAGAAATCGGGATTGCGCGGACGTGGCGGCGGCGGCTTCCCTACCGGATTGAAATGGGAAATTTGTAGCAAAAATAATGCCGACCAAAAATATATGATTTGTAATGCCGACGAAGGTGACCCGGGCGCATTTATGGACCGTTCCATCTTGGAAGGTGACCCGCACACCATTATCGAAGCGATGATTATCGGCGGCTTCTGCATCGGCGCAACCAAAGGGTTGATTTATATCCGCGCAGAATATCCGTTAGCAATCCACCGTTTGCAAGTTGCCCTTGAACAAGCCCGTGAATACGGCTTACTCGGCAAAAATCTCTTCGGCACAGATTTTGATTTTGATATCGAATTACGTTACGGAGCAGGTGCTTTCGTTTGCGGCGAAGAAACAGCCCTTATCCACTCTATGGAAGGCTTACGCGGCGAACCAACCTTCAAACCACCGTTCCCGGCTCAAGAAGGCTATCTGAAAAAACCGTCTAACGTGAACAACGTTGAAACATTCGCCAACATTCCGGTTATCATCAACAAAGGTTGGGAATGGTTCTCATCTATCGGTACCGAAAAATCCAAAGGAACCAAAGTATTTGCTTTGGCAGGTCAAATCAACAATGTTGGCTTAATCGAAGTTCCTATGGGCATCACCCTTCGTGAAGTAATTTACGAAATCGGCGGCGGTATCAAAGGTGGCAAAAAATTCAAAGCCGTTCAAACCGGTGGTCCATCCGGCGGCTGCTTAACCGAAAAATTCTTGGACACCCCCATTGACTATGATAACCTTATCGCAGCCGGCTCTATGATGGGCTCCGGCGGTATGATTGTAATGGACGAAACCAGCTGTATGGTTTCCGTTGCTAAATTCTACTTGGAATTTACCGTTGAAGAATCCTGCGGCAAATGTTCACCTTGCAGAATCGGAAACAAGAGATTACACGAAATCTTGGAGAAAATTACCCAAGGTAAAGGAACGATGGAAGACCTCGACTCTTTGAGAAACTTGGCACAAGTTATCAAAGATACCGCCCTCTGCGGATTGGGACAAACCTCCCCGAACCCCGTTCTCTCTACCATTGATAATTTCTGGGACGAATATGTAGCACACGTTGTGGATAAAAAATGCCCCGCCGGACAATGTAAGGCATTGAAAAAATATATCATCGATCCTGAAAAATGTATTGGTTGTACCGCATGCGCCCGCGTATGTCCGACTAATGCAATCACAGGAACAGTGAAAATGCCACACGAAATCAATCAAGAATTATGTATCAAATGCGGTTCTTGCTACGAAAAATGTAAGTTTAACGCAATTAGTATTAAATAAAAGGAATTAAAAAATGGATACAATTAAATTAAATATAGATAATAGAGAAGTAGAAGTTGAAAAAGGGACAACTATCCTGAAAGCAGCTCAAAAATTAGGTATTGATATTCCGACCCTCTGCCATTTTGAATTAAACGGCTTAAACGTACATAACAAACCCGGTGGATGCCGTATTTGCGTTGTTGAAGTCGTTAAAGATTTCAACGGAAGACCTCGCCGTAACCTCGCTCCTGCCTGCGTTACCGAATGCGTTCCCGATATGGTAGTCAGAACAAACTCTATCCGCGTCATCAATTCTCGCAGGACCGTTTTGGAACTTATCTTAAGCGACCACCCGAATGATTGCTTACAATGCGCAAAAAGTGGAAGCTGCGAACTCCAAAACCTTGCTATCCGCTTCGGCATTAGAGAAATACCTTACAAAGGCGAACAATCCTCATACAGCATGGAAGTTTCCCCCTCTATCGTTCGCGATATGAACAAATGCGTGATGTGCCGCCGCTGCGAAACCGTATGTAACGATTACCAAAGTGTGGGTGCGCTTTCCGCTATCAACCGCGGCTTCCCGGCTGTCGTATCGACCGCTTTCGACCAAAATCTGACCGAATCACCATGCGTATTTTGCGGACAATGTGTGGCAGTTTGCCCAGTAGGTGCCTTGACCGAAGTTGACCATACCAACCGACTTATCCGCGACATCGCCAACCCTAACAAAAAAGTCGTTGTTCAAGTAGCTCCGGCTGTCCGCGTGGCGCTCGGTGAAGAGTTCGGCATGAAACCCGGCAGTATCGTTACCGGCAAATTAACCGCCGCCCTCAAACAATTAGGCTTCGACTACGTTTTTGATACCGATTGGAGCGCCGACCTAACCATCATGGAAGAAGGTACCGAATTGATCGGACGTTTAACCAAATATTTAGCCGGTGACAAGAGCGTAAAAATTCCTTTAATGACTTCTTGCTGCCCCGCTTGGGTTAACTTCTTTGAAAAACAATTCCCGCAATTAAGAGAATATCCGTCCTCAGCAAAATCACCGCAAGAAATGTTCGGTGCCATTGTTAAATCTTATTTTGCAGACAAAATCAATACCAAACGCGAAGATATGATTTGCGTTTCTGTTATGCCCTGCTTAGCCAAGAAATTTGAATGCGAACGCGATGAGTTCAAGACAAATGGTAACCCTGAAGTGGATTACTCTATCAGTACCCGCGAATTGGCACGATTAATCAAAATCTCCAACATCGATTTCAATAACTTGGAAGACGTTGCTTTCGATTCTCCACTTGGCGAATCTACCGGTGCAGCCGTTATCTTCGGTGCTACCGGTGGTGTAATGGAAGCAGCCGTTCGTACCGCTTATGAGGTGATTACCGGCAAAACATTACCCAAAATTGACTTCACGGAACTCCGCGGCTTAGAAGGTGTAAGAGAAGCTACCGTTCACGTACAAGACGGCTTAGACCTCAAATTGGCAGTGGTTTACGGATTATCTAACGCACGCAAAATGCTCGAACAAATCGAACGCGGCGAATCCCCATATCACGCTATTGAAGTAATGGCTTGCCCGGGCGGTTGTATCGACGGCGGTGGACAACCTTATCACCACGGCGATGCCGACATCGTAAAAGCACGTTGGGAAGCCATCTACCAAGCCGATAAGAATATGCCTATCCGCAAATCACACGAAAATCCTTCCATTCAAGCTATTTACAAAGAGTTCTTGGGTGAACCTTGCAGCCACAAATCGCACGAATTACTCCATACTACTTATTTCGACAGAAAAAAA
>JALNYF010000097.1 GCA_023229985.1 Bacteroidales bacterium | reverse complement strand
AAGTATAGCCCTCGTCAGTTATGTTGGTAAAGTCGATTTCCTCAAAAGTTACATCTCCAACACCATGGGGAAGTGCGTCATAGCAGATGGTGTCAACCTTTTCATTTGCAATTTGTTGGGTAGAAGTAAGGGTATCGCTGCTAATCACCGTTGAAGTACGAACTCCATTACGTCCGCCAATAACACAACTCCTATAAGAATAAGTAGTAATATTTTCACAAGTATTATCCGGACAGGACATTTCTATAACATCAATAATAATGGAATAATTACCTGAATTTTTCCACTTAATCTGCATTAATACATAAGCGTTATAAATTGGATTCGATGTATATACATACCTTAAAAACTTTCCAGTCAAATAGTTATATTTCAACGCCGAATAGTCGTGTCCATCGGCGACAAATGGGGAATTCTCGTGAGGAAAATAGCCCTTTGGATTTTTAATGTAAGAGCCCATTCTTACAGTTGCATTGCGGGGAACCAAGAAACAAGATGCCGAATCAATATGATTGAATAAATCGGCTGAATCTATTATTTCACCATCTTTCAAAAAAGTATAACGAAGCGCATAATGATCCGTGGCCAAATCACCTAACGCCGTTGCACTACAAAAATAGATATAAAAATCCTCGGTAGTACCCGCTTCTGCGTTAATATTAGCGTTAGAGGGACCAGAAACACTGTTTTTCTTGATCTTAACGCCATCGCAAGGACAAGGATTTTGCGCGTTCAAGCCGATTGCAAATAAAAGCAATACAGCAAAAAAGAATAATTTTTTTTTCATAACTATGGTTTTTATTATTAATAATTTCCTTATTATTTATATTCGTTTCAAATTCAGGCTAATATTTTTGTCATTTTTTCAATAATAAATAAAATATTTCCTTAATTACGCCACTTTTTGCATAAAAGTTACACATCGGACCCATTAATTTGCACGATATCTCCATATTGCAAATTTAAAATACAAAAATACATTATTTATAATCACTTTCTGATTTTACTTTTAAAAAAATACAATTTTATATAGTTGAAATTCAAGCAATTAGGATTATTAGAACAAATTTAACAAAAATAAATCAATAAAAAAATCAAATTTATCGCATCTTTACCCCTATATCTTCGAGTTTTTGCAACTCAAAAAAAGCCATTGATAACTTTAGATTTGATTTAATTAATATTGCATTGTAAATCAATTAATTATAATGATTTCTTTTAGTTTTTGAAAAAATATATTACAATTTGTACTTATGTAGTAATATCAGTACTATCTTCAGATTACAAGTCTGTAAATCACAAAAATCATCAACTTATTTCGTAGCCCAATCATTTCGTAATGAGGCAGGGGAAATAACATCTTAAATGGCTAAACGTCTCGGTTCGGTTGAGAAATTGAGAAAAGAGCCGGAAACGATGTCCCTATTGCTTGGGCAAAAAATTAACTCTAAGCCCTTTCTCACATAAAAAAAAATGACGTAAATAACAACAAATGAGCACCGAAAAAACGACAAAAATCACTGATTTATCATAGTTGGTTATTTTTGTTAAACAAAGTATCCAACCAAAGTTGCAGAAATACATTTTTACAATTAAATTTCAATATTCTTCTTAAAAAAATATAATTTCATTTGATTAGACTCGATTAGTTAGATTTATTAAATAAATTTAACTAATATAAAAAAACATCAAATATTTCAAACTAACATCTGACTTTACTCTTTTCTAAAAAATGTCGAATAATCAAATACTGTGGAAGCATCTACCGGGGAAAGTACGATAAAGAAAATTGCAAAAAAATGGGGTGGAGTTAGGGAAAGGCGTTCATTGGCAAATCCAGCATAAAAACAAAAGGTCCAATAACCAAAAAAAAATATTTCTTGATAAAAAAGAAATGGAAAAAATTGTATTTTTGCTGCCTTAAAAACATAAAAAATGAAAACAAAGTTATCCCTTTTGGCACTTTTAATTTCTGTTGCCACATTATTCCCTTTTTCTTTGCACAGTCAGTGCGATATTCCGCAAAGTATTATTGTCTCAGAAATTACGCAAACTTCTGCAACTTTGTATTGGGATGGGGAATTTGAGGAAGGATGGTACGTCATTATATCCAATTCCATTATTCATAATCCGGATACCAACGACGCGGTTCGCGTGTCGAACAACATGTTTGAGGCACCCGGCTTAACGCCGCAAACGACTTATTATTACAACATTGCAACCATTTGCGCAGACACTATCAGCAGCTGGGTCGCAGGCAACTTTATGACGAAATGCTTGGCGACCGGCACCCCCTACTCCGAACCGTTTGAAGTATATGGCACCGGCGGAAATGCGTTCCCTTCCTGCTGGACCAAAGTACAAAGCAGCTATAACAACTACCCATACATTACAAGTATCAACAGTAGTATGGGAAGTTTAGTTTTTAAAAACTCCACCTGCATTGCCGCCATTCAAGCCATGACCGAAGATATATCCACTTTACGCGTTTCCTTTATCGGACGCTCCGAAAGTACGACCGCCGGCTTGGAAATTGGCGTAATGAACGATGTGACAAATGCTTCCGATTTCGTCGCCATTGATACGGTTTATGTTTCTACCGTCAATACTTTTGAATCTTTTGAAGTTCATTGTAATAACTATGTCGGAACCGGGCAATATATTGCCTTCCGCTACACCGCATCGGAACGATTTTATATTGATGACGTGGTGGTTTCGCCCATTCCTACCTGTCTGAATCCTGTCTCACTGTCAGTAAGCAATATAACCATGAACGGGGCAACCATTCGTTGGACGGAAGTGGGAAATCCGAGCGGCTGTCAGGCACTGATCTCCACAACTCCCATTACCAACTTTGCCGGGCACACACCTTTTACCGTCAGCAATCAACAGTATGCTCCCACCACTTTGTCGCCCAGCACCACTTACTATTTTTATGTTCAATCGGTTTGCAACGATGAAGTCAGCGATTGGAGTTCCATTTCGTTCACCACGCTTTGCAACGCAACGCTTATACCGGTAAGCGAGGAGTTTCCGAACTTGTCGCTACCTACTTGCTGGAGTACGCAATATGTAACCGGCAATTCTGCCATTACTTTCAGCGATTTTGGGAACAATCCTTCCACCGCACCTGCCAACGGTTACGCCATGGTTGCATGGAATAGTCTGAACTTTCCCACCGGCGCACAAAGTCGATTGGTTAGTTTACCAATTTCTACGATGGCGCAAAATGGTGTGGAAGTTTCTTTTGCTTGGCGACATAGTACCCTCGCACCGGAAGCCCTTACCGAAGGACTCCAACTGCAATACTCCTTCGACGGAACCAACTGGACCAATACCGCCGACGGACTGATTCGCCGATATAGCGATGTGTATGACAATTGGACCAACTATAGCATTACAATCCCGGAAGTAGCCAATCGTTCAAGAGTTTACATCGGTTTTCTGTTTACCTCCGCCCGCGGTGCCAACTGCTATTTAGATGAAATAGGACTGAACACCGTTTCTTCTTGCTACAAACCCGTCGTCAATCCCGCTTCACAAATAGAAGGCAACAGCGCAGTCATCAGTTGGACAGAAATTGGCTCGGCAACCACATGGAACGTCATCATTTCCGATACAATCGTCACTAATTTTAATACTACACCCTTCGTGACCGTGCATACTAATTCTTTTACTGCCACAGATTTGAATTTTATGACACCCTATTATTACTACGTTCAATCGGTATGCGGTTCAAATAACAATAGCGAATGGTCTAATATACAACATTTTACAACAATCTGCGGACTCATTATCAACTTCCCGTACATTGAGAACTTTGACACTTACGGAACTTGTTCGGATGCTTTTCCGCCGTGCTGGAGCCGCCCCACTACCTACTCTTATTACGATTTTGAAGACATGACTTCATGCACCACGCCGTCTGCCAGTGAAAAAGAATCGGTGAGCGGTACGGCAAGTTTGCTTTTTGCTTCTCCTTCAGGTAATTACACTTACGCCGTTTCGCCCGCAATCTCTACCGACATTCACGAAATGATGGTTTCGTTGTTCTTGTGGAAAGAAAATGCAACCTACTCCGGCAGCATGGAAATCGGGGTAATGAGTAATCCCAACGATATGGTAACTTTTGAAGTGGTGGCTACCCTCAACCCTGCCAACGCAGCCACATGGAACTACTACCAAATCTTTTTTGACCAAACTCTGTTGAGCGGCACCAACCGCTATATCGCTTTCCGCCATCTCTCCAGCTCAGATTATAACTACTACCTGATGGACGATGTAACCATTGACCTCATTCCGTCTTGTTGGCACGCCATTCATCCCGAAGTTGCTAACATCACCGGAAATACTGCTACCCTTTCGTGGGATGACAACAACGAAAGCAGCCACCAATGGCATCTCAAAATATCCGATTATGCTTTGCAAAATCTATCCGCAAACGGCAACGTTTTAGACACTATTATAAATACTAATACATTTACTGTCAATTATTTATCCGGTGGAAGAAATTTTTATTATTATTTGCAGGCGGATTGCGGCAACAACGATTTGAGCCGCTGGGTCAGT
>JALNYF010000096.1 GCA_023229985.1 Bacteroidales bacterium | reverse complement strand
CTTCCCGCGCAATGGTGGATGCCGGCGTGATTGCACACGAAAGACAAGTAGGACAAACCGGTAAAACCGTTCGCCCCGACATCTATTTTGCACTCGGGATTTCCGGTGCCATTCAACACTTGGCAGGCATGGAAGAATCCGAATTCATTATCGCTATCAATAAAGACAAGTATGCCCCGATTTTCAATGTGGCAGACCTCGGCATCGTTGGCGATTTGAACAAAATTGTTCCGTTACTGACCGAAAGATTGTCAAAAATGATTGTTAAATAAAGCTTTCCGTAAAATTTTTATAAAACCGCACAAGACCGAATCCGAATTGGGTTCGGTCTTGTTTTTTGATTGAGATTCACTGCTGCTCGGCAAATATATCATATTACCTCATTATAAAAGCCACCGCAACATTTTATAAACCAACAACTATAACCAATGAAATTTGCCAAAGCGCACGAGCGGTGACGCAGTTTTCTACAAAGCGTTTGTCCCTATGGGACACGGTTATACGCAATTGCACTATGTTTTTATTTTTCTAATTTCTCGTTTCAATTTTCTCACTCCTTACTTCGTCCCGTAGAGACGGTCGTTTGGTAGAAATAACCGCAGAACATAATATAAGCGTGCCGTATGTACGCCCCATTCCATGTTTACGAAACATACATTACAAACATACGAATCCTACGGGATCAGACGCCACCGCATTACGATATTCACGGGACAGCAATAATTGAAAATAAATAAATTACCTTTGGCTACCCTGAAAGTATTCATTTAATCCGAAGAAATAACATTACGAAATATTCTGAACCCGAAGGGTTCAAACGTTTATAGGAAAAGGATTGCTCGAAAATCTAAGGCGTACAAATATAATAAATCATAAACTGCTCAATAATTTATATTTTTTAGCGGAAAGCACTAAATGAGATGGGAACACAGCAAATTTTATTGATAATAAAATCATTACTATCATTTTTTTGCTAACTTTGCCGCAATTATTCTTGCTCTTTTATCAACATAAAAATCCCCATGATGAAGAAACAAATCATTTTTGTAAGCATTTTTCTTTGCTGTTTGTTCGTTTTTCCCTCTATTTATGCCCAAAAAATCGAGGTAAATTGGGAAAGTTTTAAAAATTATCTTGCGGATAATAAACCAAAATCGGCAAGTATTTTGTTAGATAAGTATTTGAAATATGCAGATAATCAAAATGACGAATACTTGCGTTTTCGCGTCCATTTTGAGAAAACCCAACTGCTTGCCCTCTATGACGAACATCATACAAAAACGGCAATTTTGTACGTGGATTCGGTGATGCAGGGCGCAACGGCTCCGTATGCCAATCTGTACCATCTGATGATGGGCTATTGTCTTAAAACCTATTTGTATCAAAATCGTTACACCCTGATATACCGCAATGAGGTGAAAAATGAAAATCTTGCCAATTTAGATTTTTGGAGCGCGGACAATATAGCTAATTTGGCGAAAGAGCACATGCTACGACTTACCGACCACCCGCAACAGCTTGCGACCATTCCAATGGATACGTTTCAGTTTATGGTGGATGCGCTCCCACAATACCGCTATCTGCGTCCCACTTTGTTAGATTTTTTGGCGCAATCACAGTTGTTCTATTTTGAAAATGACAACAAATATGGACTCAATATGGAACAATATGATCGGTGGGATTATGATGAACTCTCTTATTATCAAAGTGATAACGAACATGCAATCAAAGTGGAACAATATGTTCGGCAGCATTTTGATGAATTGATTCGCCCCGATTTCTTTTTGAAAATGGATTTCACACAAGATACGCTGAACATACCGTATTTCTCTGTCTTACAACGCGCTTTATTAGTTCACGCACAATATGCTCCGAATCAAGATGTAAGTGTGGATTATGAATTGTGTAAAATTAATTTTTTAAAAAAATATTTTATTCCTGATTCGTTGTTATTGACTGCCCTTGATAATATAGAAGCATTTTATGGGGGTGCCGATTTAACCCCGCTACGTTATGAACGTGCTTTGGTTTATTGGAGACTTGCCATTCAACTGCCTCAAAGGAATACGGTTTCTCAAAATGAAAGATTACTGCAGCAGTGTGACAGCTTGTTTCAGTTGGTTAGTCATACGTCACATCCGGTTTATGCCGTTAATGCACAATATTATCTTCGGGAGTTACATAACAAATTGCTTTCACTCAGTAGGATGACTCCGCTCTACCCGGGTAAAAAATTATTATGTCCCGTTCTTTATAGCAATATCGATTCTGTTTATGTAACTATCTTACAACCCAAACATCCGAGAAGGACTATCCCGTTAGCAAGAAGAAAGTTATTGAATTATTATAAATATTTGGATTCTGTACAAATGGATATGCTCCTCTCCGACCGCTTTCGCAAAGTTCGTACCGACACTTTTCGTTTGAACAGCACCATCTCCATGCAGTCATTGCACGCCGATATTTTCTTGGACAGCCTCCCCGTTGGCGACTATTACCTTGTTTTTCATGATTCGCCTGTGATTGATTCTAATAATGTGCTTTCTATTAGCGAATTAAAAGTTTCTATTGGGCAGGTGGTCTCTACGAACATTCATGAAAAAAAGTGGAATATGTGGGCGTTTGATGCGTGGAGCGGTGAGGCATTGCCACGGGTTTTATTTCTCTATCCATTTGCTATCCATATCACCAACAAACATGGAAATGCCCTTTTTCCGATTAATAATCTGACTCAAGGCAGCTTTAAGGCAGCTTTTCATAAAAATGATGTACAATCTTGTTATGCATCGACTTACAATTATTATCGTCGCAATTATCATCGTCGCTATTATCGCGATAATCCATGTTTTCTTTTTACCGATAGAGCGGTATATCGCCCAGGACAGACCGTCTATGTAAAGGCAGTTATCACAGATAGGAAAAAGGTTTTAAGTGATGCGCCCGTAACGGTTGTTTTATACGATGATAATTATCGAACGATTACGACTAAGCAATTGGTGACGAACTCTTTTGGAAGCGTAAATTGTGAATTTAAGTTACCTTCCCAAGCGTTGTTGGGAAATTATGAGGTAGAGGTTCGTTCGGACAAACGGCGGTATCTTAGCAATAGTCTTTCATTTTCTGTTGAAGAGTATAAACGTCCTACTTTTGAAGTTTTGTTGGATTCTATCAAAGAGGAATACCGGCTTAATGATTCGGTGCCGATCAGCGGTCAGGTAATCTCCTACACGGGTGCCCCGATCCAGGGTGCTGATATTTTGGTGCGTTACGAATGGGATGGTAATACTGCTAATTATCAGACTGTTTCAGACGAAAAGGGCAAATTTGATGTATTCATTCCCTCGAAATTTTATTCACACATTCAGGTTGATGCGACTGACATAAACGGGGAAACGCAATCGTCTTCGCAAATATATCTCGTGACTCCTGTGCAATCGTTGTTACTTTCTTTACGACTTCCCGAAATTGTTAATACCTCGTTTGATAGTACGTTGAAGATGGAGATGACCGCCACAAACGGACAAAATAACCCTGTCAATAAGGAAGTTACAGTTACCATTTCCCGCTTGCAGTCTCCCGACAAATACTACTTTTTGTTTTCGCAGCCGAAACCGGAATTTCCCATGTACACCGACGAGGAATATGCACGCTATTTCCCCGAATTTACATTTCGCGAGGAGTTGTGCGATAAAACATTATGGAAAGAAGACCTCCCAATGATTTCATTGAAGACTCAACCCGGAAAGCTACAGTTTGATCCAAGTGGCTGGTTATTGGGGGACTATGTAGTTCGTGCTTATACGGTGGACAAGTATGGCGATACCGCACGCGCAATCTCCTATTTTCAACTGCTCAATAACGAGCAAAGTATGCCGACGCGCGAATCGTATGCCGTTTTCCCTGAGAGTGAGGTTCAGAATGGGCAGTACGCGCATTTTGCGTTCGGCAGCTGCTTGGATGATGCCATTGCACATTACGAATTATTTCTTTCCAATAAATTGATAAAAGTCGGAGAAGTACAATTGAAAGATAAACAAATAGTTACAGATTCAATCAAAATAACCGATGTGGATTATATGTCGGAGTTGAAATTGAATGTTTTGGTTGTAAAATGTGGCGAGGTGTTTACCCATTCTGCTTCCTGTATGGCTGTTGATACGCTACGTTTATATGCTTTGCTCAAAAAATATGGTCCCTTGAAAATGCAATGGTCGCATTATTCTCGTTTGATGAACCCGGGTAATAAAGAAAGTTGGCGTTTGACGGTGAAATATAGTGATTCCACGGCGCAAATTCCGGTGGAGGTGTTGGCTTGTATGTATGACATTAGTTTGGATAAAATCATAGAATATCCTAATTATAATAAATTTCCTGATTTCAGTTCGTCTTTCACCACTAAATTATATGGTTGTCTTGATTTTAACAACATTACCACTGAGCCCATTTATACCAATCATCAGGATGCTTCCAAAATTTATCCCAAAATGTCGTTGAAAGAAATTCGTTATGAAAAATTGCGATACAGATTTTCCGGAAAAGACATGACAAAGAACATAGAGTCCGCTCAAGGCGTTTTTTCTCAGGATGGTGACATGACTTCTGCACGCGGAAGCAGGTTTGATGGTGAAACGAGAACATTAGATGCATCGACAGTTGCCTATGATTACGATCAAACCACGACCGGTT